>DAJP01000044.1 GCA_002496355.1 Euryarchaeota archaeon UBA346 | reverse complement strand
AGGACTTCCTTGGATTTTTTCTTTCTTTTCAAAGAGTGGTGTCACGGTGGGCGAGGGTCGTTCCCAGTGGTAATGGACTGCGAGGGTCTGCCGAAGGATCTGGTAATCCAGAAGCGATGGATTGAACTCCTCTATCTTCCCGATCACGTAGTTGATGGTATGGTTCCCGACGTTGTGAAGTGCGATATCGATCGGGATCCATCCATGGATAGGTGAATGCAGTTCCGCCCAGGCATGGGGTTCAGCCTCTTTGGTTGCTGAATGGATGAAATACCCGGTCAATCGACGACATGGGATACCGCGAATTCTAGCAAGGGTGATGAACAGGTCGGTGAACTCATCACAGTCACCACTGCCGGTGCGCAGCACGTTGTCAGCACCAAGTCGTTTATCTTGTTTCTCAGGGTATCGTATCGTCCTAATGATGTAGGTATACGCTGCATGTACCCAGCTGGTGAGATCATCGGTGCCAAACCAGGATTCCTGTGAGATTTCCTGGAGTGCTGGTGAGTCCACTGGCCAGTATGTGAAGCTTTGTCCGTATTTTCGTTGGAGTGCTCGTGGGATATCTGAGATCCTCCCCCAGGAAATATGCGGGGAGACGGTCGAGAGGATCGGGTGGATGGAGATAATTCGTTCAAGGGAGATAGTTGCCTTCGTCCGGACCTTTTGAGAGAAGAGGAAAAACATGTTGTCCTTTTTGGTTTTCAATTTGCAGTCGACCGGAAGCTGATTCAGAAGAATGGTTTGTCGGTATGACGGATAATGATAGAATTTGAGTCGGATGGTGGGTGCGCCGCTGTTCGCGCGGATGAAGAGTTGTTCACGGTGATGCAGTTGCCATCCGATTTGTTGGGACTGAGTATTCATAACGAGTTGTTTTGAAGAAGCTGCTGTTTAAATAGATTTCTTGATCTTTTTTTCGTGGGTCATGGTCGGTTCGAACCGACATTAACGGAGAGGGCTGAGCCTAGAAAATAGACATTATCCGTCCCACTGTAGTACAGTAATCCTGTGAATCCGAGGCATCCTCTCCAGCTGTAGTTCATGTACCAGTCGACTTGTGGCTGCCAGCCACTGGTCATGGTTTGTCCCCAGAAAGAGCCGGTGATGTTTTGTTTTCCATGAGACCCCTCTGTCTGGATCCATCCTTGCGCGGGGGATAACCAGTTCGGATATTCCGCATAATGATAGTTGCCGAAATACAGGCAAGCACCTAGATGACGCCCGTCCTGTCTCAGGAAGAGTGAGTTGATCTTGCTGATCTCATTAAAGATGATATATAGACCGGTGGCGAGATTGCTCAAGGGTTCGTTTCCTGTGTTATAATCGATGATGTAGTACATGCGTAGTGCGATTCGTTTCGCGAGTTTCGCGACATGAGTGTTGCTGGTGTTACCTGCGACCGAGCAGAACGAGTTCTGGATGGCTCCATCGGTTGTCTGCGATTGGAGGTTCTGAGCAAGTCTCTGAAGCCGTGATGCTGTTCTTGGATGGATGCATACCTGGTTGACTAAGCGTTGTGCTTGTTTAACAGTCATCCCCTCAGGGAGCAGATGGTGCCTGTTGAGTTCTATGATCGTGTCGTTGAATATTTTTTGTGTTTCTTCAGTGGACCCAGTGCATGAGAGTTGATTCTTAAGATTATCAAAAATAACACGGACCAATGGGATTTGTTGTTCAGTTAATTGGATTGTTTGAGTCGTCTTTGTCGTGGTGTCCCAAATCTTGTTAGGGATTTCTATTGGTTGACTATCTCCTGATGCTCTTATAGTAATAACGTTTGTGTTTGGTGCGATAACGACACCGAAGAAAAGAATAATTATCCAAAGGATTTTTATGAGGTTCTTTTGATTATTCATTATTCTGCTCCAGGGATGTCATAGGGTGTTTTTGCTGGGTGTCTATCAATCTGGAAGAAATTAAATCGATACGGCGGATCGGTCACAAACCCACGATTAAAGCTAATTAAACCCGGGATGGGGTATGGCAGAATCCGTGGTTTCTCCCAGTAATTCTCGTCCCATATACTGCGGTTGATAGGGCAATTTAAGATCGTGTGAAGGAGCCCAAATCTGAGTGCTATGGTCTGCCTGAAATAAGCTTGTTGGCCATTGCCGATAAAATTGTTCTGACGTATAATCGTATTAGATGTGCAGAAATCAAACACACCAAGTTTTTCATTCTGCGAAATATTGTTCTGAGTAACAATTGTATGATATGATGCTAAAATTCCGACTCCAATTTCATTATCGACGATGGTATTCTGTGAGACAGTATTTGATGCGGAAACCATCACCATGATTCCAAACGGGGATGAAGAAATGACATTGTCAATGATACTGTTATTAAATCCGCTCAATCCGATATTCCCTTCTGTATTACTGATGATACGATTATGGGTAATTATGTTATAGCCGGTGTTTGAGGATATCGTCTCGAATGGATTCCCATAATATGTCACGATGCCAGCCATGTTATCTGCTATGATATTATCCATGATTTTGTTGTTATTTGATGCGATGATAATGCCATTTCCTTCTGTGTAATTCCGAATGGTAAATCCTTGTATTGTCACATTATCGTCTGTAATATTGATTGCATCTCCGATGCCGGTTCCCTCGATACGGGTTGTGTATTTGTCTTCTCCAAGGAGACGAAGTGTTTTATTGAGGATGATGCTCTCCGGATAGATCCCATTGAAAACAAGCACGGTACCATTTGTATCGACAGAGTCGACCCCTGTTTCTATGGTGTTGAAATGATTATATCCCCATCCTGGTATGGAGCTATTGTAGTCATCATCGACAAAGACGAGTGGTGGAATGTTTGGTCGTTCCATGATGATTTTTGTATACCCTGATAAACGTGATGATTCATCATATGCCGCGATGGTAATGTTTTTTGGTGGGAATTCTCCCTGTTCACTTTGTCGTATCCAGAAGGAGTACTCGCCGTTCCGTCCATTACCTAGTGTATTATCCCCTTGAGTTTCATTAAATTCGACATTCTCTTCTTCCCAGAGTAAGGATACATTAGAGTATTTTAGAGCCTCCATATCCATATCTTTAATGGTGACAGTTAATTTAAAATCGAAGCCCCAGGCAAAGGAGTCCACGCTTGGATGGACAAACGATCCATTGATAATGTGGATGGTCTCCCAATCTGCTCCCCATTCGGGCCATTCTATCCACAAAATGATTTCTCCTGATTGTTTTGTCGGTGTCATGATATAATTCCAATCTCCTTGTGATCCAACATGATAGAGTGTGGTTTCATTGATAGGATAAAGGATGTCTCCATAGACTGTTATGCTTGTCCAGTCCTCCCCGGG
>DAJP01000105.1:2746-8708 GCA_002496355.1 Euryarchaeota archaeon UBA346 | reverse complement strand
TGGGAACAAGTTTTATTTTATGCTCCAGTAGCGGAGGGGCTGAAGAAAATCCCATCATCATTCAAGAGAAACCCGCGAATACCTCAACCCATGTTGCCGTATATCTTTCTGAGATCAGTTTCATAATAGCCGATGCCGGGGATGATTCTGTTTGGTATAGGGTTAGGACATTCCCTGATTTCACAGGGGGTGCACAGCAGGGTATCGCGGCACCAGGTCAAACGATTCATATCCCGCGAAGGAACGACTTATTAAAAGAGAATACTACCTACATTTGGTGGGTCGATGTTACGGATGGGATTGTTTGGATACGTAACACCTACTCATTTACCACCGGAAATGAAAACTTTCAGGGATACACCTTATTTACACCTATATCGACGAATAATAGCTCAACCTATTTAATCGACCACGCGGGAACAGTCGTCCATACATGGCCTACGAATTACACCCCTTGCTATGGTGTCTATCTGGTAGACAATGGAAGCATCCTCAGACCATTCTTGAAATCCATGCCAGAAGTTAATCGAGGAATTCAGAAAATAACTTGGAACGGGACCGTGATCTGGGAATTTCCATTCTCAGGGGAGAATTATTGGCAAACCCATGATGTCGCGCCATTGCCGAATGGGAATGTTCTGATTCTTGCGCTGGAAAGAAAAACAGCTGCAGAATCAATCTATGCCGGGCGAAATAAATCATTCATCTGGGATGGGGAGTTATGGCCTGCCTACATCGTAGAAGTGCATCCCACAGGCCCTAAAAGCGGTGATATTGTGTGGGAATGGCATCTCTGGGATCATTTAATACAGGATGTGAATTCCACGAAAGAAAACTACGGGATTGTCGCAGAACATCCAGAATTACTGGATATCAATTTCGCACGGGATGGATATAAAGACTGGATTCATCCCAACACCCTTCACTATAACCCTACCTTTGATCAGATCATCATATGTAGCAGACATATAGGTGAATTTTGGATCATCGATCATAGTACAACAACGGAGGAAGCAAGAAATCACACTGGCGGTATTTATGACAAAGGAGGGGATTTTCTGTACCGATGGGGCAATCCGCAAACCTATCGTGCAGGGATATCCATTGACCAAAAACTCTTCGGGCCTCATGATGCACAATGGATCGTACCGGGATGCCCAGGAGAAGGGAATATTCTTATCTTCAATAACGGCTGGAACCGCCCAGGGGAACTCTATTCCACCATCGATGAAATCACACCCCCCATTGATGACCAAGGGAACTATACGTATACTTCCGGTGCTGCCTACGGGCCAGAGAATCTCACCTGGCAGTATCATGCACAAGACCTCCGTTCCTTTTACGCGAGTTACATTTCTGGCTGCGAGCGGCTTCCGAATGGGAACACCCTGATTTGTAACGGCCCTCCAGGACATCTCTTTGAAGTCACCATGGATGGAGACACCGTCTGGTCCTATAATAACACCTATCCAATCCCTGGGTCACGGGTGTTCCGGGTTCGTCGTTACTATGCGCCCTTCAGCCCCCCGATCACTCCAAATATCCTCGGACCACATATCGGGGCAGTCGGAATGAGATATAACTACACCATTGTCACATCAGACCCGGATGGAGACCCGGTGTATTACTCCATCGATTGGGGGGATAACACCACGGTCAACTGGCTTGGATCATATACTTCAGGAGAAATGATCACGCTGACCCATACCTGGGTTGCAGAAAACACTTTCAACATCACCTGTCGAGCGAAAGATCAATTTGATTCAATGAGCAATTTATCAACATGGAATGTAAGTATCGGCATCCCCTATCAACCAAACAATCCATCCCCCGCAGATGAAGCTATAGACATTGATATTCATGTGAATCTCAGGTGGACCGGTGGAGACCCCGATTCTACCGATAAAATCACCTACGACGTTTACTTTGGGACAAACAATCCACCACCCAAGATAGTCAGCAACCAAACCACCGAAGTATTCAACCCGGGAACACTTGAATATAACAACATATATAATTGGAGAATCGTCGCATGGGACAACCAAGGGATGTCCGCGACAAGCCCCCTTTGGAAGTTCACCACCATCTTGGATATCACCGCACCAACAACCACCATTGCTCTGAATGGAACCTTGGGGAATTATGATTGGTTCATCACTCCTGTGTATGTCACCTTCGAATCTGATGATACCGAATCTGGTGTCAACTACACTTTGTATAAAATCGATAATGACCCCTGGAACATCTACAACATACCCGTAAAGATTTTAACAGATGGAGATCACACGCTTTCGTATTACTCGGTCGACAACGTCGGTAACATAGAAACGACGAAGGTAGCATTTCTAAAAATCGATACGAACCCACCACATACAACCCATACCGTCACCGGACTCCTCGGAAACAACAGCTGGTATATCAGTGACATCACCATCATACTCACCGCAACCGATAATACTTCAGGAATTAACAGGACCTATTATCACATAGATGATGAGAATTGGAGCATCTATACAACACCAATACTCATCACATCTGATGATTCCCATAACTTGTCGTATTATTCGGTTGATACTGCGGGAAACACACAACAAATACAAGACCAGTTCGTGTTCAAAATCGATCAGACCACCCCAACCATTAACCTTACCCTCACAGCACAAAACCTGTTGAAAACCAAGTGGTTATTGACAGCAACTGTCAGCGATGAAACCAGCGGCATCCATAAGGTTGACTTCTATATCGACGATCTCATACAAGGAACCGTCATTGCCCCAGGACCATACGATTGGTACTACGAAGGTTGTGGTACCGCTGCATATGCCGTTGTGTTTGACAACGCGGGGAACATAAAAACAAGCCCTCACGTCAACTCCCTGGATATCTCCCCGGTATCAAGTCACGAATTGCTTCAGCTAAACCAATTCCTCCGCACCATATGGCAGGGACATTCTTTGATATAAATGTATATCCCCGGTACAAAAATTTCGGAGAAGCTTGTTTCTCGCTGAACCGGGAAATCAACACCACATCTATTCCCTGGAGAGCCTGGTTATTCACTCCGCCTCTTCTTTTTGTTAGAATGTTTTTTCTGTAAATATCCTTAACCAACGATGCCGTTGATTGATTTTATTTTTTTTATCGGGACCATATATCTTATACAAGAAGTCCTCCAATGTTCTAAATCATATGAAATACATCTTATGAATGAAATCTCATCCGTAGCTCTGTATAATTTTGATTTCATCGACTAAGATTATTTCACAATCATAATTGCCAATACTGGTATCTGTTGTCCATCTCCAGATTTGATTCCCGTTCGTGCCATATAAATGAACCAAACTCCCATTCAAAATAACAGAAACACCAGTACTCACATTGTGAACTAACGCATCAAGGACTTCTTTTGTATGTGGAATGATATGATTATTCCCCGTATGCGACTTGAAATACAGATACGCACCCATATCATCATTGTACAGATACCATGACACTTTTCGATGATCAAAAGATGTAATCGAATAAACATAGTTACTCGTATTCGTTAGAACATCATCCACACCAATAAAAAAATCTATTGGTGAAAAAGAATTGCACGGGTCATAAGGAATATCGTTTTTATGGTAAGTTTTCAAAGCTAATATTCTACCTTGCAAGGTGTACTCTTTCACCTTCGTTAGTTCAAACGACCAACCCGAGCTGGTGTTCAAATACTGCCCCTCGAACCAGAAATCTTCATTTATTTCACTATCGATCCCTAAAAAATCATCATGATGACCAAAAGCAAAAACAGAACCATTCAAAAAAGTATACACCAAGAGACAAGCGATTGCGATGACTACAGAGACAATAGAGACAAAAACAAATATACCATGATGATGCTGCACAGATGAAGATCCAACCCTATCATTCTCAATAGAATTCAATGGCGGTTGTGACTTAACAATAGCATTGTTGAGTATTTTTGTGTTACAGTTGATACACCAAAAAGCATCATCAGGATTTTCAACATTACAATGTTGACAATATTTTGACATACCCATGAACGCTCCAATCTACTAGATATAGGGAGACTACAGTTATCTTTGAAAAAAGTATACATAAACATATGGTGGAAAAACATCAAAGTGACAAATTAACAGTGGAATAATTGAAAAAAACCTTCTGAAAAACATTATCCCTAAAAAGAAAAACAACAAAGCCTAGTATCAGATGTTTTTGTGCTTTTCCACCACCAGAGGAACACAATATTTATAAGGTATGGAAGAAATCCTTCTTTATGAACTGGAGAACGCTGCTGCTGAATCCCTACACCTTAGCGTTATTTTTTTTACTGATCGCGTTTCTCATCATCACCTGGGCGTTTTTCATCTAAAAAAAAAAAATCAGTATAATCGTGTGACGCTATAGTCAGCCAACGCAATAAGCAGGTCTTTACTCTCGGAGGAATCCATGATATCAAGACATTTTTTTGAGGTGTCCCGGTACTCTGCTAGCTTGTTTTCCGCAAACGCTATAGATCCTGAAGCCCGGAACAAATCAATCACCTCTAGGATATCCTGTTGGCTTGCATTCTCATTCCCAGCCGTCTTCATCATCTTTTTCTTATCTTTTTCACTAAGCTCCGTTAACGCATGCACAAACATCAGGGTGCGTTTCCCATTCAAGATGTCACTGCCGATCATCTGTTTTCCCAGGATGATCTGTTCAGTCAGGATATTCAACAGGTCGTCCTTTATCTGAAACATCAAGCCAAACAGAGTGCCATACAACGCCATGTTCTCCACTTGTTTGTTGTTGCCCTTACCGATCAGTGCGCCTCCCTTACCCGCCAGATAGTACAACTGACCTGTTTTTTTCTCAATCATCCTCATGTATTGCGGGATGGTCACATCAAGCCGACCCGCAAACTCAATGTCCAAGGCTTCTCCTTCGTAGAAATCCTTTGCTGCATCCGCAATGGAACGGATAAGCTCCTTATACGTCACGGAATTGAGTTCAGGAGGAGCCATATAGGATAGCATCCGGTACGTCTCACCGATCAACGCGTCCCCCGCGAGAATCGCAAACGGGACACCGAATTTCTCATGAGTCGTCTGTAGACCCCGCCGCCATTTATCCTTATCGATGATGTCATCATGCACCAGGGTCGAGTTATGCATATACTCAAGGGCGATCCCGAACGGGATGGTCGACTCAGGCACCCCGCCGACTACTTCGCAGGCAAGCATCGCAAGAATCGGACGGAGCCGTTTCCCACCAGACAAGGGGATCCATCGTAACGCATCATAGAAGATCTCCGGCTCCCGTGGCTTCAGATTCCCGGTCAGCGCCCTGTCAAAGATCGATGCGCGCTCCTTTAGTATCTCCTCAAGGTCCATGGTCTGCTCCCTCAGCTGATGACAAGTTGAATCTCTGATTCAAGCATTAAACCTAAGAACTCCGCCATACGTATCACCTTGATGTTATCCAACAGCATGGATTCTTTCACACCCATGGAAAGCATCGAGGTGTAACAGGCATAGAAATGCGCTCCCATGTCCCGGGCTTGGTACATCAGCTCCGCAAGGACGATACCTCCTCTGTGTTTGATTGAGGATTCCTTCCATGCGATGGGTGCCTCACCCCAATGGGCACGTCGAGGCTTATATGATTTTTTCAAGATATTGACCCCTCGTGAGGTGAAAAACAATGACACATTCATCCCCATCTCCACCCCAGCGACCCCCAGGTTGAACGCCATGAGCGCTTTATCATAGGTATCCTCCATCACAATTATGGTCATCGTCCCGATCTTTTTTGTGATCGCGCGCTGCATTGTCTTTTCGTATTCCTTTCGTATATCCTCAGGGATAGGGTCTTCTGGCATCAGGGATCCTCTCAGACTACATATTATTTCGTCTATAAGTATTTTCATGCCAAAACATCCTCCTCCAACATTCAAAAAACCCCCCTAGCCTTG
>DAJP01000105.1:0-2378 GCA_002496355.1 Euryarchaeota archaeon UBA346 | reverse complement strand
TACCGTGGAATACAATACTCCTTATCATTGGAGTTTCCTTACTTATCCCCAGTGTGATCGCGATCTTTTTTATAAAACTAAAACGCTACGAAGACGTCGGACTAGCTATCGGAGTATTTCTCCTTATCCTAGGTGGAGTCGCTTACCTGTATCTCATTCCTCAACAAGTCGTCTCAGAGACAAAACTCCCTGAGAACTACAGCTGGGAGGACACCGGAGCAGTTCATTACTGGGAACGGAATGGTCTGTTCATCCAGGGCAAAGACCAACAACGCATCCCCTTTGTAATCCGATGGCTCCTCCCCGAACGTACACCCATCGAAAAAGATTTCCTGGCGACAGAAGTCATCCATGTCTCAGAATTCCAAAAAGAGACAAACAACGCCTTGATCCATGATGTCATCTACGACAACAACGGTGATATCCTCAGCGTCATCAACAACACCCAAAAAGTCAGCGAATGGTACTGGGTGGACTCCCATACCACCAACCTGTCCTACATGAACGTCAACGCAGGACGCATGGGTATCCCAGCCATCGACAAAAACATCAACACTCTCAAGGTCGGATGGGTTGAATCCAACGGAGAACAACACGGAAAAGAAACCATCGTGCTGGTCAGAGACATGCAACGCATAAAAACAGGGTACCTCGACGGCGTCGAAGTATCCGTCTGGCGATCCGATGTGTACAATAAAGAAATCACCTGGCATGGACACACATACTACTGCGATGAGACCTTCCAGCTCACCGTCAACCCAACAAGCGGATACGTCATCCATGTCTATCGACACCTGGTCCTCTCCGCGCATCTCTCCGAGTTCCTCAACCTCTACTATCCCTCCGCGATGCATTCAAAGATCATCACAAGATACCTGAAGATTAACGATCCGATCGGCGAAGCAGCGGAGCTTACCTACAACACCACGGTCGACTCCATGAACACCCATCTAGAGGAGGTTCGTAATATCAACAACCTCATGACTTATGTCCCCCTCTGGGTCTGCATCCCCATCATATTCATCGGGGTTGCATTAACCTGGCGGTTCCTCGGCAGAAGCTACTACTGGAAACGCTACCGAGAATATGAACACCTCCCCGGCATGGAACCCAAAAAAACAAAACGAAACACCTCACATAAAAAAACACTTGCCCTAGGCATGTGTTCTATTCTCCTCATCTCATCCATAGGATATCTCGTGTATCAAAACGCAAAGACACAGCAACCAGATATACAGATCCCCCCGGTCGATATCGAGTCACCCCTTTCCGGGGAGAACACTGAACCAACACCCCCAGGGACCAACCGCGTCATTGACTCCGGGAGACACGTTCTTCAACTCTCTGATGAAGGAAGCCACAAAGGAAGCCGACGAGAATGGTGGTACTTCAACGTCTTTTTCAACGACCCTGACAGCGACCTGCAAGGATACTCCCTCATCGTCAGCTTCAACCAAATGAAATTCTTCGATGTCCGATTCCTCAGACCAGACAACCTCTTCATCCTCCTCTTCGATGACGCGGGAAATAACTATCCCCTCAGCACGTTTAATAAACGACGTGGGACCCTCCAGGCAACAGGCGATGGAGTTGGTGTCACCTTTGAGAACAGCTGGGCGAAAGGATTGTATCCCTCCTGGCAGGTCCATGCGGTCAACGAAGAAAAAGCATTCATCGCAGATTTTGAATTCACCGCGGATTTCCTCCCCGTCTGGGTCGAAGGAAGAAGCGCAAACCTCCCCCTCGCCAGCCTAGTCACTGGAGGAGACTACTACGTCCCCCGGTGCAAAGTCATCGGAAATATCTCCTGGGAAGGAAAACAATACACCGTCGGTGGTATAGGCTACCATGACCATGTCTGGCAATCCGTCGTCCCTCGTTCTGTCTCAAAAGGATGGGACTGGGCGAACCTCCATTTCGACAACGGCTGGGAAATGTACGTCTCCAAATTCAGCCTCCGCGCACCCTTCAAACTCGCCTTTGACTCCATCATCATCTCCCCGAACAACCGCAACATCACCGAGTTTAACAAATTCACCGTCACCTACACAGAGACCGCTACACCCAAAGGACTACCCTTCATGCATTATCCAAAGAAACTCCATATAGACGCAGAACGCGACGGCATGGTGTTAAACCTGGATCTCGAAATCGTCAACACCGCTGAAAACGTCTGGAGACTCGCCCGCACCGGGATGTTCGAAGGACCCTGTATCGCGACTGGGACGTTCTCCTGGGATCAGTATACCGTAGAATTAAACGGATACGGACTGAGCGAGTTTACTCGTGTGAAATACCTCTTTGGCTTACCAGGGATCTTCCAAAAATAACACAATACAAGATTCGGACCGTTGAAAACAGTTTTTCAAGAGGAATCT
>DAJP01000130.1 GCA_002496355.1 Euryarchaeota archaeon UBA346 | reverse complement strand
GTCATCATTGGGGTACTACTCTCTTATCGAAGCGTAGTAACCCCTCTGCAACATACGATAGAACATCTCACCGCCCAAGACAAAATGTATCATGAAAAGATGAAATATTACCCCTATAATCCCGAACGGTTCCGATTTCTCGGTGGGCCCGTTGATGGGATTCAATTTGAGGACGACTCGATTGTCTTCGTCAGATTCAAGGAAGGAAATGATACTTGTTCAAAAGATCAGGAAAAAATAAAGGACCTTGTAGAGAACGGGAAAGTCCAATGGTATGAGTTTATAACAGAATAAATTCGGTTCAACCGACCACGGAGAGTTCTTTTTCGATGT
The DNA here is from genome assembly GCA_002496355.1 of Euryarchaeota archaeon UBA346. Taxonomy (GTDB): domain Archaea; phylum Thermoplasmatota; class E2; order DHVEG-1; family DHVEG-1; genus SM1-50. Next base: position 2,778 of record DAJP01000130.1, on the reverse strand, counting down.
TATTGCCCTTGAAACGATCAAGAGTCAGATTCTCAAGCATTTCGGATGTTTTTCCATCCACAATAAGATTGGTGAGTAGCTCTGATACCATCGGGGAAATCATGAATCCATGACCACTGAATCCATTGCATTGCAGGAAGCCTTTTATCTCTTTGACTTCCCCCAGGATTGGTCTTGCATCAGGGGTCACATCATAAAACCCGGTCCAATGTCGTAGCAGATTCACATGTTTCAGAACAGGAGCGTATCTCGTCAGAGTATGTGCCATATGCTCGAGAAATCGGAATGTCGGCATGGTTTTGTATCCTCCTTTCTCCTCAGGGATTGGGATGCCACCGACGATCTGTCCTTCTTTCTGCTGACTGAAATAAATCCCGTCTTTAAAGGAGATAACCATCGCTTCGAATAATGATTGGAGTCGTTCTGTTGCCATGATTTCTTTACGGAACGGGATGAGGGGTAGTTTAAGGTGTACCATCTCAGCGATCGCTTTTGAATCTATCCCTGCTGCGTTGACTACGACATCCGTCTGGATGGGGCCTTTGTCTGTCACTACGGTTCGAATTGCTTTTTTTGATGTTTTTAGGTTCAAAACCATGGTATGGGTGTTGATCTCAGCACCAAGGCTTCGTGCAGCATCAGCATATGCAAAGGTGGTCCTGAAGGGATTGGCATGGCCATCTGTTGGACAGAACGTCGCCCCGATCGCCTTCATACCCTGCACGTCCAGGATGGGGACAACATCTGTTATTTCCTCAGGTTTTAGAATATCGACTTTCAGTCCTAATGACCGTTGCATAGTAACGTTCTTTTCTGCTTGGTCCATTTCTTTTTTATCATGCACTGCAATAAGATATCCACCCTGCCGAAACTCGATGTCCTGACCAAGCTCATGACTCAACTGTTCAAACATTTTAACGCTTTTGATAGCAAGTAAGGCATTCTCCCGTGTCGACCATTGCTGACGGATCCCCGCGCCACATGCACCGGTCGCACCAGATGAAAGATATTTCTTTTCCACAAGGACAACGTCTAAACCTTTTTTTGCCAGTTTGTAGGCAAGGGAACAACCATTCACACCACCGCCTATGATGACAACATCTGCTTTACTTTTCATCTTTCTCACTTGCCAACGTCCCAAGCGATACAGGGATCAATGGTGGTCGAACTGTCGGAAGTGGTATGTTGGCTACCTTCCTACCTGTTTTCTTTTCAAGGATACGTGCCACGATCTGTATACAGACCCGCCCTTGACAGGGCCCCATACCTATCCGGAGTTTCTTTCGAAGTTCCTCGATATCAGTGTACCCCTCTTCAATTGCCTGTATTACGTCCTCTTCGCTGATATCTTCACAGCGGCATACGATACTTCGTTTCATAGGTTAAACCCTTATGTTTCTGATATCCATGGCAAGATCGCTGTCTATTTCTATGGTAATAACCATGGTTTTTCCTTGTTTGATGACTTTTTTAACAAGAGCATTGCTTCGAACAGCACCCGTCCTATCTACTGCTTTGACCATGTCTCCTACTTTTGGAACCGGGACAAACTCATAGGGGAGGGTTACCCACGCCGTCCTGTCCTTTACCTTGACAACAAAAATCGCTAAGCCGGGACAAACACTCACACATTTTGTGCAGCCGATGCATTTTTCAAAATCATTCACTGGTGGTGCGTTGATATCTTTCATGGAGATTGCATGGACCGGGCAGGATTCGACACAAGGGTTACAGGGGATCTCCTGGACACATTCAAGGATGGCGACTCCTTTCTGCAGTTGTTTTTCTGAAGGGATCTGAAGATCCTTTTGGGAGAGTATGCCGGTTTTCTCATATTGACGCATGGTGCCTCTCCCTCATTTTTGCTATTTTTTGTTTAGCTATTCGTGGTTTTTCACCGAAAGGTCCTGCACGGAGCTGGGAAAGTTCTTCGCGATACTGTGCTAGGAGTTTCTTGTTCTTTGAACGTCCGAGTTGTATGGCTGCGGCAAGACCAGCGATTTTTCCTTCTATCATCGCTGTTGATGCTTCCTCGATGCCGGAGGCATCACCTGCTACGTACACCCCTTTGACCGAGGTCTGCATGGTGTCATCATGAATCGCGACGTACCCTCCTGCCTCAGGGATGAACTCATACTGAACACCGATCTGGGAAAGCAGTCGAGTTGACGGGGTCAGGCCAACCGCAAGACAAATAGTATCACATTTGATATACTCCTCCGAGTCTTTGATTGGTTTCCAGTTCTCGTCAAGTCGGACGACCACTGCTCCTTCCACTTTATCCTGCCCACATACTTCTTTAATCGAATGAGATGTTTGTATTGGAACACCACAGCGACGCAGTTTTGCCGCATGCACATTATACCCGCCAATGACAGGAGCTGCTTCTACCACTCGGTCAACCACTATTCCCGCCTGCAACAACTGATATGAGACGATCAAACCGACGTTCCCAGCACCCACCATGAGAACACGCTCGCCAGGTTTCACCCCATAGACATTCATCAAGGTTTGAACGGCACCAGCTCCGTAGACACCGGGTAGGTCATTCCCTGGGAACAACAACATGTTTTCCATTGCACCACACGCTAGGATAGCTGCATCGCATCGGACATCAAATAATGCGTTTTGGTACTCGCAACGCTGCACAATACCAAACCGATGTTTTTTATCACTCTCATAATAACCGATGACGGTCGCATCGGTCATCACCTGGATTTTTCCCTCGTTCTGCAATTTTCGAACATCTGCTTCCAATTCTTGAGCAATATCGACTCC
>DAJP01000088.1:5994-6388 GCA_002496355.1 Euryarchaeota archaeon UBA346 | reverse complement strand
GTTCCACCGATCATTCCACTAACATAGACATACACGGTGGCGGCAATTGCGACTGTTATGGCAACCATCAAAATGACACCAATAACAGCGGAGACTGCGCGTTCGTCTGCTTCTATAAATTTTCTATTTGCTTTCATTTTACCCATTCTCTCCTAGCTTTTTTCAAAGCTGTTTTTATTGGACAATGCATATGATACTTGGTATAAAAACTTTTTGAAAAACAGATGAATCATCTAACCACTCCTTATCCTTCATCTGTTGTCTTTCAATCGGTTTTTATTTTATTTCTCTCCATGCCAAGTATGTTCATGCATACCAATTCTACCATGATGTTTTTATTTTTTTCCTATTTATACTCTTGCTGGAAGAATACAAAAACCGTGAATTGACAAAA
>DAJP01000088.1:0-5679 GCA_002496355.1 Euryarchaeota archaeon UBA346 | reverse complement strand
TAATATATTCATCATACTTATTTTTTTAATAATATAGAACAAGGATATGATAATTGGTTGAATATTATTGAATGTAAAAACGAAACGTTTATTAGAAAACAATTCCTTACGGATTTGTCATATAAATTGGGATGCGACACAGAATCAATACGTTAGAGCATCGTCTCTACAGGATGGGATGGAAACCGTATGCCTCAGCAAGAAAGAAAAACAAAGGGCCGAAAAACACAACCAATGATTTTTTTACCGATCACGGCGACTCTTTTAACAAAAAAAACAGCTCCAACGAACCAAGAACAAAACACCCTTGATTTTCACCTTGACATCATCAAAAAAATCGACAAAATCCTTGAGGAACATCATCAAGAAACACCCCCTGTTGAATCGTTTCCCACACCACCACTGAACCCTCCTTCACCACCAACACCTATCGAACCACGACCACCCTTAAACAAAACATTCCCCTGCCAAGAAGCTCCATGGGAGCCAACATCAGAGTCACCACGAACGATGACACCCGTCGTCCCTGAGGAATTCAAAACCGAGATCTCCTTCAACCCTGAATTCCGATTCATCTCCGGACAAGAGTTAACTGAGACGATCTCACAACCACAACTCTCACCAGATGATCGCATCGAAATCATCGATTTCAATACCCTAATCCGTGATGATTCCGGATTCCATAAAACCCCGGATCTCACACCTCTGAAAAATCCAAGGAACAAAAAAGGGACCCCTCCCTTTAAACACATTCTCATCGATGAAGAGACACCTCATACTAATATAGAGATCATCGATACACGATCCTTACAACAGAAAACCTACGAACATGTCTTGCACGCCTCAGAGGAACAAACGGAACAGATCGACAAAAAAGCACAACTCTATTTCCTCAACAGCAAGGATTCAACACCAAAGAAACAACAGAGATTAGACCAAGACCAAACAACCAATTCAGATGATCTGGAGGAACAATCCAAAGATCTGAAAAAAAAGTTAGTCGAGGAAGAAAAGAAACTCAAACAACTCGAATTAGAATATGAACGATTAGAAAAAATGGAAAAGAAAAAAACAACACACCCTGATAAAAAACAACTATCTGGTGAAAAAACATCATTGAAAAAAGAGCGACCAACATCACAATCAAAACGAGATCTCAAGAAGCAAGAAAAAGAACAAAAACGTCTCAAACTACTTCAGATTCGACAAGCACGCATCGAGGAAAGACGACAGAAAAAACTGGAAAAACAAGCATTGAAAATCAAACAAAAACAACAACACCTCAAAATGAAAGGAAACAAACAACAAAAAACAGGCAAAACAGACGCACTAAAATCCGATAAGAACACCCCGATTCTTCTCATCGATGAAGAACTCATCAAAGTCCTGCATATGACCGATTCACTGCTAGGAGAACTACCTGAAGATATTCTAACTGATTTTATTGACTCAAAGGATTATAAATTATATGAAAAAGTCATGAATAAATATAAAATTAAGTGATCCCCATGGGCTTGTTAGAAAAAGCAAAACAAAAAAAAGCTCGTACATCTGACGACGATGGACCTGCACTTCCAAAAACAAAGAAACGACCACAACCTGCTCATCAAACAAAAACACAAAAAAAAGAAAGAGATAACAACTCCCCGATCGAAGAGTATCATATCCATACCTCAGAAAAAACTATAGAGCAACAAATAGTACAACAGCGACAGGTAACAATACCCACGTCCCTGGAACAGGATCAAACAGCGGAAACAGAGGCTTCAAATTTCGGAGCAGACCTTGCCTTAGAGACCCAACAAAACGATGGGACATCAACTGAACTCCTCCTCGAAACTCCCCCTGAACGAGATATCGAGATTATCGAGGAACAAACAGGATTTGGCTGGAAAGAACAAGGTTCGAAACGCATCGTCTACGATCATGTCACCCATGATTACATCTATGAAGTCATGGAACCCCAACTGAGTGATGAAGAAAAACAAACAAAAAATGAAATCGCACATCTCTTCAAAATGATGGCAGACATCGACACCTTTGACATGAGCTATGAGGAGAAAACAAAATTTTTAGAAGAGACCATTGAACATGTCATTAGCGACAACCATATCTACATCGAAGAAAGCTCCAAAGACACCATCTATTATCATATCTTCAGAGATTTCCTTGGATACGGACGCATCGATATCCCCATGCATGATGATGGAATCGAGGATATCTCCTCCGATGGGCCAAACACCCCTATTTTCATCCATCACCGGAAATACGAGGCGATTGAGACAAACATCTACTATGAATCAGAACCTGAACTCAACTCGTTTCTCGTTAGACTCTGTCAAGTCTCAGGAAAACAGATTTCGATATTCTCCCCCATTGTTGATGGGAAACTCCCTGATGGGTCTCGTTTGCAAGCAACACTTGCCCGTACAGTGACCAAAGGATCCACCTTTACCATCCGTAAATTCAAAGAGATCCCTCTCACCCCCGTCGATTTGATCGAATATAAATCCATGTCCTCGGAAATGGCAGCATATTTCTGGATGGCAATCGAGGATGGTGCATCTATCCTGTTCTGCGGAGGAACCGCGAGTGGGAAGACCACAGCACTGAACGCGTTAATGCTGTTCATCCCCTCGTCCCATAAGATCATCTCCATTGAAGACACAAGAGAAGTCAACATTCCTCACAAGAACTGGATTGCGGGCACCACCAGGAAAGGATTTGCTGCAAGCGATGAGAATAAAACCGGAAAAGACATCGACATGTTCGACCTCATCAGGGCAGCATTGCGTCAACGGCCTCGTGTCATCATTGTCGGTGAGGTCCGAGGAAAAGAAGCCTACAGCCTGTTCCAGGCGATGGCGACCGGGCATACCGCATATGCGACCGTGCATGCAAGTACGATTCATACACTGATTCAACGGTTGGAGAACCCACCCATTGAACTACCAAGGGCTCTGCTTACATCACTGGATGTCATCGTCTTCCAAAACGCAGTGGAGATTGGGGGGAAAATGGTCAGGCGCATGACGAGTGTCACAGAGATCATCAAACTTGACTCTGATACGAATCAATTGATTTTCATGGCACCCTATACCTGGATCTCGAAAACCGATGATCGCTTCGAAGCTTCGGGGTCAAGCAAGATCCTTAACCGGATCAAACAACAGAACGACTGGTCCGATGAACAACTACAGCATGAGATCAACAACAGGGTCCTTGTCCTAGAGTGGATGCGGAAGAAGAAGATCAAATCCTACAAGAAATTTGGTGCTATCATCGCCGAGTATAAGAAATTCCCTGAACGCGTCCTTGAGCGGATAAAGAGGGATACAGAAGATGAAGTCAACTAAATACACACGGTTTTGTCGGCAACTCTTTTCAAATATCTTTGATAGATTCAATGTCAGTGAGACCAATAAGAACAACGCCCTTGAAAAAGCAAACATCAGCATGGTGTACCAAGAGTACTACTCTATGGTTCTGATGAACATCATTGTAGGGTTTATCGCCTCGTTCACATCAACATTATTTCTGTATCTACTCCTTCCAAACAACGTCACCGCGTTACTCATGCTTGTCGTAACCTCTATTGTACCATTTGTGATTGGTATGGTGTACCTTCAGTTACCAGCAACAAAAGCAAAATCACGGGGAAAGAACATCGACCGTCACCTCCCCTATGTCGCTAATTTCATCAACACCATGTCGGTCGCCGGGATATCTCCCTCTGAGATTTTTGGGACGCTTGCTGGGATCGAGCTCTATGGGGAAGTACAAAAGGAAGCAAAGAAAATAACCACAGAAATCGAACTTATGGGACGTGATGCGATCACCGCTCTCAATAACGCCATTAAAATATCCCCCTCAAGGAAATTCAAGGATTTCCTCCAGGGTATCGTAGCAGTCCTCCAGTCCGGAAGTGATCTAGCCCCGTATTTTGACCGCTGTGTCGAACGGTACATGTACGATGATTTATCAGACCGGAAAAAGAACCTTGATTCACTAGCGATCATGGCAGAAAGTTTTGTCACCACCGTCATTGCGTTCCCCTTATTTCTTGTCATCATATTATCGGTCATGGGACTGACCAGTGGGGGCATCTCCTTTGATTTCCTTTATATTATCTCTCTGTTCATTCTTCCAATGGCATATGCTGGGTTTTATGTTATGATGAAATCAGGGATGGGTGAGGAAGTATAAAGAAGATCAGATACACAAAAGAATACAACATCAACAGAAAATACGGCAAGGATAAACTGGTTGATATCATCCTTGGTATCTCAATCCTTCTTGCCGCGTTTTGTTTTGTCTTTGGTTTTTTCGATTTCATCGGCAATCCAATCATCAATGTCAGTTTCATTCAACCAATCGATTATCTGGTCTTTGGTGTCCTTGGTTGTATTGGACCGCTCGGTTTCTATAACGCGATGAAACAAAAACAAAAACGAGAGATCATGGATAAACTCCCTGATTTCCTCCTAGACATCGCCAACTCTTCGGCATCCGGGATGAACATCTATGACTCCATGCGATCCGCATCTGAAGGAGACTATGGTCGACTGACTAGTGAGTTAAAAATGATGGTCGCCCAACTCTCATGGGGAATCTCAATTGATGAAGCATTAACCAATTTCGGGGAACGGATCAATAACAATGAGGTCAAACGACTCGCGATCACCATTAACAAAGCATTGGAGATTGGTGGGAACACCTCCTCGGTCTTCAACGCAGCGGCAAAAGAACTTGATCAGATTCGACGAGTCGAGCAACAGCGACGCACCGAGATGTCCATGTACAGCATCGTGATTTTCATCAGTTTCTTTGTGTTCCTCGCAGTCATCCTTGTCATCAATGGGACCATCTTCCAGGCTATCTATGATCTTCAGGGGAAAATGGCGGGAAAATCCATCGGGAATATCAGGATAGCAAATATCGATCCAATGGAGGTAAAAACCATGTTTTTTACCTTTGTCTTTGTTCAAAGCCTCGGTGGAGGTCTTCTTGGTGGGTTCATGATGGAAGGACGCATCTCTGCTGGAATTCGTCAGGCGTTTATTCTGGTCCTGATTTCGTTTATCACCTTTAAAGTCCTCTTCTAAATTGTCAAACCCGCATAATGGCACGATACCATTAAATACGCAAAGATAACAGAGATGTACCTGTGGTCGGAGAGATGAAGAACGTGTCGTTCTCAAATAATTCCAATGCAGCTTCAGAAGTCATTGGTGCGATTATGCTTGTCCTGATAGCAATCGCAGCATTTGGCGTGATTTATTTTAATTTCTTCCCAGTTCCACTCCCATCACCAGACCCTCATATCACCATAGCAGGGTATGTCACCGATGATGGACGAGTGGTCCTTCAGCATGTTGGTGGTGAGGAGCTGACCACCTACAGCATTCGAATAGAACAGTCCGATGGACCCCGGACCTATACCTTCGATAACGACCCCTGGGTGATGGGTCAATGCTACTATCTCCCTATCAATCAGGCTCTTTTTAACGAAGAAAAACAAGTAAAAGTCAGCGTCTATACCATACTTGCTGATGCGAGTACAAAGACGATATTCGATGGTATCATCACACCCCGGGATCATCCGTCTGGGCCTGAAACAGAACCTGTTTTGGACCCGATGTTGGTGACAACATTACGGACAAGTACCATCGATGAAGA
>DAJP01000129.1:13869-17154 GCA_002496355.1 Euryarchaeota archaeon UBA346 | reverse complement strand
CAGTAGACGCATAAAGAAACTACGGAGAATAGATGAAACTAATGAGCACCCTGAACGGTCTTTCAGCCCCTCTTTTTTGAGAAATTAACTTTTTTAAGGTCGGCTAAACATTATTAAAGATAAAGATGATGTAACGTCATCCGTTGGAGGTAAAGACCATCGAAAAACGAATCGTAATCCTCGCTATTCTTGTCCTCTTCATAAGTATTGGTTTGAGTGGATGCGATCAAATCAGTAATTTGTTTCTCTCTGATGAAGGAAGAATGGTTGGAACATGGAATACGGACTGGGGTATATTCCCCACGATGTTTACGTTCGCCTCGAATGGTACTGTGAAATCAATCATTGATTTAGGTGAGTCCCAGTACACCAGTGAAGGAACCTGGGAAATCTCTGAGGGGACGCTTACATTGGAAATAGTTGATTTGATCCCTTTGACGAGATATAGCTATCAGTTCTCAGACAATGATAAAACACTCACGCTGACCACCCTGAGTGGGAACGCCTCCTATATATTGGAAAAACAATAAGGAAAAAAAATCATTCATATCCCACCAAACATTTATATAAACGCAGTAGTTTATTATTTGCTGCCTGTGTTTTACAGGGGAGGAATAAAAAAATGCGTTCGAACATACGAAGAGAAGGAATCATTTTTGTTATCATGTTCTGTGTCATTGGAGCGAGTGTTGCATCTGCATACAATCATGAATCTTTATCTCAAACTAATCCGCTAACCATGAGAAGCATCCTATATGTTGGTGGAGATGGTCCTGGGAATTATACTACCATACAAGATGCTGTTGATGATGCGATAGACGGTGACACCATTATTGTGTACTCTGGCATCTATTATGAAGACCAGGTGATTGTCGATAAAGCGATACTGATACAGGGGGCTGGATGGGAGACGACCATCATCGACGGAGGCGATGCACTGCTTACTGAGACCGGTCTGCTGAGGATTATTGCAGATGGTGATGTGCTATTGCAGGGATTCACGATACGAAACGCGGGTGGACCATCTGGATATGGGAGTGGTGATAATAAACTGAATATCGGAGTTGCTGTGTTCTCAAGTGCCCCTGATGTTACCTACACAATCACCTCAAATAGAATCATTGGGACACAGAACCCAAATGATGATTATGATTGGGGGTTTTATGCAATCAGCGGTGGGCAGGAGAACATCATCTTCTCATATAACATCGTCACCGAGACAGGATGTAATAACATCGTTGTGGAAAAAACCACAGGATCGACTGATCTCTGTTTTAATGTACTCGATGCAGGTTGCTGGGGGATTGACCCGGTCTATTACATGACGTATGGTGGAACAGACATTATAACAACGCAGATGGTGCGAAACAACACTATTGATGTCGGTACAGGCATCAACCCTGGTGGTGCTACAAATAACAAAGTCACCGGTATTGGTTTTTCTAGTGCGTACCTCGGGTGCACGGGAACTTTGGACAGTGGGAAATACACAGATATCATCATCACGGGGAATAGTATTATGAATGTCAAAGAATGGCGCAGAGGTATCGCATTAGATAATTTCGCCTGGGACGATGGTTCCGCAGGGGAGATTCTGAATGCTCATATTCTGAATAATGTGATTTCTGGTGTCTCTGACAATCCAACCAGTTTTGGTATCAGACTTTCTGGGCTTGTTTCAAACACCAACATCCAGGGTAATGAGGTCACTGGTTGCGACATGAGTTTCTGGGGAAGAACTGGGTACTATGGTGGGAGTACTGCGTACCCGGGAGCAACAAACGTTCATTTCAACTGTTTCTTGGGCAATTCTGAGGGATTTGTATGGGAAGGGCCTACGATTCTGAACGCGGAGAACAACTGGTGGGGGGATCCATCAGGACCACATCATCCTGATAACCCAGATGGCTTAGGTGACAATGTGAGTGGCTCTGTTGATTTTTCACCATGGTTATACTATTATGGACCGGAAACCTCGCTGCCTGAAGTGAGTATCACTTCGCCCACCAAAGGGTATGTCACCATCAATATCTTTGGAGGATTGTTTACTTGTAAATTCAAGTTTTTTTCGACGTTTGCGATTGGGAAAATCAAGGTTTCTGTCAACGCATCTGATCCTCAATCTGGTATCGATAGGGTAGAATTCTATATTGATGATGTACTTAAAGCAACGGTGACAACTCCGCCTTATGAATGGATCTGGGCAGAACGTGGGTTCTTTTTCCCGTATACATTAAAGGTCATTGCATACGATTTAGCGGGAAATTCGAATGCTGATTCGATGAAGGTATGGAAGATATGGTAGAAAAGGAATAATGATACCTATCTTACTGCAAATATAGGATCACCACAGAACTGCGTCACCAAGAAATGAGACGCCAAAGTAGATAAGGATGATGCCAAACGCACCGATGAGGACCTGGTACCATCGTGATCCAAGGGTGTTGACTCCTTTTTTCGCAAAATAAGACACTGCGATGAGCCAAACGTAATCCATCCAGACATGGCAGAGAAACATGAAAATCACTCCAGCGAGTGCCGCTAACTCAAGGGCAAGGAGGATTAAATTTGAACCCACTGTGAGCCACCAGATGATGAAATAAGGATTAAGAGCGGTGAAGAGGATTCCGATGAAGAAGAGCCGATGAGATGGTACTGTCTGTTTTTGTTCCATGGGCTTTTTTTTCAGCATACCAAGGAGTTGGTACAACCCAAAGAAGATAAGGACGATACCACCAGCGACACCGATGCCAGTTCGGATAAACGTTTCGTTTCTCACAGCAAGCAGGCCAACTGCGAGAAGCATGATGAGTGAGAACTCCACAAGAGTATGGGCGATTGAAAAAATCAGCCCACTACGGGCACCTGATTTTGCTCCTTGTGTGATGGTCTGGAAAAACAATGGTCCCGGTGCTAACGCACCAGATGCGGTAAGGAGGATCACGGTGATGATGAACCCAAGGATATCCATACTCCTTGGATGTACCATGTCCTTCTTTAAGAAACCTCTTTCTAGGCGCTGGTCATGTATCACCAGATAGTTTAATTTATATGATACGAGGTAGGGTGTTGTTCCATGGAAGAAAAAGTCGCTGCCCAGGTTATTGCAAAATATCTACGGAAAGGCAACATGGCCCGTTGTCTACGTGATATTCTTCCAGCGGCTCATTTGTCTAAATCACAACGTGAAGTAGTAGCAGATATCGTTCATACGGTCGTCCGATGGAAACGACTCTATGATTATATCATCGAGACGCAAGGTCTTTCTGGTTCTGTGGAAACCTA
>DAJP01000129.1:705-13519 GCA_002496355.1 Euryarchaeota archaeon UBA346 | reverse complement strand
ATGTTCTCAAGAATCATGAAGAATGGGCTGAATATCTCAATGAATCACCACCAACCACGCTCTGTGTGAACCTCAATAAAGGAACTGTTGATCAGGTTATGTCGCTGCTTCAGAAGGAGTCCCTCTCCGTGGAGCGTTCTCAATTGCCTACTGCGCTTCTTACCACCTCAGTGAGTAAATATTCAACGGTCATTCAGGATCGGCTTGCACATGTCCAGGATGAGGGCAGTCAGCTGGTCTCGTTTCTGACTGCATCCCTTGGTGGCTCCATTTTTGATTTCTGTGCGGGAAACGGAGGTAAGAGCCTTTCCCTTGCATCATTGACGCGTAATAAAAAGAAATTGTTTGCATATGAGATCGATGCCATAAAGCAAACGACGTTAAGACAACGATGTAAAGAATATGATGCTTTAGTGATCATTGAAGATACAGTGCCGAATAAAAGATTTGATGTGGTGTTGGTCGATGCCCCCTGCACAGGTCTTGGTGCCGCTCGAAGGAACCCCGAGGCGAAATATACCGATGGAGCAGGTATCCTTCCTCAGACACAGCTCACTCTTCTTACGCAGGCGGCAAGGAACGTGAAACCCGGCGGTTTTCTCGTCTACGTCGTCTGTACGATGACGTCAGAGGAGACTTCAGATGTCGTTGAAACTTTCCTGCAGAAAAATAAATTTTCCCTTCATCGTATTGAAGATATATCATACAAAACATATCTTTTGGAAGAACCCCAAGGATATATCATAGCAATCCCTCGAGGTGATTTGTTTTTTATTTCTGTTTTGAAAAAATCATTGGATGAATCTGTGAATAAAAGCGAGGAAGGAGGGGAAAAAATATGAAGAAGAAACATGAGAATACTGTTTTTCCCTTCCTCACCAGATACTTCTTTCTTCGTTCTGGTATTTAAATCTCTGCTGACAGAATAACAAATCAGCTACTGTGATTATGGTCGTCACATCTTATACATGACAAGTCCAGAGAGCATCTTTGGCAGGAAGTAGGTCGATTTTTGAGGCATATGCTCACCAGCGTCCGCGATCGCTTTTAATTGGTCTATCTTTGTCGCATTTATCAGGAACGAGAAATCGTATTTCCCTTCGTCAACCTGTTGGATCGCCTCAGCATCCACCCGTGTGTATTTCACATGGTCCTCAAGGTTCTTCTCAGTGATGCCAAGGAATTCCTCAAGGATGAGTTTATGCAGTATGGAGACGTCAAGTGTCCTCCATGTTTTTGAATGATCCCCTGCGACTTGGTCCATGACATGTTCATCTTTGAGTGTTAGAATGTAGTAACACCCCTTCGTGTATAAGGCAAGAACATGTTTGTTCTCTGTTTTTATCTCATTCATGATCTTTTTACCTAATTTCTGAGAATCCTTCTCAGAATCGGTCACTGGTTTCTTCTGAATGATGAAGTATCGCTCTAGTTTTTTACTAAGGTCATCGAAGTTGACCTGAGACATTTTTATGAACCGATGTGTCGGAAGAATGGAAAGACCGGGGTCAAACATATTGCATAGAACCACCATGATGTAATTGAAAGGAGCATCAGGGTCCTGGTTTCCTGTCTGTTCCCGTTTCTCTGTCGCATAGTTAATGGATGTCTGGTACCGATGGTGTCCATCTGCGATGAAAAGAATTTTCTTTTCAAGGGTGTCAAGGATCGTTTGTATCGTGTTTGGATCGTCTAGACGCCAGAGTTGATGGGTAAAACCATCATAGCCTTTTACCTTAATGAGTGGGGCATCGATCGCAGCATCCATGGTCTTTCTTATGAAGTCTTCTTGGTCCATGAACATGAGTTGGATAGGTTCAAGGTTCGCGTAGCAGGCACGCATGAGGTTCAAACGATCCGCTTTTGGTTTTGCTAGTGTCTTCTCATGTGCTTTCACAGTTTTGTACTCGGGGTCCAGTTTTAGCAGGACAAAAAATCCGTTCATTTGTTTCTTTTCCTTATTGACGATGTAATCGACTTTATAAGGAAAAATCGCAGAGGTCTGTGAAGGGATGAGGATTTCTTTTTGTTGCCAGGCATCAAATAATTGTTTTGCTCGTGTGTATCGATTGTTTGTTTCTGTATCCTCCGGAAGGATTTTTCCTAGGATGAGTTTTACGAAATTGTACTCGTTTTTAGTATTAAGCTCGTTTTGCAGCTGTTCAGAGATGATATCGTAGGGTGGTGACATGACGTCGTCTAGTTTTTTTATTTTTCCTTTGTTATAGGTCATTCCTTTAAATGGCGCAATTTCAACCATCTGAAACAAGCCTCCTATGTTATGTTGATTCCGGTATCTGATTGACCATTAAATATGTTGTGAAAAGAAACAAATCAGAGGATGAATCGTTCTTTTGTTTTTATGTAATAATCTGTTGTTCTTATATCGATAATTATATATATTTAATAGAAACATTTAAATGAACTAGGAGAATTACTTTAGTAATAGAATAATTGTTGATAGGAGGAATCTTAATGAAAAAGAACTTAGTAGTGAAAAGTATGATTGTAGGTATCATCCTACTCTGTGTCGGGGCTAGTAGCGTAACCGCATTGAACGGACAACCATCTCAACCGATGGGTCGAGGAATCCTGTATGTTGGTGGTGGTGGTGCTGGGAACTACACATCCATCCAAGAAGCAATCGACAATTGTACCAGTGGTGACACGATCTATGTCTATGCGGGGACCTATGCAGAGAATGTTGATACCAAACTAAAAAAAGTCTTATTGATGGGAGAAAACCGGGAATCAACTTTCATTGAGGGGCAAACCACAGACCCAGTCGTACGAATCGGCAACAGTGATACCACGATTAAAGGATTCACCATGAAAGGCTCCTCTGATGAAATCATCCTGCAGGTTGCCACTTTATGTGAGGATGTCTATATCCAAAACAACATCATTGAAAATGGTGTTCAAGGGATATCCTTGTCTATTCCCACGAGCAGGATCAATATCATAGGGAACACAATTTTTGATAATGTCTATGTTGGTATTCAGGTACAAACATCAACCTATACGCTCATCAAAGGCAACACCATTACTGCAAATGGGGCACAAGGAATCGATTTATCGGTGAACAGCAACCACAATTCGATTCTTAACAATACCATCACGGGAAACGGTGAGGAAGGTATCGCAATTGGGGGTCTTGCAAGCACAGCAAACACCATTGAAGGGAATGTCATCCGTGATAACAAACTCGGTATTCGATTCACTGGTGGTGCTGGTTCGAATGAGATCAGAAGCAATAGCGTGGAAGGAAACGCCATGGAAGGACTACTGCTTTCATCAAGCAGTGAGAACACGATAGAGATGAACAACTTCATGGACAACAAGCGACAGGCGACCTTCAAGATCTCCAGCAGGAATGTCTGGGATGCGAACTATTGGAGCACCTGGATTGGGGTGAAATTAACAGCACCGATTTTCCAGAAGTTCCCCAAGGTGATCCTTGGTGGGATTCGCATGAACTTTGATAAGAACCCCGCATTGGTCCCCTATAATATCACCGGGGCGGTTTAAAACCCTCCTTTTTTTTCCTTTTTTTTTATTTTTTTTGTAGTTTTTCATCATGTTGTGTTATGAGAATTGTCCGATATGATTATATTTCCATAGATGTTTGTGGTCTGACGAGGTGAACAACGCCTCAAATGGAGAGAGACTGAGATGAAATATCGAGATGTGCTGACAACAATCTTTATCCTGGGATTCCTTCTTTCGTTAGCCTATACCATCGGGGTGGCTGACTCGGTATGGTGGTGGATTGCCCCTATTGCGTTTGGGGTAGCACTCATCTGGGCGATTTATTACCTCTGGTTGACGTAAGACATATTGTTCTCTTCACCTTTTTTAAAAAAAATGAATGCAGCGGTTGTTAGTGCTGTTCATCATCAAAGAGAAACGTTTATAGAACTAAGGCTATTGCGCACCTTAGATGAAGGCTCAATCCCTCTCGCAAGCAGAACACCTCCTTCAGGAACATGCCTTCTGTGATTCCTGCCTGGGCCGGTTATTTAGGAAGGAAATCAAAAAAGGCAGCAATGCAGAGAAAGGACTGTTTCTTCGTACACAACTTCATCAGAAACACAAAACATTTGCCAAGGACTGCTGGTTATGTGAAGGGCTCACCGATGAGATTGCTCATTTCGCAGGTATCATAACAAAAGCATTAGAGGAATACGAGTTCGAGACGTTCCTCATCGGCTCAAAGATCGATGAGGACATCCAGGAAAAAGAACAACATCTCTGGGACCAAGAGAAATTACAGGACGCTGAGCCAATGAAGATGGAGATCAACCGGGAAATCGGGAAAATCCTGGAGCCACAGCTTAAGAAAACCGTGGATATCCCCAATCCTGACATCATGGCAGTCATTGATACCGCCTTTGACCATGTGACCCTGCAGATTGGCTCATTGTTCATCTACGGGCGTTACAAGAAATACCAACGGGGGATCCCTCAGACGAAATGGCCTTGCCAAATCTGCCAAGGAAAAGGCTGCAAGAGATGCAACTATACCGGAAAACTCTATGAAACCACGGTTGAGGAACTTGTAGCGAAGAAAGCCTTGGAAATGACGCAAGCGACTGATGAATCATTCCACGGAAGTGGACGGGAGGATATCGATGCTCGGATGCTGGGCACCGGACGACCATTCATCCTGGAGGTGAAAAACCCAAAGAAACGCCACATCGACTTAGCGGTCTTGGAAACAGAGACAAACACGACTTTTAAAGATATCATTGAAATCTCACAGCTCCGGTTCTCCAATCGAGAGGAGATCGCCCGCATCAAGGCAGCAGAGTTCCAAAAGACCTACCGAGTCACCATTGAAGCATCAGAACCTTTGAATAAAGAAAAACTTATAAAGGTGGCTCAGTCATTACAGGGTCAACTCATAAAGCAGTTGACACCTACTCGAGTAGCCCATCGTCGGGCTCACAAGATTAGGGAACGACGTATTTACAACTGCACCATTGAATCGGTAGAGGGCATCATAGCCAGCTTAACGCTTGAGACAGAATCCGGAACCTATATCAAGGAATTCGTCTCCGGTGATGACAACAAAACTCAACCGAATCTCAGTGACCTCATAGGGATTCCCTGCAAGGTAAAAGAACTCGATGTGATCGATGTCAAGGGGGAATAACAAAATATGGTGAAACGATCAAAAGGAACACGTAGTAAAAGCAGATATATCATGAGAAAAAAACCGCGTACTCGCGGAGTTACCTCTTCAACACGAGCGTTACAACAGTTTGAAATGGGAGCGAGTGTAAGTATCAGTATTGATTCAGCTGTCCACAAAGGCATGCCACATCATCGGTTCCAGGGGTATACTGGTAAAGTTGAAGGAATGCAAGGTAACGCGTACCTTGTTGGAATCACAGTCGGCAATAAACGGAAAACCCTTCTGGTACTACCAGAGCATCTGGGGAGAGTACAATAGATGGAAGCGTCCACTGAAGAAACAGATAAAATCGTTTCCCTTGCAGAAGTAAAAAACATTCTAAAAAAGATCAGCAAAGAACGAAAAGAACTCCTCTATGAGCAGAAAATAGCCTTGGAACATGCAGAGAAATTCGCGAAACTTTCTGCAAAGCAGACAAAGGACCTGATTGCTGATTTGATGAAACTAGACCATGTTGAAGAACTCCAGGCGTATAAGATAGCGGATATTCTTCCGAATACGGAGGATGATATCCGGGCAATCTTTGCTAAAGAACGATACACACCAAATGATAAAGAAATAAAAAATATCCTTGAAATCGTGAAAAAACATTCTGTAGTATAGTGGTGGGGGTAGGAAAACTTGGAAGATTATGTCTATGTCTTGGATTACTTGGCAAAAGGACGTGGGGATCTCCCAGCGTTCAAACGCAACCCGGTAGTCTATGGTATTGGGGAAAGTCAGTACACATTTCTTGAGTTAATACCAAAGAGAGATGCGACATTCACCACAGGGGAACGGATCTATGTCGGAAAAGATCCTACGCTTCGTACAAAAATCGAGAAAATAAAAGGGCGGATCAACTTTGAGGATCTCACCTCGACTGCTCATGGGGAACTCCCGTACGTTTTGTTAGACATCGTCCATAACAACGAGGCTCGTTACGTGAAATTCTTCAATGAAGCTTCCGCGATTTCAACCCGGTATCATGTCCTTGAGCTCCTGCCCGGTTTAGGGAAGAAGATGATGTTGGAGATCCTTGATGAACGGAAAAAGAAACCATTCACCACTTTCAAGGAAATGCAGGAGCGGATCGATTTCCTTCGCTCCCCCGATAAACTCATCTCCAAACGGATCGAGCTTGAATTATCAGACCCGGATCAAAAGTACCGTATCTTCACGCGTCTGCCCCTCAGCAGGGAGCATCAAATCTGAGAGAATGGTAAAACCACGCTTCGGGCAGCATTTTCTTATTGATCAAGCTGTTGCCCAGCGGGAGGTTGCCGCTGCAGGATTAACAAAGGAAGATATCGTCCTTGAGATCGGCCCCGGTAAAGGCATCATCACAGCATTGTTAGCAGAGCAAGCAAAACAGGTCATCGCCATAGAAATCGATACCCATCTTGTTGAGGAACTACGTAAGAAGATCCCTGAGAATGTGACCCTGATCTGCCAGGATGCACTAACCGTTGATTTTGACTGCCTCCCACGATTTACCAAGATCGTCTCAAACCTTCCTTTTCAGATCTCCTCACCCATCATGTTTAAGTTCCTTCAATCAAGTTTTTCCATAGCGGTATTGATCTTCCAGAAGGATTTCGCAGAACGCCTCGTCGCATCCCCTGGATCAAAAGACTACTCTCGATTGACGGTTGGTGTCTCATACAAAGCAAGATGCAGGATCCTTGAGATGGTACCCCGGGATTGTTTCTCCCCGCCACCAAAGGTCGATTCCGCAGTCGTAGAGCTTATCCCCTACAAGACACCACGGTTCTTGGTGAAGGACGAACCGTTCTATTTTGAGCTGACAAAACAGTTGTTCAACCATCGACGCAAAAAGATACGATACACCATTCGATCGCTCTATAGAGATATTGAAGACCTGCCGTTCCTTGATCAACGGGTAGAACAACTCACCCCGGAACAGATCGGGCAGCTCAGCGATAAGCTCTACGAGCATCTCTGATATTTCCGTCCCATCTCCTTTTTTATCAAAGAAAGGGTGAAACCAGAGTCTGTTGAATCCAACCAAACACCCCAATAAAATCAAGAACCATCAGAATAGCAAAAAACAGGAAAAAAAACAATAAAATCCGCAGGGTGAAACGGAGAAACTGCCAGACCAATAGCAAAACAATGATCACCACAAGAAAGATCGCCCACAGGGGAATTGAAAGGGAAAGGAACTCCATCGCCACCAACAAAAGGAACAACCACACACTTTTAAACATTTGGAAAATCATACTGAATCTCAGTTGTAGAAACCATTAAAAAATCATGAAGGATGAGAACCTCTGGCCACGATGATGAAACACTATCTCACACTGAGTGCTGCAACATGCTGAGAAATGGGCGAACTGAGTGGTCTAATTATGAGAAGGGCCCCAAACATACAAAAACTCAGAACCCATGTCGCTTTTGTGTTTCTTCATCATGAATTTATCAAAGAAAATTTAGTGGAACGACGGGAGTATCAATGGAACATCGCTACCTCAGCAGCGAACGCAAGCACCCTCATAGTACTCCCAACTGGAATGGGGAAAACCATTATCGCCCTCCTAGTGATTGCAAAAGAACTGGCGAATGGAAAAAACATCCTATTTCTCTCACCGACAAAGCCTCTGGTCAACCAGCATGCCCAATCCCTTTCAGCGTTTCTCACCATCCCTGATGCTGTTGCCGTGTTTACCGGAGAGGTAGCACCTGAGAAACGTATCGCTCTTTGGAACAGTAAGCGAGTCATCGTCTCAACCCCACAGGTCATCGAAAACGATCTGATCGCCCACCGATACGATCTCTCGAACATCTCACGGATCATCTTTGATGAAGCTCATCGTGCGACAGGGAACTATTCGTATGTTTTTATCGCAGAGATGTTTAAAAAACAACAAAACCAGCGACGTTGCCTTGGAATGACCGCTTCCCCCGGAAATAATCTGTCAGAGATCCTTGAAGTCTGTAAGAACCTTGAAATCACCAACATTGAGATACGTACAAAAATAGACTCTGATGTACGACCTTATGTCCATGATCTGGATATTAAATGGAAGGAAATACCGCTTCCAGCTGAATTCAATCATACGTTGCAACTGTTAAAAAAAGCACTCTCAGAACGACTATTGATCCTGAAAAATATCGGTGTGCTTGATTCCGCGTCCGTTAGTCTCATCAACCGCAAAAAACTCCTAGAAATTCAACAGACGATCCAAACCGAGCTTCGCTCTAGGCTTCAACCACCAACCGAGCTTTTCAAGGCTGCTTCCGCGCAGAACGCAGCGATAAAGCTCGTGCATGCGATCGAGCTCTTACAAACCCAAGGCGTCAACGCGTTACAAAGCTATATCAGTCGTCTGATGAGTGAAGCCAGCTCAAAAGGAGGCAGCAAAGCATCACGGGACATCCTTCGAGACCCTAATGTCGTTGAAGCAATCGCCTATGTTAAATCCCTGAAAATCGAACATCCGAAGATCCAGGAGATCGTCTCCATTGTCAAAGATCAATTTTCACGAAAAAAAGACTCAAAAATCATCGTGTTTACACATTATCGGGACACCTCGCAATTTGTTCTTAAACAACTTCAGGAAATCCCGCTTGTACGACCTGTTCGTTTTATTGGTCAAGCAACAAAAGAAAGCGATAAGGGTCTAACGCAGAAAGAACAAATCGACATCATTAAGCGGTTCAAAGACAATGAATTTAATGTTCTGATTGCAACATCCGTAGCAGAAGAAGGTTTGGATATTCCCTCGACAGACCTTGTGGTCTTCTTTGAGCCGGTCCCTTCAGAGATCCGTACGATCCAACGAAAAGGCAGGACCGCACGACAAATGGCGGGTAAAGTCATCATTCTCATCGCCAAAGGAACCCCTGATGAGGCGTATTACTGGTCAAGCCGGGCTAAAGAGCGCAGAATGCATCAAGAACTTGAGGTGCTCCGAACGGCTCTGCGGAAGAAAATCCATGACCCAGCCGCGATATATCAAGCAGCCCAGCAACAGGAAAACCAAAAAAAACTTGAGGAGTTTCCAAAAAAAACCTCCATCAAGATCATCGTTGACCATCGGGAGTCACGATCCCCGGTGATGCGGTTTCTCACTCAAAAAGATATCACCGTCGAACCACAGCAACTCGATGTGGGTGATTACATTATCTCATCACGCATCGGCATCGAACGGAAAACTGTGGATGATTTTCTAGGCTCCCTCCTCGAAGGCAAGCTCTTTGTCCAGATGAAGAACCTCAGAGCGACCTATTCCAGACCCTTATTAGTGATCGAAGGAGAAGGTCTTCTGACGAAAAGAAATATCAGCCACAACGCGATTTTCGGGAGTTTTACCGCCATCATCGTTGATTTCGGCATCCCCATCATCACCACACAATCCGCCCAGGAGACCGCGGATCTCCTCGCAGTCATGGCTCAACGTGAGCAAAAAGAAGGTGATCGTGTGGTTGCGATCCGTGGGGAAAAAACCGCCCGAACCATCGCTGAACAACAACAGTTCCTCATTGAAGGCCTCCCTAATGTATCAGCAGTCCTTGCACAACGTCTCCTGCAGCATTTCGGCTCCATCCGTTCCATCGCCAATGCAACTGAGGAAGAGCTCTGCAAGATCAACGGGATTGGGAAGAACATTGCAACAGATATCCTTAAAATCCTGAATGCAGAGTATCTGAAAGAATAGCCCAAATATTTATAACCAAAGCAAAGGACATCTATGGGACTGAAAGCGACTGGGGACAACTATCGGTGACAATGCCTTACTCATTCAATATTCCATTCATGCAGTTCTGGATGAAGTTGTTTGAGCGATTTCCGAATACATTCCCGATACTACGCTATCTCATGGGATACTAAATCCCTCAGCTTATTCTTTTTTTCATTTGATTCGCACAAAAAACCATTGAGTCCCTAAAACCGTGTCAATGATTTTTCCCCTGTATTTTTATTGGTTCCAAACATTTATATTATCCAATAGACTAATACATCCTATATTACCTATTCATTAAGGGGAAAACGAAGAAACCATGAAAAACAAAATCATAGGAATCACTCTTTGTATGCTGATGATACTGACAACCATTCCCACCGTGAACTGCAGAGAACTTCCTACGTCATCTCCACTCCCTTCAAACAGCATCCAAGCTGTTTCATCTGCTCCATGGAAGGAACAAGAAACACAACAGATAGACCAAAAAGTCCAAGAAATCATAGACAAAATCAATGAAACTCTTATCAGAAACTTTATGGAACATCTCGTAGGAGAGATAGGAAACAGGTACACCGGGACCGAGGGATGCGAAAACGCAGCAACCTACATCTCTCAACAGTTTCAAACCATGGGCTTACAATCCACCTACCAAAACTGGAGCGCCAAAGGGAACTCGTTGCTCTCAGGCTATTTTCACGGACGAAACGTGATTGGCACCCAGCCAGGGACCAATCCCGATGAGACCATTATTTTCAATGCCCATTACGACACCACAAAAAAAACAGTTGGTGCCGTGGACGATGGCTCAGGCACCGTCGGTGTTCTCACCGCAGCCGCTGTATTAAGTCAATACACGTTCAAAAGAACACTTGAATTTGTCACGTTTTCAGGAGAAGAACAAGGGACTCTTGGGAGCCATGCCTACGCAAGAGACCTCTATGACCACCACCTACCAGTCCTTGTTGAATTCAACGCAGATATGATCGGGAAAGCAACCTCAACCGAAACAGGAAAAACAATGAGACTCCAACTAACAGAAGATGCAGGATGGATCGCCGGCATCATGGAAAACATCACCACAGAGTACGACTTGAATTTCACCATCACCCGATGGCAAACCATAGACCGAGAAGCAAAGGACGGCTGGAGTGATTATTGCCAATTTACACAGCTCGGATATGAATCCGTGGTCGTCTGGCCAGCCGAATGGGACCCCAACATGCATACCATTCGAGACGACCTCAGCAACGTAAACATCAGCTACCTGGTGAATATGACTCGGCATATCGCTGCAACCATGGCGATCCTCGCAGATATGGATATCGGATACCCGCAGCTCTCCATAGCACACCCACGATTCGGAAAAATATTTGTCGATGATCAGGAAAAGATGACCTACCGATACAAAACACCTATACTTATTGGTGAGACCACCATCCAAGCAAACGTAATACCAGGAAGCAGCCCTCTCGAAAAAGTAGAGTTTTACTCTGACAACATCCTCCTTCAGACAGACACCGAAGGACCATATGAATATCTGCTCAACAGCACCTCGATTGGAATTCACACCATCAAAGTCATCGCCTCTGACACTATGGGCAGGAACACAACTGCTGAGATGAAGACACTCTATCTCAATAGACTAAAAAATTAACTCTTTTTCTTATCCCCAACGATACCCGGGTAGGTTTTACAGGTCGCCTCACATAGGGCAACCAGAGCGGGAATCAGAGGTTTTCCCTCAAGCATCTTTTGTAATTCTTCATAGAGGGCTGTTGTCTCATTTTCTATTTTTTCAGAGTCTATCTCAAGAAACGCTTTTTCCATCCAAGTAATAAACCGTTGGTTGTACACCTCTTTCCGTATCATGGCATACTGATCTTCTTCATCCATCTCAAAGTGTCTCCTTCTGACAGGACGAACACTGTTTGGTCTTATATTTTTTTTCACTATGTCAATGCTTCTGTTTCCAAGGATATGTTTTTAAAAAATTTGATCTATAAAATAATTGACGCCTTTGGTCAGACGTTCGTTTCTTTTCCCACATTGCATCGTTTCTAATTTGTTCTTTAATTGTTTTTCATATATGTTGATATACCATAATGACAATAAAATGAACGGTGAAAAATAATGGCAATTAAAAAATTTTTGAAGATAGGCCTATTATTTGCTTTGATAATAACGCTGGTAATTCCAGCAACTAGTATGGCAAAACAACCGGGGAAATCCCCAGAAATTGTTGTCGAAAAAATCGCTGGAGGATTTGGTGTTTCTGCTGTGCTGAAAAACATTGGGACTGAGGATGCGATTGGCGTCTCATGGAAAATAGAATTAAACGGTGGCCATGTCCTCATCGGGAAGGCAAAAACTGGCTCAATCGATATAAGAGCTGGAACATCAGTAACTGTGAAATCTATGGTGTTCGGCTTCGGGTTGCGATACGGTTATACACCAACCATCACCGTGACTGCTGACACCGCATCGAGGGACGCCACAGGAAAACTCCTCCTGTTCTTCTTACTGAAAGTAGCATAATTACTACTCATCTTTTTTTCTTCTTTTATTATTTTGTTTTCGCACAAAAAACCATTGAGTCTTAAAACCGTGTCACTGCATTCCCTTTGATATTTTCAATGACCCTCTACTATTTTTTTAAGTATGAACTGACCTGTACGTCTCATGAGTTTGACGAAGCATTGTACTGGTTGCGGATGTAACCGAGGTTTCAATTTCTTCTATGTCGACGAAGATGGATCCTGGAGTGAGATGTGTAAATTTTGTCAACCACGGAGACCAACAAAAATTGAACAATGAAGGCAGGTTTTATAAAACGATTAACGTTTATGGAATTGTTAGTGAGGGGTGTAGGAATGTCAACTTTTAGTCAACGTGTCAAAAAAGCGTGGAAAAACATCAACGAGATAAAATC
>DAJP01000129.1:0-333 GCA_002496355.1 Euryarchaeota archaeon UBA346 | reverse complement strand
CAATTTTTATAGGTCAGATTGATATGTTTGTGCGATTGTTATTGTTATACTCCTATGGAAGAAGAAACAAACTACATAGTTTTTCAGACTATCGGAGGGCTTATAACCCCTAATATATACTAATTAATTGTGACACGGGGATTTAGTTAGCACTTCTTTGGAAGGGCACACAAATATTTTTTTAATATCGTTATCTGTTGTTGACGACTGTTTCTTATATAATTCCACCCTGACAAAGATTTATATAACGAAGGATTGTTCTTTTCAATAGGGGCAGGAAAGTAATGGATAAGAAACCTCTGATAGTTGTAAGTATCTGTGCTGTGGTTCTTC
>DAJP01000102.1:2202-3324 GCA_002496355.1 Euryarchaeota archaeon UBA346 | reverse complement strand
ACCATCCACACCAACAATAAGAGGATTTTTTTGAAAAACCATATCAACAATTAGTTTCATTGGTTGTTCATCTTGTTGGGAATTCCCATTTCCCTCCAGTGAGTAATGATATGGAAGAAGACCTTGGTCGTTATAATTTGTGTACCAATGGTCATATTGTATGTATCCATCGGAACTTTCCTGGTAGTCGACTTCCGGATTATTGATTGGATTTGACTTTTGAATAATATCATCATATGGAGCGTCTACTATAGTTTGATTCATAGATTTTCTCGTTGTTTCTGTATTTTCAGTATTCATCCTTTCTTGATTTTGAGAAAAAATACTTTCAGTTTCTGGGTTCGACACAGTTTGTTTATCTACTGCATCGTCGTTTGTGATATATTCGAAACTAAGATCAAGATGATCCGGGCTTGCGGTGAGTGCTCCAATTTGGACATTTGTGTAGGTTTTCTCAGATGCTATATCAGATATGGAAAAGATTCGTACTTCTTTTTTTTCGGCGATAGATGACTCTATTTTATAGAATGCGATAAATGATCCATATTCCCTCCCGGTGGTCTGTCCGGTAAGATGGAAGTTTGCGTACCACCATTCAATTGGAAATGCTGATGTCTCATGAGACCCTTCATCTGTAGGAAAGATGATTTCCGTTCCCGGTGGTTGATATGGGTAATGCTTCCAAGAGACCTCTGGGTGGTCATGGTCTTTATATATTTCTGCTTGTACTGGAATAATTGGGAGGATGAGAACGATGATGATGAAGAAAGATACCATCGGTTTTACGCATGGAATTGTCATCCCTTTTTTGTCTTTAAATAAGTGCTCCACTTTCATTGATACTCACCACTTAATTTTTTTAATACCTCGTGGTTGGCTCTATCGCTATAAAAAACATGTTTTACAATTGGTACCAGCATTCTGTACATTCGTTACCAAAACAGGAGTGTCATCCTTGTTACAATTATATGAAAAAAATTGTGAATTTTGAGGTTTTATTTACTTAGGACTTTATGTATATTTCATTATCAATTCTGTTACGGATTTTTCTTAATTAAAAAAATGATATCAAAATACGAAAGCTATGGTGAAATATTGATGAGGCATTCTTCTTTTTTTTCT
>DAJP01000102.1:0-1901 GCA_002496355.1 Euryarchaeota archaeon UBA346 | reverse complement strand
TCAGCAAACACGAGCCCGTTTTTTTCGAAGCTTTGCAGGATTGCGGTAAGTTTGAATTCCGGAACGTCACGGAATCTTCTTTGGAGTTCCTTTCCTGAGATGATGTCGATGCAGCTGAGCAGCACGTTTCGTTCGAGTTCGTTAAGCACAAATATCTTGATGTTCTGCCGATCTCGTTTGTCGTATATTTTTATGAAATTCCCACCATCGACAAAATAGAAGATAAGATGGTCATTTGTTGTGTGTAGGTTGCCTTCTTTATGACTGCATTTTTCTTGTTCTTTCTTCCAGTCTTCCACGAGTGCTTCCCAAGGATAATCATTTGATTTATTGATTAGTGTGAAATGATACACAAACATAAATCCCTTCTCTAAGAACTCTTGGGGATACATGAGTGAATCGATTGGTGAATAATGCAGTTGTTCGATGTTGAATTGTTTTGGATGGCGTTGAATCTGGCTTCCCTGCATCACGCGCAGTTCGCAGAGCTGCGGGGCATCAAGGTAGGTCTGTAACTGTTTGGTTATTTGTTTTGTCTCTTCGAAATCAACAGGTTCTTCGTTTGGATATCGTACCAAGAGGTTGTAGTTGTTTTTTATCCCGTTTTCTTTGCAGAACTTCAGGGCAGCGATATTGTCGATCACCCGTACTCCTTTGTTCATCTTTCGGAGGTAGTTTTTGCTGAACGACTCGATCCCAGTTTGGATCATGGTAAACCCAGCTTCTTTCATGCTTGCGTAGTCTTCACTGGTGAGTTGTCCTGCGCGTGCCTCGACAAAAAATGAGAAATCTCTTCCAAGGTTTTTGAGTTTTTCAAACAGGGTTTTGTACTCGGTTTTTGGTAGGGTGTTTCCGATGAGTTGGAATTCCATCATCCGGTATCGTTCTGAGAGTGTTCGTATCTCTTGGACGATGTGGCTGATGTGTTTCTCACGGTAGCAAGGATGTTGAATGTTCAGGTTGCAGAATGTGCATTGGTTCCACCAGCAGCCTCTGGAGATCTCCACTGGGAGTCGTCCATAATACTGGTAGTATTGTTGGATGTCACTTGATATCGTCGCGATTTCCTGGTAGAACTGATCATATGAGGGAATCGGCAGGGTGTTGAGATCAACAACCGTATCAGATTTATTCCAAAGTACTTTGTTTTTGTTCCGGTAGATAAGCTCTGGGATCGTTTTATACGACTCTGGACTTAAGGCAAGACGGGTGAGGACTTCTTCGCCATCGCCGGAGACAATGCAGTTAACGTAATCGAAGGCTCGCAGTACGTTTACTCCTAAGTCTCCGACGGTTCTGCTGCCACCAAACACAATGGTTTTTTCAGGAGCTAGCTCCTTGATTTTCTTTGCGACGGCAAGGGAAGGGAGTAATTGTCCGTAGTTGAGGGTAAATCCGATGATGTCAAAGGACCGCCAGTTCACATTATCAAAAATCCATTGATAGAATGCATCTGTCCGCTGAACATACTCCTCGAATGGAAACGGTGGTATCCCTGTATTCTGAGGTGAATGTTGTTGGAAGTATTCGCGGAATTTATCCTGGTTCTTCTCCCAATGTTCTGGGAACACGTATCGGGAGAACACCATTTGTGCGGTATAGGAATCGTTCGGGGGATAGATCAATGAATGATAGTTCTGCAGACCGTAGAACTCTGCTGCCTTGAGGTAGAGATGGCGTGTCTCTATTGCGATTCCCTGTTTGCGGCAGTATGTCTCGAGCACCGCCAGTTGGATCGATGGGATTGTGATTCCAGCAAACGGCATAGACACTACTAGGACAGATTTTTTCTCGTTGTGCATCGCCATATCCAAGATTATCAATCACGTGAGTTCTTTTATAATTTACTCAAGTAATATTCCCTCCTTCCATGTTGAACCAAATCATCTGTTGAGTCGTTC
>DAJP01000093.1:40448-65466 GCA_002496355.1 Euryarchaeota archaeon UBA346 | reverse complement strand
CCGTAATAATGCCCACTTGGTTCTTTTTCCTCATCTTTTCCTTCATGGGGTTTTACGTCAAGGACATCAATGGCCAAGATCGCATGTAACGGGACGATACGGATTTTTTCAGTTACTTCCTTAGGTTCCGTGGAGAGTTCAATGACAAGGCCTGCTTCTTCGATGCCTATCGTGGCATACCCTCGGAACACTCCTTCGGTTTCCAGGGAGCTGTCGCGGCCGCCGATGGAGATGATCTTATAGCGTGATCCTTCGGTGAGTTTCCAGTCTTCCTTTTTTTCCATTGCGTCACTTCCTTTTTGTTTCGATGAGTCGTTGAAGATGTTCGACTGTCTTGCCGTAATTCTCAACTGCTACTTTAATATGTGCTTCGACGAAGTTCCATGCTTTCTCAAAGTTCCCGTATCGTAACCGGTATGCTTTTTTCTGTTGTTTAGAGACTTCATCAAACACGGAGACTTCCTCAAGGATATCGAATCCTTTCAGTTTGTTGAGATGCCGATACACGGTCGGTCGGGAGGTTTTCAGGGTTGCTGCGATGTCATCGACAAACCATGCCTTTGTCGGGTGTTTGAGGAAAAAATCCGCGAATATCTTGTAGGGGATCAAGGGATCAGATCCTTTAGAGAGATACCCGATTTGTTCGAAGAACATCTTCGCCGCGGTATCAAAATCTTCCTCACCAGTGAGTGGTGTGTTACTAACAATCTGCATTTCAAAGCCCATAACCGCACCCGTCTCACCCTGAATACATTCGTCAATTAATAACGTTTCTTTAACAAAGAAAAGGAAAAAAAATGAATAGGTAGCGGATCAGGCTTTACATTAGAGGAGAGGAAGATACGTCTCCACTTCCCATTTGGTTACCTGTAACCGATAAGTGTCCCATTCTTTTCGTTTCACATGAATCAGATTCTCAAAGACATGATCCCCGAGGGTTTCCCGAACCAGGTCACTCTTACTCATCACCGCTATCGCATGTCCTAGGCTTTCCGGGAGCTGCTCAATACCATATTTTTGACGCTCTTCTTCGGATAATGCGTAGATGTTCTTCTCCACCGGGGCTGGTGCCTCAAGTTTGTCTTCGATGCCTCGTAACCCTGCAGCAAGCATCACGGAAAATGCGAGGTACGGGTTGCAGGCGACATCAGGGTTCCGCAGCTCACAACGCGTGCCATTCCCACGCTTCGACGGGATACGGATGAGCGCACTGCGATTCCGGTTCGCCCAAGAGATATACGTCGGCGCCTCATAACCAGGAACGAGCCGTTTATAGGAGTTCACGGTCTGATTCAACACACACGAGAGATCCTTTATGTATTTCAGCAGACCAGCGATGAACTGGTACGCCACCGGACTAAGCTGGTTTTTATCAGACGGATCAAAGAATGCATTGGAACCATCGAATGTGAAGAGCGACTGATGGGTATGCATCCCAGAGCCACATTGTCCAAAGAGTGGTTTTGGCATGAACGAGGCATGAAGATTATGTTTGGTCGCAATGACCTTTGTGATATATTTCAGGGTGATCACCCGATCAGCGGTAGAGATCGCATCCGCGTAATGAAAGTTAATCTCCTGCTGACCATCCGCGCATTCATGATGAGCAGTATAGGGTTGGATCCCGACAGCCTCCAGCGCCAGAGAGATGTCCGCCCGGACCCCCTCAGCAAGATCACGATGTGACAAATCAAAATACCCTGCGGTGTCGTTTGGAACGATTGTAGAGTCTTCACCATTTTTTTTAAACAAAAAAAACTCGCATTCAGGACCAGTGTTGTAGACATAGCCAAGCTTCGCGGCCTTATCAACCATTTTTTCCAAAATATATTTCACATCACCTTCGAATCGTTTCCCGTTCGGCTCGTAGATATCACAGTTCAGCTTCGCGGTTTTCCGTTCCTCGACAGTTTCTGGAAGGATCACGAAACTTGCTGGATCTGGTTTTGCGATTTTATCGGACTCCTCAATCGTAGCATAACCCGCGATCGATGATGCATCAAAAGGAACACCTTCATCTAAGGCGGACTGAAGTCCTTGAGCAGGGATGACAATGTTCTTCGGTGACCCAAGAATGTCGATAAACTGTAATCGGATAAAATGAACATTGTTTTCTCGAACCATAGCTAAAACAGATTCTTTATTCAATGATTTCATCGTATATGTGCTAATCATATTCCTCACCTATTGTTGGTATTCGTAAGGACAAAAATGATTCATTTCTGTCACGCAGGCTGTATAAAGATTCTGTTTTAATAGCTTATCGAATCTCCTGTTCTTTACAAATGGAAACAAAGTTTTTTCAAAACGTATCTGTTTATTAGGACGTTTTTCGAAACAGGGGATATAGGAACGTTTAATTAGAGGCTCTGCATTAAATAATTATATCTATAATATAAAAAAATAAATCGAAGGGGAATTTTAAATGAATGGAAAAATAAAATATTTCATAATAAGCCTAATCGTCTGTGCATTGTGCATCCCGACAGCATTGAACGCCACGGGAAATACGGTGTTTTCCCAAGGGAATAGGACGATCATGAATGAACGAAGTATCATGGTGCCCGCCTCATCAGTTCTCATAAAATTATGGGATGAACAATTAGACACCGGTGCAGAAGTACCGTTTTATTCAATCAGTTTAGATGGTGGAAAAACCATTGCAAGAACTGTTCAACCATCCTATGAACTTGGTCTTCGGTACGCACGCTTCGACCCCTTGATGGGGGAACCAGCGATCATACCTCTGCTTGCTGCAAGCGATGATACCCATCTGTATATCGTCCAGTTCTTCACTCAGCCTCTTGAAGAATTCCAAGAAGCGATCACCACGTACGGTGGTATCGTACGGCATTATATCGCTCAATACGCGTATCTCGTGGAAATGACCGGATCAGTCCGCACAGAGGTAGAAACACTCCCCTATGTCCGATGGATAGGAATGTATCACCCTGCGTACCGACTTGA
The DNA here is from genome assembly GCA_002496355.1 of Euryarchaeota archaeon UBA346. GTDB lineage: Archaea > Thermoplasmatota > E2 > DHVEG-1 > DHVEG-1 > SM1-50. The sequence continues at coordinate 62,499 of DAJP01000093.1, read as the reverse complement.
GGAATTCATGCTCGATAACCTAGAAAACGCGTACCAACGCTATCCTTTGAAACAATATAACATCCAGGTGCTCTCTGTTGAACAAAAAACTGCAGTGAGTGAACGGATACGATCGATTGGAGGACTCGTCAACAAAGCGGATGCAGGAAAGTTCCTCATCGAGGCTACCTTGACCCCTGATCAGCTCTTTCAGATGATCCGCTGGGATGAAGTCCTGTTTGTTGATCGATGGAGCCCGTATGAGGCGGATATGGATATCGCACGGGAGATCGGTGGCGCGAACTACATCGAGTCTGTCGCAGGTTATAATGGGAGCGGCGTCCGAGGGGAGGTATTCGATGCGGGATTTAATCTGGTTCATGTTGATTTCCAATCACGTCCATTAATCCCACATGGGAGCGTCGGAAGTGACTATCATGGCGCCTCGACCTCAGGGATTGTCTTCGGGGATGGAACCGGTAACCCGCAGGCTCGAGGGATGCTTCCCGCAGGTCAAGGGATCGTCGGCGATTACAATTATATCGGCTTAGAGGGGACGAATCGATATATCCATACCGGGGAGTTAGGTCAAGATCCGTACTATGGAGTGTTTGAGACCTCGAGTGTCGGTAGCGATCGGACGACCGAGTACACCACGATATCCGCAGACACCGACTCCGCACTTTTTGATTTCGACGTCCTGCATTGCCAGTCACAAAGCAATGCTGGTGACCAAATGTCTCGGCCACAGGCATGGGCAAAGAACATCGTTTCTGGTGGAGCAGTCTATCATCAAGATACACTGACAAAAACCGATGACGAATGGAACTATGGGGCAAGTATTGGACCAGCCACAGATGGAAGAATCAAACCTGACCTCTGTTCTTTTTATGATTGGATATTCACCACAACAGGAGGGAGTCCGACCGCTTACACCGATAACTTTGGTGGTACAAGCGGGGCAACACCCATCATCGCGGGTCATTTCGGATTATTCTATCAGATGTGGTCTGATGGCATCTTCGGAAACGATGTTGACCCGGATGGAACAGTGTTCGAGAACCGTCCGCATATGACGACAGCAAAAGCCATGATGATCAACACTGCTGAACAATACCCCTTCAATGGAACATCCGAGGATTTGACCCGGATGCACCAGGGATGGGGGATGCCCTCATTGAAGAATATGTACGATTTACGAGATAATTTCTATATCATCAATGAAGAGGATGTCCTTGAAAACCTTGAGGTATCAACCCATATTGTTGCAGTGGAGTCAGGTTCACCGTATTTGAAGGTCACCATGACCTATGCAGATCCTGCGGGAAACCCTGGTGTCCCGACACAGCACCGCATCAATGATTTGACATTGAAGGTCATTTCCCCCTCAGATGTCGAGTACTGGGGGAATTATGGCCTGAAGACAGGTGTCTGGTCCCAGCCAGATGGGACTCCTGATACGAAGGATACCGTGGAATGTGTCTTCATCCAGAATCCAGAAGTCGGGTCTTGGACAATCCAGGTAAAGGCCGATGAGGTAATCCAGGATTCTCACGTGGAGACACCAGAGTTGGATGCAGACTATGCTTTAGTGGTCAGCCCCGTGCTGTCCGGGCCGTTCCCACCAACAGTCAATGGATCAACCCAAGGTGATGTAGGGAGACAGATGGATTTCACCTTCGTCACAACCGATCCAGGGAATTCAAATATCTATTACTGGGTTGAATGGGGTGATGGAGATCACACCGAATGGTTCGGCCCTTCAGCCTCTGGAACCCCGGTCATCATCTCACACACCTGGTCTGAGCAAGGGAACTACTCGATCACTGCGAAAGCAAAAAACCTGCTAGGAACTGAAAGTGGCTGGTCGGAACCCTTTGATCTCACCATCATCGCGCCACAGCTCGAGATAGGTATGGTCTCTGGTGGACTGTTCAAGATAAAAACCGTCATCAAGAACACAGGTGCTATAGATATTACAAAGGTACAATGGAATATCACGCTCTCAGGGAATGTGTTCCTAGGTAAACAGACCGGGGGAAGCTTGTTAAGTATTGCACCTGGCGGGGAACGGACGATCAGCTCGGATTTCATCCTAGGGTTTGGCAGAACGGTTATCACCGTCTCCGCGACACACCCCTACAGCTCAGCGACCATCACACAGAACGCGACAGTACTGCTGTTCTACATCAAAGTGTAAACAACACAGCTATCACTCTTAAAAACACGGTAAGCCGTGTTTTTTTTTTTATTTTTTTGCAGAGAGCAAAAGATTTACATAGGGTTATGAAAATCAACACTTCAATGAAAAGTACACTACGATGCCAAACATGTCAGAACACATATCCTTCATCTGAGCCACGATGGAAGTGTACCTGCGGCGGGCTTTTAACCGTCGATTTTCATGCCCGGTTCCCTCTAGAAAAAATCAAAAAAAGAAAACCAACCCTCTGGCGATACCGGGAAGCACTTCCCATAGACCAGGATCGTTCTATCGTATCGTTTGATGAAGGATTCACCCCGCTCATCCCGGAGGAGTTGTTCGGGAAAAACGTTTTGATTAAACAGGAATATCTGTTCCCAAGCGGATCGTATAAGGACCGTGGCGCATCAGTCCTGATCAGTAAGATAAAGGAGCTGGGACTCAAAAACGTCGTTGAGGACTCTTCCGGAAACGCTGGTGCTGCGATAGCGGCGTATTGCGCAAAGGCATCCATCGAGTGTCATGTCTATGTCCCTGAGAAAACCTCCCCTGAAAAGCTCCTGCAGATCACACGGTACGGGGCTCATATGCATAGGATAAAGGGGAGTCGGCAGGATACCGCACAGGCAGCATTGCTTCATGCGCAGACAACATATTATGCGAGTCATTATTGGAACCCGTTTTTTTTCCAGGGAACAAAAACCTGGGTCTTTGAAATCGTTGAACAACTCGGGTGGAAATCACCTGACGTTCTGATTGTCCCTGTGGGTAACGGCACTTTGCTCTACGGAGCGTATATCGGTTTAAAGGAACTGCAACATGAGGGGATCATCGACGATCTTCCGAAGATTATCGGTGTGCAAGCGAAGAACTGCGCACCATTATCTGATGCATGGAAAAACAATGGTACGTCAATCACCCGTAAAACCTCAAAAGAGACCATCGCAGAAGGTATCGCTATTACCGAACCTGTGAGAGCAAACGATATTCTTCATTCAGTAAAAGAAACAAACGGTGATATCCTTTCGGTAAGCGAAAAAGAGATACGTGATGCATTAGCCGTTATGGGGAAAAAAGGATATTATATTGAGCCGACATCAGCGGTTGCTGTCGCAGGTTTTAAGAAATTAAATATGAGAAAAAATAATTGTGTGATAATACCATTGACGGGACATGGGCTTAAAACTAAAAAAATTCTTCCATAAAAAGTTTAAATCAATTGAATAAAAATTTCTCCTTTATCAATATTGTTATGCGCTTTTCTTCATAGAAATTGAGAGAAAGTATTAAAAGGAAATACTGATACCAAACCACAAAAAATAATGGAGGCATATTAATGGAGAAATCTGTCGAAGAGTTCATGATAAAAGTAAAAGAAAAAAACCCAGGGGAGAAAGAGTTTCATCAAGCAGTTCAAGAAGTCGTTGAAAGTCTCATGCCATACATTCAGAAAAATCCGAAATATAAAAAGGCAAAAATATTAGAACGAATGGTAGAACCTGAACGGGTCATTTTGTTTAGAGTACCCTGGTTAGATGATAAAGGAGAAATACAAATTAATAGAGGGTACCGCATTGAAATGAATAGCGCGATAGGACCATACAAAGGTGGACTTCGTTTTCATCCTAGCGTCACTTTAAGTATTTTAAAATTTTTAGCATTTGAACAGGTGTTTAAAAACAGTTTGACGACACTACCAATGGGCGGTGGGAAAGGAGGATCTGATTTTGATCCAAAAGGAAAAACCGACAACGAGGTCATGAAATTCTGTCAGTCTTTTATGACCGAATTACAACGACATATCGGCCCAGATACAGATGTTCCCGCGGGGGATATCGGTGTTGGTGGTCGTGAGATCGGTTTTATGTTCGGACAGTACAGAAGACTTAGGAATGAATTTACTGGAGTGCTTACGGGTAAGGGATTGAACTGGGGTGGTAGTTTGATACGGCCCGAAGCAACCGGATATGGTTCCACGTACTTTGCTTCAGAAATGCTGAAGACAAAAGGAGAGTCATTCAAAGGAAAAACCTGTGTTGTATCAGGGTCCGGGAATGTTGCGCAATATACTGTAGAAAAAATAAATCAACTTGGCGGAAAAGTAGTCACCCTGTCGGATTCTTCAGGGACCATCTATGATCCTTCTGGTATCGATGATAAAAAACTCGTCTATCTCATGGAACTGAAAAATGTTCAACGCGGACGTATCAAAGAATACGCAGAGAAATACAAATGCGACTATGAAGCAGGAAAAACACCATGGCATTTCCCTTGTGATTGTGCATTTCCTTCAGCGACACAGAACGAAATTAGCAAACAAGATGCAAAAACACTCGTTGATAATGGCTGTATCCTAGTCGCAGAGGGAGCAAATATGCCAACAACACCTGAAGGTGTCGAGATTTTTATCGAAAATAAGATTCTCTATGGACCGGGAAAAGCAGCAAACGCAGGCGGTGTGGCAACCAGTGGCCTGGAGATGTCACAAAATAGTGCTCGTATCTCTTGGAGCCGAGAGGAAGTCGATAAAAAACTACAATGGATTATGGCACAAATTCATAACTCTTGCGTGAAATATGGAAAAGAAGGCGACTTCGTCAACTATGTAAAAGGTGCCAATATCGCAGGATTTGTCAAAGTCGCTGATGCCATGATCGACCAAGGACTCATTTAAAACAATCCTTTCTTCTTTTTTATTTTTCTTTCTCTCTGGTTCAAGTAAAAAAAAAAAGGACATCCATGAAGAAAAAACCTATTGCTATTCGCAAGGGAACCGAAGAAGATTTGAAGGAATTTTTTGAATTATACTGGATATCCTCTTTGGAACATACCCATTATAGTGGCACCCTCGATAGCCTGAAACCAAAGGAGAAATGTCAAAAATATATCATGAATCATCAACAAGAATTGATTAAGGATCCAAATCAATTTTTTCTTGTGGCAGAAGATGAAAAAAAAGTTATCGGAATCATCACAGGACATGTAGGAGAAAGAGATGAAGCCCGTGTCTATCGAATAGAACGCATAGGTTTTATCGATGAGGTTTGTGTCCATCCTGGATATCGCCATAGGGGGATTGGAAATAAGTTACTTGAGGCAATGCTTGCTCAGCTCTATGCACGGGATATTGATTTTGTTGGAGTAGGTGTCGCTTTTAAAAACCCAGCGTTTCATTTCTATAAATCCTATGGGTTTACACCTGAAGGGATGTGGCTTATTCAAAAAAAGAAATCATTTACGAAGAAAAAAGAACAAGGTAGAAAATAAAGAACTAATCATGATAAAAGAGATGTTCAAAAAATTCTGCGTGTTCATGGGCTTCTTTGTAACTCATCGCATGACTAATCATCAAATCAAGTTCAGCATATTCGTGCGCAAGAATCGATCTTCGTCTTTCAATGTCTTCATAGACATTTTTTCGTATCCAAATTTCGTTTTCTGGTATATTATATCGCAGATGCACCGGGAGTTCATTTTGTGGAACAAGACCGTGTAATGCAATATACTCTCCCATTTCTTCATTGCTTTTTACAACAATTTTGAAATATAACCATGGTTCATGAGTCCAGCATGATTTGATGACTTCACGATAGAATACCTTTTCTTTTACCGTTCCATGTTGTTCAGGCGGATAGATTTGAGAAGAAGTTTGTGAGGTTGATGAATCCTTTTTATTTTCTTCTTTTTCATTCAGTTCATTAGAATCATTTGTCATATATTTTCTCCTTAATTATACTAGAGTTTTTATTTTCCGATATAGGTTCGAAATAATTAACATTATGACTATTCTTCTTGAAAGAATCCTATGTAGGTTGTAAATTTTACTGCATCCCGATATAAATGTAGGTATCGAACATGAATTATATAAAAACATCCTTCAAAACGATAGCAATAACACATTTTTTCTACATATTTTCCATTTATTCCCTAATTCCTAAATTATTTATATAAGATTACAATTCATGGTGGGCGAAGAAGAGGCGTATGTAATATGCAAGTTAAACAAGACTTAAAGCACGAAAAAGGAACAACCGGAGTTTTTCGAAAAGAAAAAGAAGGTTTTAACCCATTTAAAATGGCTCAACAACAATTTGATAGAATTGCAGACCACCTTGAACTTGATGAACAGACACGAGAATTATTACGATTTCCACTGCGAGAATATAGTTTTTCAATCCCGATTCACATGGACGACGGTTCTATGAAAGTATTTCGAGGTTTTCGAGTTCAACACAACGACGCACGAGGGCCCTGCAAGGGCGGAATTCGCTTCCATCCGCAAGAAACACAGGACACTGTTCGTGCATTATCAATGTGGATGACCTGGAAATGTTCAGTTGCTGATATTCCCTTGGGCGGAGGAAAAGGCGGAATTATCTGTGATCCGCACAATCTCTCAGAACGTGAACAAGAGAAACTATGCAGAGGTTGGGTACGTCAAATTGCCCGCGATATTGGACCAGTCCGCGATGTCCCAGCACCGGATGTGATGACGAGTGGACAACACATGCTATGGATTATGGATGAGTATGAAACGATCATGGGCGGACAATACCCTGGGTTAATCACTGGAAAACCAGTGGAACTTGGTGGATCACGCGGTCGGACAGAGGCCACAGGTTATGGATTAATCTATATTCTTCGAGAATTACTAAAAGAAATGAAAATGGATATCACAAAAACAACAGCCGCGTTACAAGGGTTTGGAAATGTTGCTCGTTATGCAGCTGAATTATTCATCCAATATGGCGGCACTATCGTCTCGGTTTCATGCTGGGATCAGACAGAAAATAGCACCTATTGTTACTATAAAAAAACTGGAATAAACCTTGAGGAACTCGTGAAAATCACAGATCGTTTTGGCACCATTGATAAAAAACAAGCAGAAAAACTTGGTTATCAGGTTATGCCTGGCGACGATTGGTTAACACAGGATGTTGATATTCTCATACCTGCTGCCCTTGAACATTCAATTATCGAAGAGAACGTTCAACAGATAAAACCACGGGTAAAAGTCGTCATCTGTGGTGCGAATGGCCCGATAACACCAGAAGCCGAGGATTATCTTGAGAAGAAAGGTGTTGTTGTCATCCCTGATTTCCTTGCTAACGCTGGTGGTGTTGTCTGTAGTTATTTCGAGCAAGTACAAAGTAACCAGAATTACTATTGGACAAAAGAAGAAGTTCTCGGGAAACTTGATAATAAAATGACTGATGCATTTTATAAGGTTTGGGAGTTATCAAAACGGAAGAAAGTACGGGTCAGCGATGCGGCATATATGATTGCAATTTCTCGTGTCGCTGAGGCATGCAAGATGCGAGGCTGGGTGTAAGAAGACCATATGAACATCCAGTTCAACGATAAAGAAAAAAAAATCATCAGTTGCATCGAAGAAATCACGGGTATCACTCCGTCTATTGTAAAACAACAGGAACTTGAGAAAGAGCAACACGTTGAACCATATTATATTAAAGAGATTCTCCTCATTTCTTCTTCTTTTCATTTTTTCCAATTAGAAGAGGAAGGTCGATTAAGTTTTCTTTTGCAGGAATATACGGCATCATACGGACGGAAATCACTTCCGAAAATAACACATGTAGAGAGCAAAGAGGATTGTATCAATCTTCTGATGAATCAACCATTTGATCTTGTTATTATTTTTGATAAAATCAATGACATCGATAGTTACATCCTAGGAAAACAAATCAAAACAATAACCGATATACCAATCGTTCTTTTGGGGAATAGTATAACAGAACTGATGAAAGTCGAAGAGATAAATACAGAAAACATTTTTAATAAAATCGTAACCTGGAACGGCGATGGAAAAATCATTCTTACAATCATTCAGCTTATCGAAGATACAGTCAATATACATAAGGACCAACAACTTGCAAATCATGGTCGATATGTGTTATTAATCGAAGACTCGATCCAATATTATTCGTCCTATCTTCTTTTACTCTATGATGAAATCCATGGTTTTCTCCAAAGTATGTTATCTGATTCTTTATCAGAGGAACAATTAGTCCTTCGTCTCAGCACCCGGCCAGTGCTTTTACATGTACAGGATTTTGATGCTGCAGAACAATTGTATCATACAAATAAGAAGAGAATCATTGGCATCATTACAGATAATAATCTTGATCGCGGAGGAAATAAAACTTCTCGAGTTGGCGAAAAAATCGCTCAGTTTATAGAGAGCGATAAATTGAATATTCCGATTCTTATTCAGTCATCTGAACCTCATAAAGGGAATCTTCCAGAAGGACTGCAGCTTCGATTTGTATCAAAAAAGGAACCAACTCTAGCACTAATCATTAAAGATTTTATCAATGAATGTCTTGGTCCTAGAGAGATAGTCCTGAAAGATTCAAATCAAAAAGAAATCTTTCGAATTAGAAACATGAATGATTTAGAGAATGCGGTATTGTCAGTCAATGATAGTATTCTTACCTCCGCGATAGATCAACATATATTTTCTCGTTGGCTTCGTGTTCGAGGTGAGGCTGATCTTGCAGATAAAATACAGAGTATTGAAACTGAGATTCATAAAGCTGATGAGTTACGAAAACAACTAATCGATGTACTTGAACAGTATAAATATGCACAGACACAATCTTCAGTCACACCATTTGATCGGACTTCTCTTCCCTCACATCTTGAGATAAACCGTATTGGCAATGGAGCTCTTGGAGGGAAGGCTCGGGGACTTTCCTTTCTAGCAAAACTTGTTTCAAAATACATATCTGATGATATGTTTCCAAATCTGCGAATTTCTATACCACGTACACTGGTGATTTCTACCGATATCTTTGATGCTTTTTTAAAACAAAATTCCTTGCCCAGTGATGAACTTTTTGTCCTGCCTGATGAACGGATTGCATTAAAATTTATGTCCGCGAATCTCCCCGCGACGGTTCTTGGAGACCTGCGAACATTTATACATAACACACGAAAACCATTAGTGGTACGATCCTCAGGAGTCTTGGAAGATTCATTATTACAATCCTTTGCTGGAATCTATGATTCTATATTGTTGCCTAACGAGTCATGGGAAACAGATTTTCGGTTTCAGGATGTTTGTAACGCGGTTAAATATGTGTATGCATCAACATTTTTTGAAAAAGCACGGACCTATATCAAATCAACGCCGAAAAATATTGGTGACGAAAAAATGGCGGTGATTATACAGGAAGTGATTGGACAAAAACATGAGACGTTTTTTTATCCAGCGATATCGGGGGTAGCAAAATCCTTTAACTATTACCCCTCTGGTGGCTGTAAACAGGAAGAAGGGATTGTCTATCTCGCACTCGGTCTTGGAAAAGCTATTGTGGATGGAGGAAGTACATTTGGTTTTTGCCCGGAGAGTCCTACAATACCATTATTTGGGACCCCAAAAAACTTCATGCGATATGCTCAACGTAAATTCTACGCATTAAACCTAAAATCGGTATATAGGATCGTCGAACGAAACGAAGAAACTTCGTATAGCATCCTTGGGATTGATGACGCAAGACGACATGGGATTCTTGACAAGATTGCATCAACGTATGTACGTCAAGATGATAGTCTTTACCCGGGTATCTATGAAGGAGGGTCATTGGTCATTGATTTCGGTCCAATCACTCAATATGATGCGATTCCATTGGCAAAAGCTTTGAAATTATTGTTACGCATCAGTGAAATGACTCTAGGATATCCTGTTGAGATAGAATTCGCATTAAATCTCTCCATGACAGATTCGGAAAAATCTGAATTAGTTATTCTACAAATTCGTAGTATGGTTCCACCAGGTCGAACAAGTGATATTGTGATAGGTGATTTCAATGAAGACACGGATCTTTGTTATAGTGAAAATGCTTTAGGGAATGGTATTTTTGATACCATCCAGGATATCGTTTATGTAAAACCCTCCTTTGATATGTCGAACTCACCTCAAGTCGTTGGTCAAGTTCGTTCATTCAATTTAAAATTAATGGGAGAAAAAAAACCGTATATCCTTATTGGACCGGGTCGTTGGGGTTCTGCGGATCATTGGTTAGGAATTCCAGTGATATGGAGTGATATCGCTGGTGTGAAAGTTATTATCGAAACTCCATTTAAAGAACGTGCGATAGACCCCTCGCAGGGATCGCATTTCTTCCATGATCTCATTTCATCTCAAGTTGGTTATATTATCACAAAAGAAGATAAGAGAAATATCAGTATGAAATGGCTTGAATCCCTTCCCTTTGTCGAAGAAATGCCAGACGTAAGACATGTACGCTTATTAGACCCACTTGAAGTAAGAATCGATGGAAAACAAGGAAAAGCAGTCATTCGGCTAAGGAAAAGTAATAAATAACCGGATTAAATTCAGGCTTATAAAACGGGGCGGGATTGCACCATATGACGATGGAGACAACAATGGCAGATAAAACAGATTTCACGAAATATCAAAAAAAAGATGACCAAAATACCGCGGGTATTGCACCGAACGGTACGATGATCCATGAACTAAAGGAGCGTGTAAAAGAACTCAACTGTTTCTATCGTATCACCAAAATAATAAGAAACAGTAAATTATCCGTCGATGAGGCTTTACAAGAAATCGTAAAAGTTATTCCGCCGGCTTGGCAGTACCCTGAAATTACATGTGTTCGTATCTATCTTGAAGGGAGAGAGTTTAAGACAGATAATTTTCAACAAACCAATTGGAAACTTGATAGTAATATTATTGTCGATGAGAAAATTATTGGTGTCTTAGAGGTATTCTATCTCGAAGAACAATCGCAAGCTAACGAAGGACCGTTTCTGACTGAAGAACGTAAGTTGATCGATGCGATTGCTGACTTATTAAGTAAGTTTATCGAAGAACGACGAATCAAAGAGGAACTAGAGCGACAACGACAGAAACTCGACTATGTCGAAAAAATGATGAAAGCTGAAGGAGAGCCATTAGCAAAAATAAGATCAGATGAAAAAAAACAGGATTGGGAAGTCATCCTTGATCTTTTAGCAAAAACAGATCCTCGGACATTACTGCGATTAACCAGAAAAATGGCGTATCACCTCTATCGGATGGAAAATGAAAAAATCACTACCCTTTTAAATAAAATCACACCTGTTGATAATGATTCCGCAGCAGTAAATTGGCGTAGTGTCAATATGTCAACTCCTCGCGAGGATCTTGAAACTTTCTTATCCATCCAAAAACAAGTCTTTGAAATTGCAAAAGAAAGCATCCCTGCTGATGTTATATCCACGTTATTTGCCAATTGGATGATGCAGGATAAAGCTCGTCCCCTGCTGCTCATGTCACAAAAAACAGGGATTCCTCTGGTTGAAATTGCTGCTGAACTAAATAGGTTTTTTGATCAAGAAGACGTGGAGACCGCGATTTCACTAGAAGATTTAATGAGTATTAAAACCGCGCTCATTCGACGGTTCTTTGCTGAACGTTTAGAATATGTGAATGTGGCAAAAACAGCTTTCGAGCTAAAAGATTTTTTAGGGATCGTTGATCATATCGTTGGTCCCGCACAAGGAGCCGGAAAACTTGGGGGAAAAGCATCTGGGGTTCTTCTCGCAGAAAAACTGATCCGGGAGGAAATGAAAAGAAATCCTGTGCTTAAAAACATCAATTTCCCGATAAGCTGGTACATAACCTCCGATACAATCCTTTCATTTATTCATTATAACGATCTTGATGAGGTTTCCCATGTGAAATATCTCGATCCTTTGGAAATCCGACAGGAACAACCTTTTTTAGAACAGATGTTTAAAAGCTCTACTTTTCCATTTGAAATTGTAGAAGGACTAAGAAAAATTATTCGGGATTTCAAGGACAAGCCGGTTATTGTTCGTTCATCGAGTCTCTTGGAAGATAATTTTGGTTATGCGTTCTCCGGGAAATATAAAAGTTTGTTCGTTCCCAATATTGGAACAGAAGAGCAACGAATATGCTCACTGATGAACGCCATCATGGAAGTGTATGCATCAACCTTCGGACCAGACCCTATTGAATATCGTCGTGAACGTGGATTACTGGATTTCAACGAGGAAATGGGTATTTTGATTCAAGAAGTCGTCGGAACCCAAGTCGGACCGTATTTCATGCCTACTTTTGCAGGAGTTGCATTTAGTAGGAATGAATTCCGTTGGTCACCACGTATCACGAGAGAAGATGGTATGGTTCGTATTGTACCTGGACTGGGTACTCGCGCGGTGGATCGTGTAGGAAACGATTATCCTATTCTTATATCACCAAAACGACCAAACCTCCTTGTAAATACCTTGGTCGAAGAACGAGTGAAGTATTCGCCACGATTCATGGACGTCATTAACACAGAAACCGGGATGATCGAAACCGTTGATGCCGTGCAAGTGTTTAAAAAATATTTTGATGATTTACCAAAAATAAATGACGTCATTTCAGTCCATGACCATGGACGGTTGATAAATGCGTCAAATATATTGATGGATATAGAGAATGCTGATATTGTCATAACGTTCCAACATCTCTTTGAAAAAACAGAGTTTCTTGAACAAATTAAACAGATCCTCGGTCTCCTTGAGGAAAAAATAGGGGTCCCTGTTGATGTTGAATTTGCTTCTAGTGGAAACCAACTCTATATCTTACAATGTCGTCCTCAGAGTCAATCACAAGGTATTGAGCGTAAACCGGTTCCTAAAGATATACCAGAAGACCGGAAATTATTCTTTACAAAGAGATATGTCACCACCGGTAACATTGAGAATATCGAATATATCGTTTATGTGGTACCGGAGGAATATACTAATCTTTCTAAGAGAGAACAGATGCAAAGAGTCGCTAAAATAATCAGTGAATTAAATGTAAAACTCCCAAGACGAAAATTCATCCTTATCGGCCCCGGACGGTGGGGAAGTAGAGGAGATATAAAACTCGGCGTACCTATTCGATATGGAGACATCAATAACAGTACTCTTATAGTTGAAATCGCAAAAGAAAAAGAGGGGTACATACCTGAATTATCCTTTGGGACACACTTTTTCCAGGATCTTGTTGAATCCAATATCAGATACTTACCCTTGTATCCTGGTCAAGAAGATAATTTATTCAATGAGCAAATTCTCTTTGATATGGAAAATAAGTTATCAAAAGTATTACAGGGGTATAAGAATTTTGAATCCGTTGTTAAAGTTATTAGCATATCAGATATGCTTCCGGGAGGAACTCTCTCGGTAATCATGGATGGGGAGGCGAATGAAGCACTCGCATATATCAAACCAGCAGATCATCTCACATGGCGAACAATGAAAATTGAAGAAATCGCCCAAGCCCTCGATCCTGATTTGTACGGGATTCAAGGAATCTATCTCATCGGAAGTACAAAGGATGGAAGTGCTGGTCCGACGAGTGATATCGACCTCCTGGTGCATTTTAAAGGAACAGAGGAGCAAAAGGATAAACTCATGGCTTGGTTCGATGAATGGGGTAAAAAACTTGCGAAAGAAAACAAGGAACGAACAGGGTTTGATACCGATGCTCTGCTTGATGTGCACATTATAACGGATGAGGACATCAAAAAGAAGAGTTCATGGGCGTCGCATATCACCTCTCCATATCAGACTGTTCGAAAAATTACTCTTAAAAAAGGAATTTAAGAAAGATCAATGAGTTCCCTCGTCGCATCTTGTAAACGACGGGTATCAAATCGTATTACCGCAAGCTCAGGTCCATCATGAGCAGCACTGAAAGAATAGGTTCTGTCGAATTTTTCCTTCCATCGTCCGGTGATATGAGCGGATTCATGAACATGACCATGCAGAGTCAATAATGGCTGACAAGTTTTAATGAAACGCTGAATGGCAATACTTCCGACATGAACATCGAGAGGGGCATGGTCGACTTTTTTCCCAGAGAGATCTGCTCGATCAAGATAAGATTGATACGGTGGTGAATGAAACAGATAGATGGTTTTCCTTGGAGGACTCTGTAAAGAAAGTTGTTCGAGATCTTCAGTTATTGTTGCATATTTGATTTCATCAAGTGGAATATCTATTGTTCGTTTACCTTGTTCCAGCGGAACTACTCCAACGTCAGTAAACTGGGATACGTCATAACGTTCCCAATCTTTGAGTTGAAATGGTGTAGGCGGAACAAATGAATAACCTGTAATAAACATTTTTTTATAGGAAATGGTTTTTTGATTGATATAATCGAGGAGACCAACCTTTTCCGCAAACAGAAAAAGATGCTCATACATTCGAGGATCATCGTTTCCCAAAATAACAATAAATCGGATTTTATTATCACAGTCATTCTGAATCTTTTTCATTTCAGAGAAGATTGTTGTTTCCAAAAATTTTTCCATAGTACCATGTTTTACAAGGTGGAGAGGGAGGAGATCTCCTCCGAAAAATACTGCATCTGGCATTTCCTGGCGGATAATCTGAAAAAGATGCTGGAAATGGGGAATACTCCCATGAATATCAGAGACGAAGATACCTTTCACCATTTCACCAGAGAGTAATCTGTCACACGAGCCATCTGTTTATTCTTAATAAATATTAGCTCCTTTTTAGACAAATCATAAACTATTAAAATTATACCTGATTACAGATACACCAAGAGAGTGTAATAGTAGAGGGGTTCTATGTATCCGATTGTTGAAAAAAAGGTGCTATCCGAGAATGTCAAACTTTTAAAAATAAACGCCCCATTGGTCGCAAAAAAAGCGCTCCCCGGTCAGTTCATAATTTTACGGATCGATGAAAAAGGCGAACGCATCCCCTTGACCATTGCAGATTCAGATCCAAAAAAAGGAACAGTGAGTATTATTTTTCTTGAAGTAGGAAAAACAACAAAACAACTGGGTTTGCTGAATGTGGGGGATTCACTGGAAAATTTTGCAGGACCACTTGGGATGCCATCTGAAGTGAAAAAATACGGAACCGTTGTTTGTGTTGGCGGAGGAGTTGGCATTGCACCACTTTTCCCTATTGTTAAGGCATTGAAAGAAGCGGGAAATCGTGTCATATCCATCCTTGGAGCGAAAACCGCAGATCTTCTATTATTAGAAAAAGAGATTCATACATTTAGCGATGAATTCTATATTGCGACTGACGATGGATCAAAAGGTCATAAAGGATTTGTAAGTGACGTACTTCAACAGATAATCGATAAACATAAGGTGGACATGGTGATGGCGATTGGCCCCATCATCATGATGAAGGTTGTTTCTAATGTTACAAAAAAATATAATATTAAAACCCTCGTGAGTCTGAACCCGATTATGGTCGATGGGACTGGTATGTGCGGAGGATGTCGAGTTTCAATAGATGGAAAAACAAAATTCGCGTGTGTTGATGGTCCAGAGTTTGATGGTCATAAAGTGGATTACGACAATTTGATGTTACGAAATCGCCGTTTTGTCCATGCGGAAGGAGAAGCATGTAGATTGGCAGGTGCCTAATGAGCATACGAAGAACAAAACCAGAAATGCCAGAACAATCACCACGGGAACGCATTAAAAATTTTCAGGAAGTTCCTTTTGGATACGGTAAAGAGATAGCCACTCTAGAAGCAAATCGTTGTCTGCAATGTAAAAATAAACCATGCATGAAAGGATGTCCGGTGGAGATTGATATCCCTGGCTTTGTCGCCTGTATCGCGAAAGGTGATTTTGACAAAGCAGCGGAGATTATCAGAGCAAAAAATAATCTACCTGCGATTTCTGGCCGTGTCTGTCCATATGAGAAACAATGTGAGGGAGAATGCACGTTAAAAAAACTTGGAGAACCCCTTGGTATTGGACGCCTAGAACGGTTTATTGCGGATTATGAACGAGAGAAAGGGATAAAACCTCCAAAAAGACCAGATCCGACCGGTAAACATATCGCTGTTGTCGGTGCAGGTCCTGCAGGATTGACCTGTGCAGGTGATTTAGCTCGGATGGGGCATGCAGTCACTGTCTTTGAGGCGTTACATGACCCTGGTGGCGTGCTGATGTACGGTATCCCCGAATTTCGTCTCCCCAAAACCATTGTAAAATCTGAAGTAGAATATGTGAAAAGCCTTGGAGTCGAAGTTATCTATGACGTTGTAGTAGGAAAAACAATCACCGTTCAAGAGTTAATGGACAAATATGACGCTGTTTTTATTGGTACTGGCGCGGGTCTTCCAAAATGGTTAAACATCCCTGGTGAAAACCTCGATGGAGTCTATTCAGCCAATGAGTTCCTCACCCGGGTGAATATGATGAAAGCATATCGCTTTCCGGAATTTGACACCCCGGTGAAGGTGGGCAAAATAGTCGTGACCTTTGGTGCAGGGAATGTCGCAATGGATTGTGCACGAACAGCCTTACGGCTGAAGGCTGAGAAATCCTATATTTTCTATAGGAGGTCAGAAGCCGAGATGCCAGCAAGAGAAGAGGAAATCGAACATGCAAGACAAGAGGGAGTCATTTTTAAGTTGTTGACAGCCCCGATACGATTCATTGGAGATGAGAAAGGGATACTCAAAGAAGTCGAATATTTGAAAATGGAGTTAGGGGAACCTGATGAATCTGGGCGGAGAAGACCAGTTCCGCTTCCAGGTTCCGAAGAGAAGTTAGCTATTGATACCGCACTGGTCGCAATCGGTCAAAGCCCAAACCCGTTAATCCCACAGAGCATGAAGGACCTGAAAATCGGCAAACACGGGAATATCACCACTGATGATGATGGACGAACATCAATCCCTAAGATTTTCGCTGGTGGTGATATCGCCACCGGTGCTGCAACCGTTATTCTGGCGATGGGTGCAGGAAAACGAGCAGCACGAACAATCGATGCTTACTTAAAGAAAAACATTTAACATGTTTTTTTTTATTTCGGTGAAAAGGAGAATCTCCCGAATTTGAATTCACAGTTTGATTGAACTAATGAACCGATCAGGTACCCACCAATAAGATAGATGATCAGTAGCACGATAGGCAGGATGCCTGTGTACCCAAATATCGTTGAGTATCCCAGGATGGCAGCAAACGTCACATCCAGTAAAATCGTTCGTCGGTGATCCTGCGGTTTTTCTTTTACTAAAAATCGATACATGATGTAGACCTGAGACGGAATCCCATACAGGAGAAAGAACAGAAGGTAGTAGATGTTTTGGGAGTACCAGTACCCAAGGAAACTACAAAGCAGGAAGCCAATTTTCAAGGCGCATCCGTAGAGGAAGTATGGATGGGTGATACGAAGTCGTTTGTTGTTTCTGACCTTAGTGACCACGGCGAAGCTTTTGACCCCGACACTACGGTCTGCATCAACGTCCTTTAAACCATTCTCCCATTGTGCAAACGCGGTCGCTGCGAAGATGACCACCCCAATAAAGATCCAGGTGTATATCGTTGGCATTCCACCGACAGCAAACACTCCGAAGAGGACAAAAAAAGAATAGGAGATAGAAAATGAGAAATCATAGGAGAGGAGGACTTTTTTTCCTTTCCAACCATACCAGATGAGAGACCCAAACGCCGGGATGGAGCAGAGGAAGCACAGAAGGACAAAGGATGAATCAATGGAGAAGAAGAGCAGGGCAATCATCAGCAGTGCGATGAGGGTTCCTCCATAGAAGAAACCCATCGCTTCCTTCCGGGATAACAAGCCGCTGATGACCGGGTTTCGCGAGGGAACATAGGTGTGCGCATCGAGTTCGACGTCACCTAACGCGATATAGGTGTTTAGAACCATGTGAGCGATGATTGAAAGGATCGTTAAATACACGATATGGTACCATGCAACAGGCATGGTTGATGTTAACGCACCGACAATTGCAATGGATGCACTGGTGGTGATCCCTTGTGTCCGACCGATGTCTGCAAATGAGCGAAGTTTTTCAAGCACAGAAGAAAAAAATAGGAATCGGTATAAAAAGCTATAGGTTACAAACCGATGGTTTTTTATGGGCGTCTAGTTTACTTTTATGGTGATGCTTCGGGATTATATCGAAATAACGCGTCTCTTCAATATGGGCTTGACCGCGGTCGCCCCCGTTCTTGGTGCGCTCTCCATGTGGAATGTTGGTTCACTGCATCTCTGGAAGTTATGTATTTTATTTCTCATTGGAAGCATGTCTCATATCTATGGATTTGTGATTAACGATGTCATTGATTTCCGACTTGATAAACTCTCAAAAGACCTCTCGGCACGTCCCTTAGTCCGAGGAAGTATCACTCGGAGAGGTGCTGCGTTCTTCGCCATCTCTTGTATGATTGTTTCGTTTCTCCTTTCTTTTGTATTTTTTTCTGATCTTCTCCAATATATTATCCTAGCTTGTATCCTTCTTGTCGCATATTTCTTTGCGACGGTATACGACATTGCCAGTAAAAAATACCCAGGGATGGACCTCTTTGTTGCTGGTGCAATCTTCTTTCTGATTCTCTTTGGTGCATGGACGATTGGTACTCCGACATTGCTTGCGTATGTCGTGGCTCTCATCGGAAGTATACAAGTTATTTTCATGAACATGATTAATGGTGCCATAAAGGACATCGATCATGATAAAGAAGGAAGCGCCGACACTGTTGCGATTCGACTAGGGGCTAAAGTACATGCTGGGATCATAGCGTTGCCCCTTTCCTTTAAGACGATGGGATATCTGATAGAACTATTACGGATGGCCTTGATCTTTTTACCGTTCGTGTTTCTTGGTCTGTCCGCGAACCTTTGGCAGATCGGATTACTTGTGTTGTTTTCGGTTGTGACGTTCTTTTCGATTTATAA
This sequence comes from Euryarchaeota archaeon UBA346, assembly GCA_002496355.1. Taxonomy (GTDB): domain Archaea; phylum Thermoplasmatota; class E2; order DHVEG-1; family DHVEG-1; genus SM1-50. Next base: position 43,580 of record DAJP01000093.1, on the reverse strand, counting down.
ATTGTTCTCGATTACGACCTTTGACCGGGCACGAATCAGAAAATGCATTGGGATCATCGTTATTTTCATGTATGCGACGACACCGATCATGCTCAGCACATTGAACATCTACATCATCCTTATCGCTTTAATCCCACCAATCTGGTTTTTCACAAGTAACCTGGTGTTGCATAAAACGATTTTCGAGCCAAAAACAATGTGATTATTTTTATTCTTTCTTTTTCTTGGCTGCCTTGATGAGTCCATCGAAGAGCGGAGCAGGCTTCATCGGTCGGGATTTGAACTCTGGATGGGCTTGTGTCCCGGTAAAATAGGGATGGTTTGGTAATTCCATGAACTCCATAAGAATCCCATCAGGGGAACGACCGGAGAAAACAAAGCCTTTTTTCTCAAGGACATCAATATATTTCGGGTTGACCTCATAACGATGCCGATGACGCTCAGTAACCTTATTCTGATCATTATACAATTTTCTGATCAATGACCCCTCTGTGAGAATCGCAGGATACGCCCCAAGCCGCATGGTGGCACCATAACGGGACTCGGTGACGATCTTTACTTGATCAGGGATGAAATCAATTACGGGATAGGGTGGGTTTTTTTCAACCTCGGTGGTGTTCGCGCCTTTTAACCCGCAGACGTTCCTAGCGTATTCAACCACCGCAAGCTGCATCCCAAGACATAATCCAAGATAAGGGATGTTGTTCTCACGAGCATATTTTATGGTCGCTATCTTCCCCTCGACACCGGAAAGACCAAAACCCCCGGGAACAATGATTCCATCGACTTTTTTCAAATTAACGATCTTGCGAGGATGCTTCTCGAAGATCTTTGAGTCGATCCATTCAATCTCCGGGCGTACGTTGTTGTTCCACGCAGCATGTTTGACTGCCTCGATGACAGAGATATACGAGTCAGAGAGCTTAAACGCCCCGATATCAAAATATTTTCCGACGATCCCGATTTTTACTTTTTTATCCAGTTTCTTGATTTTCGCAATGTAGTTTTTCCAGGCATTGAAATCGTTTTCTTCTTTACGCAACCCGAGTTTCTTTAGGATCTTCTTGCAGAGTTCTTGGTCTTCGAACAATAAGGGGACTCCATAGACGTTGTCGATATTGGAATCAGAGATGACATCTTCCCCGGAGACGTTACAGAATAAGGCAATCTTCTCCTTTCGCACATCATCTAATGGTTTTTCAGAACGTGTGATAATGAAATCCGGTTGGATACCGATTTCTCGGAGGAGTTTTACGGAATGCTGGGTTGGTTTGGTTTTTGCTTCCCCAAGAGATTTTAACACAGGAACATAGGTGACATGGATATAGATTACTTTTTCACCCTCATGCTTCATCTGACGGACTGCCTCTAAAAACAAGACGTTTTCGTAGTCTCCGACGGTGCCCCCGATCTCCACAAGCACAAAATCAAATTTTGTCTCATCACTTGGAGTGCGGATCCGTCTCTTGATCTCATCGGTCACATGAGGGATTGGTTGCACGGTCTTACCAAGGTATTTCCCACTTCGTTCTTTTTCGATGACCGCGCTGTAGACTTGACCGGTGGTGATATTGTTACATTTCGGGATGTTGACATCCAAGAAGCGTTCGTAATGTCCCAGATCCTGGTCAATCTCCCCCCCGTCCTCCGTGACCCAGACCTCCCCATGTTCCGTCGGCCGAAGGGTGCCTGCATCAAAGTTAATGTAGGGATCAATTTTGATAGCGGTCACTTTGTACCCATGGTTCACAAGAATTTTCCCTATTGATGCGGTCGTAATTCCTTTTCCCAAACCAGAAATAACTCCGCCTGTGACGATAATATAATTAACCATCCCGATCAACAGGAAAGCAGAATACGATAAGTGATTTAAATGATTTTGGATTTAAAGAAAAACGAGTTAACTTTTACCATGCTAATTAAGGGTGCTAAAGAAAACAAGGCCACAGCCAAGCCAGGTGATACATAAAAGATAAAACCAGACATTATCAAATGTAAAAACAAGTCCGATTATAAGAACGACCCAGGGTAGAATTAAAAGGAATACCGCCTGTAACAAGCTGCCGACTCTTTCAGAGAGATTCAGTTCCATAGGTCATCATTATCTGTAGTTGTAAGTCGGTGTCGTATATTACATGATGTATTTAAAGGTTAACGTGAATCTTTAAGGTCTTTTACCTTCCCCAGGGAGGATCCATCCAAAAGATACAAATCTGCGTTATCAACATCGATGAGATTTTTAAACGGTCCAAGCAGTGCATCTTGATTCACCGCGGTCCCTCCACATAAAGGGTTGAATGCAGGCATGAGAAGGATCTGCGATGTTGGTGATTCCGGATATTTTTCATGCAACACATCGAAATGAGGTGAACCCCGGAGCCAACATTGTTCAAACGTCCGGTACCCAAGACGGTCCATCATCATCACGGTCGGATGGGAATGGCCGATGATCACCTGATCACATTGCATGACCTCAACAGATGGCTTGCGATGACCATGAGTAAACCCAATCCCCTCAAAGACGTATCCATCGGAGGAATGCAGCTGAATACCCGCGGTGAGCAACCGGTCAATGTTCCCATCATGATTCCCCGGTAGCACATGCAGCGTGCTATTTGATTGAATCACGGCGAGAAAGTTTTTCACATCGGTTCGTTCTTGATACGTCGAGGAGGGGATAGTATGTTTGATGTCACCAAGAAGAATAATATCGTCGACTTTATTCTTTTTAAGAATCGAGAGCAACCGTTCTTCCATCACCTTGGTCTGGGAAGGAACCTGCAAGCCATTCTCCCGTAACTCACTTTCGATTCCAATGTGAAGATCAGCGATGACCAAGAGTTTTTTTTCTTTAAAAAGAAGCGCAGGTTCATCGATGAGTGGTTGGAGCGTTGGTTGCATACATCATCCCATTGCAAACAGACTATTAAAATCAATCACCAAAAGAAGAATGTTGAAAAATAAAAGCAGATAAAATCCACTGAACACCCAGATAGATAAGTCGCCGACCGCTTTCCATATTCCATTGCCTCCTTTCTCGACACCGAGATAACGAAGGATTGCGTACGATAGTAACTGCAAGGGGATTGCGAGTATACAGAATCCTATTATCCAGATGAGAGCTTCTAAAAG
>DAJP01000093.1:32337-40190 GCA_002496355.1 Euryarchaeota archaeon UBA346 | reverse complement strand
CTAAAAGGAAAAATGCACCAGTACCAATAGAAAAACCTTGTGACACCAAGGAAGAAAGCGCACTCATGCCAAACAGGATGTTGACTTCCAAATCAAGAAGTAAAAATGCAATGACTAGAGCAGAGATATGGACAACAAGACCGTATCGCCTGATTTTCTGATCAAGAGTAATATCAACCAGAGGCCGCAAGAAAAACCGAACGTAGACAAAGATACCAAGTGATAGGACCCAGATGAAGAGCAATTCGTATGGGAACGCGATACCGTCATTGCTTCGTTTCGCTGATGGATTGTAAAAATGATCCCCAAGATAACATAGGGTGCAATCTCCTTTGATGAACAGCCCTGTGGGAGACCCGAAATTAGTAACAGAGAGGGTGTTGAAACGTATAAACCCTGCTGAAGAAAATCGTTGTGATGAATGATCTATCGTCACCGTATCATTTGTTTGCTGCAGAATCATTGCCCCGTTTGCGATGAAGGAGGATGTCTCGATGAACACATCCAGGTCATTGATACTCTCAAGAAAATCTGTGTTCGTATCACTAAAGTCTTTAAGGATCACCGCGACATTTTGGATGAGTTGTTTAATCTGTATATCCTCTGGCGCTGCTGGAACAACTGACTCGGTCAGTGTCATAGCTGATGCAGAATCGGTGAGAGGGAGAAGAGAAAGTGAGGGATGTTTTACCAGAGAGAATGACGGATCTTGGATGATGAGGTAATCGTTTGGTGACCCACCGGTCCAAAGCGTCCTCCCATTTCCATCTTTCAGGATAATTGTACTCGTGTCCGAAAGTGTGGTGAGGGCTGCAAAGTCTCCCGAACACTGCATCGTGAGTGGAGAGTTTGTCCCAATGACAAAAAAACGTGTGATGTAATCAGGGACTATTTCAAGGGGAACAATGGTGGTCACTGCATAGGAGAGATCAGCGGAGAGACTGATGAAACCATCATTGATGCCAAGAAGGAACAGACCCTCTTCTGTGACAATATCGACATTGGTGTAGGTAGTGATATGATCGGAGTATTGCATGATAAGATCCTCAAGGGATGTTGCAGTGGTGATATCGATGTCTTCTATAACAATAACCGAATCAAGGTCAGTGAGACTGCTTTCTCCAATGAGAGGAAATCCTCTCATCTGTTGAAGAAAGGAGGAGTCCATGAGATGCTCCAGAGGTTGACCAGTGAACGATCCGTTGATGATGGTTCTTCCGATAAAAAAGGCTTTTGTTTCCTCCCCAAGAGTTCCTTTCAAGGTATGGGATGAGGTAAAAATCGCGGTCGCTGAAGAGGAAAGTATGAAAAGGACGAAGTAAACAACGATGAGGAGATACGTTTTTTTCATCTGAACCGCTGATGACACAGGAGTTCTTAAAAGTTTTTTTTCTCATAAAGTAAAGATTTTTATCTTCCCTGACGATATGAAAAATGAGGATAGAATGATGTGGGAGAAGAAATCATCGGGAGTGTTTGTAAAAAAAACTGAGAAAGCGGTTCGGAAGCTTGCTGATAGAAAGACCGAGATGATAGAACAAACGGCGGAATGGATGAAGAAATACCAGTACGCCGAATGGCCGAAGAACCCTGATAGAATAGAGCAGGAGATGAAAAATAAGATAACCACCGCTCTTTCTGAGGAGATGAGACAAGAACCTGCGTTCCTCGCATGGGTTTTATACCAGGTCGCTGGTGAACTGGTGAAGCATCAAGAAATCAAAGCGATATGGGAATAATCAGTATTTTGTTTCGTCCAGTCCTTGTTTTTTGAAAAAAAGCGGTTAGAGATATTTTTTCAAGATGGTGGGGATTTCTTCGATGATGTCGGTGGCGAGCAGTCCATAGGATTTTTTCTGGAATGCCTCGTTGCCAGCCTCCCCGTTGAGGAATGCTGCGACTCGTACAGCCTCGAAGGGTCGTACTCCTTTTGAGAGCAGTGCTCCGATGATGCCTGCCAGGACGTCACCTGTCCCTCCGACCGTCATCGCCTCGTTATGGACCTTATTTTGTTTGATATTGATTCCATTGCTCAGGATATCCAGGTATCCTTTCAAGAAAATCGTGACTCCTATCTTTTTTGACCATTCTTTTACAAGGGTCATTCGCTCGTCAAGGTCCTGTGGGAGAGTGATTCCCGTGAGTTTTTTGAATTCACCGACATGGGGGGTGACGACGGTTGTGGAGTTTTTTATGAGAGAAAGGTTTCCCCCGACTGGTTTGATCGCATCCGCATCAAGGACCAAAGGTTTTTTTTCTGCAATAATGCGTCGTACTAAAAGAATGATTGCTTCTTCGGTTTCTGGTGCAGTCCCTAACCCTGGACCAAGGATCACCCCAGTGCTTTTGCGAAGAAGCTCTTCGATAAGAGGGATATCTATTTTGGTGAACATGTCTTGGGTCAAGTCCTTGACGATGAAGTTTGGTGAAAACGCTGCGACAGATTCCCAGGATCGTTGTGGTGTCGCGATATAGACAAGGTCCACACCGGTTCGTAACGCAGCAAGGCCACTGAGGGCTGGTGCTCCTATGTACGGTCCACCACCGATGATGAGCACTACCCCGTTATCTCCTTTATGTGATTTTTTTGCAGGGCGTGGATAGTATACCGTGAGTTCCCCGGGTCCAACAAAGGTGAGTGCCTCTTGAGGAATGCCGATGTCGACAATGGTGATGGTGCCGCTGTTCTGATCGGTCATGCCGGATTTTTTGTCATGGAACGTTACCGTTTCATCTGGTCTGATGGCAGTAAGGGTGCCTAGACCTGTTGGGACATCCACGGAGATGATGATTTTTTTCTGTGCGTCATTGATTTTTTTTACAATAGTTGCGTAGGGTTCTTTGAGGGGACCAGACAGACCGGTTCCCAGCAGTGCATCAACAAGGACGTCGTTTTCTGCTAAAAGACTGTCAAGGTCCTGAGGCGAGGTTGAGATTTTGACGTCACAGGTCTGTAGTTTCTGGTAGTTTTTCTTTGAGATTGAGGTTTTTATTTCAGTGCCTGCGAGAAAGACAGAAACCTTGTAATATTGGGTGAGGTATCGCGCAGCAACGAACCCGTCTCCACCATTGTTCCCGGTTCCACAGAGAATAAGAATGTTTTTTTTGGTGTCTTTGATTTGGTTTCTCACAAACTCTGCAACGTTTTTTCCCGCGTTCTCCATGAGTTGCAGGGTGGGTACTCCAAAGTACTCTGAGTTTGTATCGATGACTTTCATTTCTGCTTCTGAAATCATACTGAAAAATGTTAAACAAGTAGAGCTCTATAAATTTATGTCTCCCGAGAGAAAAAAACATGGTATCATTTGTTTTATCGAAGAAAAATCCGAAGGAGTGGTTTTCTTATTTTTTTGTATCTCAACGGGGTGTATAGGAGGAGTAATCGAAGAATGACGCTGCTGAGCTGTTGGAGGTTTTTCACACCGGTTTTCGGATTATTCGAATGAATAAGATCATGTTTTTCCTTGTTAAAGAGCGTATCGATGGTGAAGCTTGAGACCGTCCCTTTATGGGTTTTGGGAACCGAGTGGTTTATCAGAAGGAAGCGTGCGATCGTCCATTGCTCGTACTCAAATGGCTCAAGGCGTTGGTGGAGACGCTTGTTTATCGTTATGATACGATGGTAAAATGTTTGTATGGTTTTTTTATCAGTGACCCGCCCCTGTGGAAGGGACGAATCTGAAATAAAGATGAGTGCGGCAATTCCTATTGAAAAGTTAAAGGTCTCATAGGCCATGTATTCGATGTGGTGGGCATCTCGGTAGAGATCCTGATAATAGTCTCTGAGATATGCGATGGATACCTTCGCCCCAAATCCACTTTTTATGAAGTCTTTGTTTTCGCGTCCGATATAGAAAAGGTTATCTGGTGTTTTGTATCTGACGATGTCACCAGTGGAGAAAAACTCTTCTGCAGGACTCTTGGTTTCTGTGAGTAAGGCTTTATGGCCATAGGGGGATTTTACATAAAGCAAGTACAGGTCTTTGTCGTATTTTTTTAAGCCAAGGATGACTCCGGCGATGGGTTTTCCCATGTCGATTTCACCCAGATTCTGTGTGGATGAGGCGGTCAGTAGTGTGGTGAGCACCTGCTGAGTTTCGGTTAATCCATACGCATTGTGGAGAGATAGATTGAACTGTTTTTTCATGCCCTCCGCAATAGTGCTGCTGTAGGGTGCGCTTGTGGATACGACAGTCCTGAGTTCGGAGAACGCCAGGTCTTTTACCTCAGGGACGAGCGTAGTGAGCTCGAGGAGGAACTGAAAGGAGTTGGGGGCAAGCGTCATTACTTCCGGACGCATTTTGATAAGGAACGGAAGGAGCTTTTGTGGTTTTTGTTTAATCCATTCTGTCTGTACGATGCAGAGTGGATAGCCGGTCCAGTAGGAGTTCAACAAAGCTCGGATGCTGACGGTGTGAGGAAGGATGTCAAGAAAGCTTCGTCCTCCAAGTTTTTCCCAGGCATATAATCCTGATGCCTGCCAGCAGTGGCAGTTTCTGAGAAAAGCCCCCTGTTCGTAGAGGACGAGTTTGGATCGACCCGAGGTCCCTGAGGTGGTGAAGATGACGCTTTCTGTCGTCGGATCTGTTGTGTTTAAACATGCTTGTACATGAGCGTTCGTCGTATATTCCTTAGGAAGATCTGTTTTATTTAACAATGAAGTGAGACAGAAATCTTCAGTGGTATCGAACAGAGGAAGCTGATGTTTCTCTGCGATTCTCCGAATATCATTGATTACCTGTTTTTGTCGTTCATAACCAGGTAGATTTTGTATTTCAACGGATGGGAAAATCACTGCAGAACAGTTCGTGTTTTGTATCCAGTTATCCAGTTCGGTCGTCTCAACAAACATAGGAAAGAGGACTCGGGCGCCATACGAGACCAGTCCAGTGAATAACAGGATCGTGTACAGTTCTGTGTTGACGGATAAGGTCGCAAGCAGGACCGTATCCCCTGGTCTGATGTTCTTTTTTTGAAATTCCTCGTACAAGGATGCGGTGATGTATCGTAATTTCTGTAAAGACACTTCGACGTATGTTCCGTCCACATGTGTCAGGATGAGAATGGATTGTTCGTCTCGATGAGGTAAACGGGTGAACAGAAGCGAAGCAATGTTGTTAACGATGAGATTAGGAACGGGTGTTTCTGAAGAAATCATCACATCGAAATCGTTTTTTTGTATCATCAGTTTTGCATCGTTGTGTGCTATTATACAACAATTATTAATATTCTGTTGTTGTTGAATCCATAGGCCCGGTGATGCAGAAACACTCGTTATTTCGGATGTTGAACTGGAAAAGAAAGCTTTTGTGTTTTTTGTACTATTACTTAGAGGTGTTCTCTGTAAAAAGCCGTTTTGTTCATCGATGGTATACAAAATGGATCGGAAATATTTTCGTCGATGAGTTCCAGCTAGCTGAGGTGACTGAGCAGGACCAGGTGTTGCATATCGGATGTGGCTCTCTTCCTACGATGTCAATCCTAGCTGCTACCGAGGCGCATGTGAAGGTCGTCGCGATCGATAACGACCGAAAGGCGATACAACGTGCGAAGCAATATATCGCATCGCAACATCTTTCAGACCGCATTATGGTGGAGTATGGTGATGGGACGACCTATCCGGTCCACCCTTTTGATGTCATTTTCATCGCAACGAACGTTACCCCTATTGATGGCGTGTTCCAAAATCTCAGGGTAAATGCAAAACCAGAGGCAAGGATCATCTGCAGGGACCTTGGGCATGGTGTTATCCACTTGTTGCAAACCCGGGAGTTTTCTCCATATTTTTCCATACGTACTGTTCTCACGCACCAAAAAAGCTCTTCTTTGTTGATTACAAAAAAGGAATGAATCACCTGATTCTAGTGATGTGCTCGTCAAAAAATTAAAATCAACAACAGTTAAATAGAAGAGGCTCGTATCTTATATATCGAGATAGGGGAGAAAAAAATGAGACAAAAAAACAGAATTGTGTTAAGCAATATTATCGTCATAGTGATTCTGAGTTCGTTGTTCATACCTCTTGGTTCAGCGACAACGACAGCATCGTTAAAAAATAACTCCTGGCCGCCAAACCATGAGACAGTTATGTTCCTTCCACGGGTAAACGTTGTCCATATGAATGAGGATGACACGGATTCGGAATATAATTTTCTGACAGCGATCCCTATGACGGTCTTCCATTACGATGGATACGTGTACCAATCGCTGCTCACCACCGATAAGATAACAGATTTAACCACGCAATACATGGTTGATGATTGGGAAACGTATTTGAGTACATGGGATGGAGCGACCGATATCAATTTTATTGGAGATGTTCCAGATTTTGAAAAAAACTTACTCATCAACAAATACGGGGTAGACCCAAACCATATATCGACAATCAATGGGACACCACTAAGTATCGCAAACAAGATCGCAACTCATGATTGGAAAAAATCTGATCATGTCATCATCGTCCCCTATTTTGATCCGGTCATTTCAGAGAGCGATATCGAAAGTATTTCCAATGGTGCATCTCTTGCGTCGCTCTTTAACGCCCCGTTGTTATTAACCGAGCCATCATCAATTTCATCTGATACCCTTGCGGTGATCGATTCACTTGAGGCAAAGAAAGCGATTCTTGTTGAAATTGGAGACTCCCTGCCCCAGGGGATCACCAATCAACTCATCGCGGCAGGTCTAAGCATAGAAAGTGATTGTGTGACACAGGAAAACATCGTATCTCTTGTACGGGGTATCACCGGTGGATCAACGCTCTGTGGCATTCTTGAGAACTGGCAGAATCTCCCCGCGTCGATGGCTGCAGCATGTTATGGGGGATACGTTCTATTTCTCCCTTCATTGATGAAGCAGGTGGCATATCAGACGTTCACCAGCCTGACTGCCTCACAGCTCAGCCCGTATAAATTACGTGAACCGATGAGTCTTCCAAATGAGTATCGCGAAGGTGAGGAAACAATCGCAGAGCAGTTCTACACATGGCTAGACGAGATAGGGGGAAATGATTCAGAGAACCTTGAGACGGTCATCACCTTTAACACTCAGCCATACTATGATCCGGTGAACGGATTTGACGTGACCTTTGAACGCGCGATCAGCGGGGATCCTTCTCGACTCACCGATCCTGGTGCAGTGCCTGGGAGGATGCCACTAGGATTCATTGACAATATCGCCCTGACGAACCGGGATACCCTGTATCGGGCAACGATATTTTCGAACCCGCGACCAAAACACGTGACTCTCTCGATGAATGCGTATGAGGTGGAACATACTGCGAACAGTGGTGTGGACAACTGGGGTGGGAACCATATCGTCAATGAGATTTTCGGATGGCCGTTCCAGGGCTGGTGCGCTGAGAATGGGAATTTCCCCTGGCAGGACATCCATGACAATATGCCAGATCTCTCACCAGTTCTTCCTCCAGGACCCGGAAATGGTCCTGACTGTGACCCAGGGCAATTTGCTTCTTTTCTTTCAAGCTATGAGGCACATTTCCACTCAGGTGCTGATGCACATCCAGGAAGTCACCCTTCACAGCCGGATGTTCCAAATTGCGGGTTTGTTGAAGATCTCAACAACGGATCGGTGTTCCTCTATTTCAGTTGTCATGGTGGTGGGAGCGGTATCGCGGTTCGCACCTCAGATAACGGAGTTGCCCAGGATAATGACAATCTGGTACCTTGGGAAGGAGCGTTTTGGCCATCAACTGATGGAATCGTTTATGATGGTAGTCAAGGTGGATACTACGATCAAGTGATGCTAGATGATGATATCACGAACGTGCATGGGTCGATGACCGCGTATAATGCCTGTGATATGGCAAATGGGAAAATGAATGAAGTCTTACT
>DAJP01000093.1:20604-31935 GCA_002496355.1 Euryarchaeota archaeon UBA346 | reverse complement strand
GCCCGTGTCGCCAAACTCTATGCTCCTGAGACACCCTGGCAACCGAGTCCCGATACCTCTCTGCAATATGTGGTCTATGGAGACCCAAATGTCCATTTTGTTCAGCAAGACTGGTCCTCACCAGAGCCTGCATCCATCACAAGTAACTATGGAGGTCATTTCCCTGAAGTCCCCCCAAACGAGCCACCAAACACCCCTGAGAGACCCACGGGGCGAGCCTCAGGAAAACCAGGGGTGGCATACCTCTACTCAACCGTATCGACCGATCCAGAAGGACAGCAGCTCTGTTACCAATGGGACTGGGGCGATGGGAACTTCAGTGATTGGATTGGACCAGTCGCCTCAGGTCAGACAACCACCGTGACCCACAGCTGGCCAGAGCAAGGAACGTATCAAGTACGAGTGAAATGCCGGGACACTTTTAATGATGAAAGTGATTGGTCTGAACCTCTCTCAGTGACGATGCCGAAATCAATCCCGATCATTTTCCCACCATTCTTCAATACTTTGTTAAACCTCTTGGATCAGTTCCCGCTCTTGGTGAAGATACTATCGCTTCACCCCATCCTTCATTTTTTTGGTGATCTCTAAAAGAAAAAATACTAATAACAACAACGCTATCCCTCCCTGAAGAAAGAGATGATGCGACTATGATGCCAGGCAAGATGAACAGCAGGCAGCTTGCACAGATGATGAAACGCTTCGGGATTAACGTCAAGGACATCGATAACGTTGAAAAGGTGATCATCCAGACAGACACCAAGGAATATATTTTTGATTCTGCAGAGGTAACAGTGATGGAGGCACAGGGGCAGAAGACGTTTCAGATCGTCGGGGACCCGGTAGTGAAAACAAGAGGCGGAGAACCACAGGATGCACAGAAAGAAGATATCAAATTAATCATGGAGCAGACAGGGAAATCCGAAGCAGAGGTACGAAAAGCGTTGAAGGAGACGAACGGTGACCTTGCTGAAGCGATCCTCAAACTGACCCAAAAATAATCATTTAATATTATTGTGAATATGACTTCGTATAAGGATGCAATCAAAGGATCATCACAGGGTGTGCTACTTTCCTTGCATGTGATCCCCGGGTCTTCTCAGACGGTTTTTCCAGTTACCTACAATCAATGGCGCCATTCTATTGAAATGAAGGTCTGTTCACAGGCAAAGGAGAACAAAGCAAACACCGAGGTACTTGAGACCATCGCACAGTTTTTTCAGCTCGCTGGAAAAGACGTTATTCTTATAAGTGGTGAAAAAAATCGGGAGAAAACCGTGTGTTTAAAAAACATTGCTCCGGGCAGAGTAGAGGGAATGCTGAAGGAGTTTTTTGATGGATGACCTGCAAACAGTAGAAGAACTAGAAGAGCTCGTTCGTCAGTTATCTGAGGAGAATAAAACAATCCCCATCATCGTCGAGGGAGCCAAAGACATCGCAGCATTGCGCAGGCTTGAGCTGACTGGTGAAATCATCAGCTTCAACACAGGACAATCCGTTTCAGATTTCTGTGATATCATCGCTCAGAAATATAGGACGATCATCTTGCTTACCGATTGGGATTGGCGAGGAGGCAGGCTGGGTTCTTCGATTAAGAAACACCTTGAGAACCGTGTGGAATGCAACATCAGGTATCGGCAGATGCTTGCTCATCTTTGTGCCTGTCGCACCGTTGAAGGGATACCATCGTGGCTGCAGACCTTACGAAAAAAAGTTCAAGGCGAATAAATTAAATACTTTCACTGCTCTCTAATGAAGCTATATAAGAGTGTTTGAACCATGGGGGATCTGGTGCAGAACAGTTCGAAGAATCAAAAGAAACTCGTTCCTATTGTGAAAAAGGAATCAACAAGTGTCTGTGCTCTCTGTCGTGGAACAAAGTTTTTATGCGGTAAGAATCGATGCCCCGTGATCGTCCGTTATCATGCCAAAGTGAAAACAAAACCATTCCTTGATAGTTTACGACTCGAGGGAGCATCACCCCCGAGTGTGTTCATTGGGAGAATCGGATACCCAAAGGTTTCGATAGGGCCCATGATCCCTCCTGTGATGGGAGACACCTCAGAGATCGACACCCCTGAGCGATGGCTCAATAAAACATTGGACGATATCGTGGATTTCCGCAGTCAGCTGGTCCGAGGGAAATTCACAGTGGATGTCACCAATGTCGAAAGCCCTCATCGAATCGTGGAATTCACCAGAGAGCTCGCTCTTTCGAAGAATGCGGTGTTCGCAGATGCCGTGTTTGAAAAAAAACCCTATGGAAAGATAGCGTTCTATGATGAAGTCCAACCACATGGACCATCTGCGCCTCTCAGAACATTAGATATCACAAATCCAAAGTATGAACAACATATCGAAAAAGCATACTATGATATTGATCTGAAAGCTAGGGATGCGATCCTTGACATCTACAAAAACGGGGTGCTCATCTCAAAGATCCAGCGCGCATTCAGCGTTGGAGCATTTGGTATCAAAAAGAACAGACGCTTTGTACCGACCCGATGGAGTATCACCGCAGTGGATTCAACACTTGGTGCAGAGCTGATGAAAAAAACAAAGACATATCCCTTCATCAATGAGGTCCGAGCATACTATCTGAACCAATATGATAACCGCTGGATCATCTTGATGATGCCCTCGGAATGGCAATACGAGCTCATCGAGGCATGGTATCCGAACACCACCTGGAACCAGTATGGGACCGGCATTTCCATTTTCAACAGCTATGAGTTCTACGATGGTCGAACGACATATGCGGAGATCGGTGGGTGTTATTATGCAGCAAGACTCGCGGTCAACGAAGTCCTTAATAAAGAACGAAGACAGGCCGGGGTGGTCATCCTCCGCGAGGCACACCCCGGGTATATCATGCCGATCGGTGTGTGGAATGTCCGGGAAAGCGTCCGTCATGCCTTGACTCAGCCGTTTAGAAAATTCGATACAGTCCAGGAATCATTGGTGTACGTCTCAGGGATCATGGATATCCCTGTGCAACGATGGATACGGAACAGTGCGGTCTTAAAAAATCAACTGTATCAGAGAAGGTTGGAGGATTTCCTGGTGAGATAAGATGAGTGTTCAGGAAGTTGATTGTAAAACCGCTTTGTCGAAATCAACATTACCGGGGTTGACCTATTCGTTGAACCCCTACCGAGGCTGTCAACATAACTGTGCGTACTGTTATGCACCAAACGTCCTCCGACAACCACGGGAACGTTGGGGAGAAGACCTTATGGTCAAAAAGAATATCCCTGTGATTCTAGCTCATGAGCTAAAGAAAAAGAAACCAGGCGTCGTCGGCATCTCAACAGTCACCGATCCATATCAACCCGTAGAACAAAAATACAAAGTAACGCGGTTTTGTTTGGAACAATTATTACTCTATGATTTCCCGGTTCACATCCAGACAAAATCAGCCCTTGTCATACGAGATATCGATCTGTTGAAACGTTTTTCTGATTCCCAGGTGATGTTCAGCATCGGAACGTTGCATGAGAATGAACGTCGGTTGCTTGAGCCGGAAGCATCCTCGATTCAAGAACGGATAACCGCATTACAACAGTGCTCAAATGCTGGTCTGAAAACCGCGGTGTTCTTCGGACCGGCGTACCCGACCACATCAGTGAATGAAATCCCTAAGTTCCTGGACATTATGAAGGACGCTGGTGCAAAGGAGATTTGGATCGACATGCTGCGTTTAAAACCTGGTATACGGGAGAACATTCAGAAGAGTATACAAAGGGAACCAGAACTCATCCGAAGGTTTTCAGAACCAGTGGATTACTACAGGAGCATCAGAGAAGAAATACGAAAACAGGGAAATACGCGGAACATCAGAATTATCGATGCTTTTTGACCTCTTTTCATTGGAATTAGCTGCTTTCTCTGAAGGGTTCCCCCCTCGTAGCATTTAAGTATAAGAACTCTATTACTGCAAAAATCCCTTAAAACAAAAACATTGAGATTTATAAGTGATAGATATGGCCAAAGCACGTGCACGCACGACAACCAGAAAAGTCAAAGATCGATGGAAAGCAAAAAATTGGTACACGATACTCGCTCCATCATTATTCAACAATGTCCCTGTCGCAGAGACGCTTGCGGAGACCCCAGAGAGCCTCATCGGCAGAGTCACCGAGGTTTCTTTACAGGACATCACGAATGATTTCCGGAAATCCCATATAAAACTCCTTTTCAGTATCGATAAGATCGAACAAAACACCGCACACACCCAGCTGAAGGGCCATCTGCTCACCTCCGATTACCTCCGACGAATGATCCGAAGGAGAAAATCCCGTGTCGACGGCGTGTTCGACGTTGAAACAAGGGACGGCGCACTTCTCCGAGTAAAACCATTCGCTATCGCCGAGAAACGAATACAAAGCTCACAGAAGAAGCTCATTAGAAACGTCATGAAAGAAGTCATCACCAAAGAAGGAAAAACAAAAACACTCAATTCCTTTATCAAGGACTGCCTTGACGGAAAAACCGGCAGCGAGATCTACAAACACTGTAAGATCTACTACCCAGTCAAACGCATTGAAGTCAACAAAACAGAGATCATCCGATTACCAACTGTGATTATCGAGGATGAAAAGCCTGAGGTAAAACCAGAGGAACAACCGCAAGAGCCACCCAAAGAGGAATCAGAAGTACCGACGGAAGAAGAAATGAAGGAAGTAAAACCAGAATCAGAAACTCCCGTCGAAGAAAAAGAAGGACCTGTCGAAGAAGAACTCACCGCGGAAGACCTAGCGGTTACAGAAAAACCAAAGAAGAAAACAAAGGCAAAGACCGCAACAAAGAAGAAAACCACGACAAAAAAAACAGCGAAGAAAAAGAAAGAAGAATCTCCTGAAGAATAACCTTATCCGGGAGCATACGTTTATATATCGTGGTTCCTATTTTATTTTTATATGTGTCAGAAGCAGAAAATCCTGCCATATCTTTTCTTTATAATCCTTTTCGGTTCTCTCATCATCATTCCCGTCGGACAAAGCTGCAAAGATATTATCATCACACCTGATGCAACAGCAGGAGAGTATAGTCTCCTTCTTAAAGTACGAGACCCAAGTAGACCAGGGTTGCAGGTCCTCTGCCGAGTCCCCCAAGGAACGCAGTACACGTATCGATATCCCTGGACGGGGAAGGCGTGGGATTTTCTTGTGACCCATACCTATATCGGGGTCGCGACCAAAGGAGACACACTTCCTAATATCGTCAAAGCAGGGATGGTTCTAACCGACGCAGGTCTTGCATTTGGCGATGCAGATACACTTTCAAAATGGATTAATCCGACAAAGAACGCATGGGATGATTTTGACTGGATTCGATACGCATGTCAGACCGCAGACAATGAAGACGAAGCCGTCTCGTTATTGACAACGGAGGCTGTTGATCAGCTCCATGCGACCGGAGTTTCCGAGAATCTTTTCGTAGTCGGTCCGCAGAAGGCAATGGTCATCGAAGCAGATGCGATCCATCATACGACAACAGAAGTTACTGATGTTCTTGTCATGTCCAACTATGCAAAAAATCTCTGGCAGACACAACAGATACGATCCCTTCCATTAGCCAAATCATTTGATGCACAGAAAGAAACCATGGTGCGACAAGGCAGTGTGGTCCATCTTGGATCGGTTTGTGGCATTAAAATACTAACAATAACCTCCTCAACGATCACCGCTCAGGTATTTCCTGTTTTTGTTTTTAAGAATTCTGAGCAAAAGAAAGAGGTGATGATCTCCCTAGGAAATCGTGCAACGGTCGGACCTTTTAGCGTAACCCTGTCGGAAGTCAATGGAAACATTGCAAGGATATCGATTTGCATGGTTGATTATGCATGGGAACAAGCATTACGGAACCAGATTCAGCCACAGATCGGCAATATCACCATCCAGGATATGATAGGCTGGTCGCGGTTGCATACCGATGACCTTGATGGCCTGCGTCCCATGTGTGAAGATCAAAACACCTACGAGGCTGTCATGATATTCAAAATACCAAATGAACATGCCACGCTCCTCAGTAGTGGTTGGTTTGCTGCAAACCATGCCTGCTCATCCATATACGTCCCGGTACACATCTGCGATGCTGATTTCTACGACCCCTATGAAACTGGGGACGCAGCAGCACTCTCCCTCGCACTCCTTCAGAGATATGGTCATGGAAATATCACCTTCCTTTGTCAGAACATAGAAAATGTGTTTTATGTTGAAAATGAGATAAACGAAGCACTCGCTCATCTGATGATCCATGCGGATGTCAATATCTCGTCGTTCCTCACCGAATTGGACGTAGGGATGCAGGAACAGGCGTTTCTCACCGAGCAGCTCTGGTTGTCTGCACCAAACCTTTCACGCGGAAGCCTCCAGGACATCTGGATGCAGAATTATTCGTTTACTCAGCAGAACATACAAAAAACGATATCAGAGCTTACGAGAAATCCAGGTTCAGATACCATGATTTCTTTGCTTGAAAAAATTAGTCAGAGCATCTCTGATTCTATCGAGAAAAAACACATGATGCAATCATTGTTTTTTATAAAATCGTCTGCGGTACACTACAATGAGTAGCGACAAAAAGACCATGATAATCACCGAAAAAATTAACATCAATGGAAACTGAGTTGCTTGGGTCGACGATGTTTGATGGAGTATTGAGAACATCTCACCGGTTGTGACATTGTACTCATAGTCCCATTGAAGATCCCCATTCACATCAATAAGATAGACACCCTGCCGTATTTCCGTCGCTGTTTTTATGCCTGTCTGTTGGTTATGGAACAAATCAAATATTCCATCGCGATCGTCATCGGTAAGGTAACCAACATCACCTACTGCGACAGCATCTATCCAGATTATGTGTTTCGATGATACAGTTGTGGTAGGATCGCTCGCAGTCACTTGGAGGATGTATTTTCCCGCTTTCATCCAACTATGGTTTCTCGTGCAATTCATACCACTTTGCATCAATCCGCTTGAATCGATGACACCATCTCCCCAGTCGAATGTATAGGTGAGAGAGTCATTGTTTGAATCAACTGAACGAGTATTAAATGAATAGAGTTGAGAAACATGACCGGTTGTGGGACCGTCTATTGTCGGGTTCGATGGAGGGATGTTTTCATTATGAGTTCCTATCTGTGCCCGCTTTGATGTCTGTTGATTTGTGGTAAACGTTGCATCTGAAGAAGAATCATGATTCCCAGCTAAATCGTAGGATATCACACGGTAGTAATAGGTGGTTGCTGCGGATAGACCTGATAACGTATAATGATGCGATATGGTGAAAGGTATGCTATGAAGCCAGAATCCAAAGGAAGGAGTAGGCCCAAATTCGATATGACCGGTTGTGTTTTCATTGGTTAACCAAGAGATTTGGACTGAGCTTGAGGTGAGAGAATCTATGGTAAGGTTGGATATTACGGGTGGTGTGTTGTCGATGTGCTTTGAGGAATCTATGGTCGGGGAAGGATCAAGATCGTTTGATACTGCATCGGACGCATACACTCTTGTGGTGAACACACCGTCTTCATCAGTGCCTGATGGGACAACCCAATCATAGAACCAATGGGTGTTATCAATCATGTTCATTGAGGTATTGTTTAAGCTACCGTTTCCCAGTGTGGAGATCGCAAGCTGTACGCTGGATTCATCGATTCCTGAATACGTCTCAGAAAAGGTTGCAATGATCCGTATCGGATCAAAGGCTTTGAAAGAATTTTGGGTCGTGTTGTAGGTAATCAAACATGTCGGGGATTGAATATCATATCCACATTCAGAGTCGTTGAGAAGGGGGGCGTCCTCGATATGACTGCTGTTATCTGCAGCGCATGAATGGAACCTGTAATAGCCTGTTTGATTGGGAAACGGAAAACTCCAGCTACACGTTATCCAGGGGTTTGAATCAACATCATACAACCAAGGACCAGTCCAGGAGCTATTATCCGTGCTGTAATAATAATACAGTGTCACATTCTTTAGTCCACTAGGTCCGAAATCTTCTGCTGTTGCCTGTATCACGAATGGTGTGGTGGATGTCCAATATGGTGAGATTTCATCTACCTCGGAGACTGGAGCACCAGTGTTATACCCACAGGTCGTATCTCCAGTTCCACCAGGGGTTGTTTCGATGTTTGTCGCATTGTCTGTCGCGATACTATAGAGACGATAGTGGCCTGCTCCTTCAGGGAACGAGAAAACCCAACTACACAGACCCCAGGGTGTGTTATCGACACCAAAACTGATATTGCTCCCCCAGCTAGACATATTGGTGGCACGATACCTATAATACAACGTGACGTTCTGTAACCCACTTGGACCAGTGTCACTAACAACCGCAGTGAGTGTCAGTGGTGAAGAATCTTGCCAATATTCGGAGATCGTATTTATCACCGAGGATGGCGCTTGATCCTCATACCCGGTTGATGCATCTGCGGCTCCCGGGGTGGATTCAGTATTTGCTGCATGGTCTTTTGCGATGCTAAGGAATTGATAATACCCGGTTCCATTCAAGAAAACAAAATCCCAGGTCCAGGGTTGAACAGGATCAACACCAGCATTTACCCATCCATTCCAAGAAGAATTGTCGCTGCTGAACCGATAGAGCAAGGTGACATTTTTTACTCCACTTACAACATCTGTTGCGACAGCGCTAAGAGTCACTCCTTGGTTTTTCCAATACGGGGTTATTATATTCACCGACGAACTCGGGGCAGTTGTTTCGTATCCACATCCAGTGTCTGCAATGCCAGCGACAGTCTCAACGTTCGTTAGATTATCGCGAGCAATACTATAGAACTGATAGTATCCTGTTCCATTTGACAACGTGACAAACCAGGACCAGGGTTGCATGGTATCAACACCGGCATTTGTCCATCCGTTCCAGGATAAATTATCAGAGCTGAAACGAGAGTACAAGGTGACATTTCTGACTCCACTACCCCCATCGGTAGCGGTCGCAGTGACTGTCAATGATGAAGATGATGTCCAATACGTATCAATCATGTTGACCGAAGAAATCGGTTTTTCGTTATCAAATCCGCATGATATATCTGAGTTGCTTGGTATTGATTCCGTGTTTGTCACATTGTCACAGGCGATGCTGTAGAACTCATAGCGACCGGAACCATTCGGACAGGTGAAATCCCATGAGATGCCAGCCCACGGGTTGGTGTCTGGGTTGTTTGCGTTGTTCCATCTGACCCACCCACCCCAGCTTGAGGTATTGGTGACTCGATATCGATACCATAACGTGACGTTCTTCATTCCACTCGGTCCCGTGTCTGATCCTGTGCCGATGATGGTGTAAGGGGATACTGTTTTCCAGTAAGGGACCTCATTTGTCGTCAGGGTGAATGAGCAACTCCACCCATCATTGCCGGTGCCTTCATAGATGATCAACCAACCAAAGGTGGTATTGGTCATGACCAACCATGGTTTGCTGATACAATCGGTTGCATCAAACTCCAAGGTATCAATTTCAGAGTTAATCATCCCATTCCTCGTGATATCAATACTACTCACGTACCCGTCGCTTCCCTCACCACTGAAACCAACAAGAATTTTTTTATTCGTCGCAGAACTATTCAATCCTACCAATGCGAAACTGCAAAAATCACCATTGGTGATATCGATGGCTTGAGTATCAACCCAACTTTTTGTAATCACTCCCGCATCCGTAACGGAGCAGGTTTTTACGTACAAATCATTATTTGTATCCTCATAACCAATCGCAAACCAATTTGCTCCACTGCTTTCCGAATCATCCCATACCTTCATGATAGACGGAGTCGTACCCCTTGTCGTATCAAACTCCCATTGGTCGGTCCATGTATTTTGAATATCCCCTGTAGATGATATATTGTATGTGACAAGATACCCATCATTGCCACCAGCAGTGCCACCATCATAGACCAATGCAAGAGTATTTTCATCGACAAGACAAAGTTGCGGATTTAACGCATCGCTGCTGTTGAACTCAAGGGTGTCATTTATGGTATTGCCAATATCTCCAGCACTTGTGATAGAACAGGTTGCAAGACGACCATCCCCGTCGCTGTTATTTACATAAGCGATCGCATAGATGTTCCCGTTCACATGAAGCAGGGAGGAATAACTCGTTATTGTACTCCTGTATAGTGAAAGGGTGTCAAGAATCGTCTTCTGCATGCTCCCATTGTTACTCCAGACACGGGTCGTGATGATTTTCCTTGCGACACCCCCTGCATCCTCATAGTTGATTGCATAGATGTTCGAACTCCCATTCACCAGGCAGATACTTGGATAAAAACCATCGCTGACATCATACTCCCAGCTGTCGATGAGACTTTTTTTAATCGTACCATTGTTACTCCAGACCCGAATAGTAAAAAGCCATCCATCATAGGTTGCTCCTGCACCACCCAAGTCTCCTTCAGCAGCGATGAGATAATATTCTGAACTTCCTAAACGAATGACCGCTGGATGTCTTCCTTCCGCACCGTTCCATTCGAAGGTCGAGATTGTTGAATCACTGATACTTCCATCTGCTAAGGTGGATGAAGGGGCTTGGTTATCATAGGCACATGAAGCATCGGCAGATCCCGGGGCGGTTTCCGTGTTTGTCGCATTATCATTCGCAAGACTATAGAACTCATAATGTCCACTTCCATTGGAAAATGTGAAACTCCATGTCACAGAGATCCAGGGATCAGTATCGACTACTCCTGAGTTTACCCATCCACCCCAGCTTGATGCATTTGCTGCTCTATAACGGTAGCGGAGCGTAACGTTCTTCAATCCACTCGGTCCGGTATCAGAGGCAGTTCCAGAGAATATTTGTAGTGCAGATGTTTTCCAATAGGGTGTAATCGAAGAGACAGATGAATTTGGAGTTAAGGTCTCATACCCACACCGAGCATCAGGACTCCCCGGTGTCACTTCTATGTTTGTCGCGTTATCAATAGCGATGCTGTAGAACTGATAATATCCCGTGTTGTTTGGGAATGTATAGCTCCATGACCAGGGTGATGAGGTATCGACACCTGCGTTTATCCAACCACCCCAGCTTGAGTTATCGATACTGAAACGAGAGTAGAGCGTGACGTCTTTCAACCCGCTCCAACCTGTATCTGTCGCAGTCGCAGTTAATGTCGCTGCGCTTTTTTTCCAGTATGGTGTGATTGTGGCGATAGTAGAGGTAGGTTTAGTTAGATCAGGTGTCGAAAAGTAAAATAGAGAGGTATTCGAATCGATTCCATCAGAGACAGAGACTTTCCACCAATATTTTGTATTATTTGTGTTAAAATTGGTATTGGTTTGATGGTAGGTTCCATTTCCAACCGTG
>DAJP01000093.1:0-20199 GCA_002496355.1 Euryarchaeota archaeon UBA346 | reverse complement strand
GTGATCATCGGAACCGGTCGCGAGTTATTAAAATCAAGTTCATATAATTGATAGTACAAACCACCATTGTTTGCATTGATGCGGAATCGTATCCGTGCCTGACTCACGCTCCCCTGCATGAAGCTTTTTACCACCCATTGTTTATCAGTAAATGTGCCTAGATACGCGTCGATCCATGCCCCACCGCGGTACACATCAAGGTCTACTTGGTCAATCTGAGAAGGATCACCGGTTGGTCCCCGGGCAAAAAAACGGATTTTATCACAGATTAAAACACTATGATTCAAATAAATGTAAAAACTCCATTGTCCATCGGGATCATTGATATCATGATAGGATTGTGTATAGGTATCGGTGTCATCATCATAGGCATAAATCTCATTGGTCCATTGCGTGTTTGGATCATAATCGCTTGTTGGAGAGACCCATCCAAGAGAGGGGACTGCTGTCGTAAAGTTTTTATCGGACCCATTTACTGTACCGATATCATTGCGGATCTGGACTCGATAATGATAGGTATTTCCAAGAACCAGATTATGAATCATGACACCGAATTCTGAGTTTTGTACTTCGCTTCCACCCCAAGTGGTATTGTTTCCGTAGGAGGAATTCGATCCGTATTGGAAACGATATTGACAGGGCTCTCCGCCGTCATCAGAGATATTCCCCCTCAAAATCGCGGTTGATACATCAATTGATGTTGCATTAAAGGTAGTACCGTTTGGTAATGAATGTGGTTTGCCTTGCCAAAAATCAAACTCATAGAACCAAAAAATCACTGAACCGCTGATGAAATGATATCGAAAACGAGCTTTGGTGACATTTGTTTCACCACTGAATTCTAACTCAGTCCAAACACAATTCCCAATCGTTCCATTGTACTTTTCTATCCAGGTGGTGCTATTGTAAACATCGATGCTTATCCTGTCAACATAACCTGTGTCAAAATCAGCGAAAACGCGCACACGATCACAGTAAATCGGATTGCTTAGGTTTAATACTAAAAATCCTCGCCATCCGACCGCAGCAGTATGAGACGCATAGGTTGCTGTATTCTCATCATAGGCTCTTGTCTCTTGTGTCCATTGACTGCTTGGGTCGCCATAGTTGGTGGGGGTTATCCAACCAGTTGGATCAACGATATAATCATATTCAATTGAATCCCCTTTCGTTCTGAGGTCAAAGGTGGTCGATGAACCATTCAAGTTTGTTAAGAAAACTTTGTACTGGTGGTTATGGGTGATGTTTTCAAATGTTGTAATAGGTGACTGACTGTCTTTGGTAAAGACTTCTATACAAGATGAACCACTGCTTCGTGCAACAATGGTGATATCGTTGCTGTTCCCTAATGCTTCCTCAAATGTTACTCGGACGTATTCCTCATCGGAGATTGGCTCGGACCATTTTCCATCAGGTGTCTTTACCTCGTTGGAGATATCTGAAAGAAACGTTCTATTGGAGTCAAGATGTTCTGCTGTTAGTATCTCTATGACAATTTCATAGGTTTGCTCGGATAAGTGAGGCACGGTCCATTCAATACGGTCGACTAAGGTATCATTATCGAGGTCAATTCCTACGAAGTCTACCTCTTTTTTTGAGTCGTTCATGAGGTGGTAGAGATGGATAGTGTCCTTTGGTCGGTTATCGATTGATGAAAAAGCGGTGATATTCGTATAATGAATGTCGCTGCTGACAACGACTTGTTTATGCAACACATCAAGTGATGTTTCGGTGATTTCCCAAGCGTCCGTTTGATTCTGGCTACCGGTTCTTTCTAATGCTTCCGGGTTATTGGTTTCATTGTTGGTCTGGTTCCCTGGCGGATGGAGCTGTGCTAAGGTTTCTATGGTCGTTTCATTCGTTATACTCGCATTTTCACTAAATTCCTGAGGAAGCAAAGTCCATGATTCCTTTAAAATAAATGATTCATTTGTTTCATCAATTAAGGTGATCACTGCTAGATATTCACCATTTTTTATGGGGGGTATCTCCCAGGTGGTTTGCCAGGTCTGAATCGTCGAATTCGTTTCTGATAAAATCATGGGAAAACTATTATTTCCATCCATGGTAGCAACGGCAGAGCTGACATTAAAAAAGACAGGGACATCCACTGTTATTGTCATGATATCTTGTATGTGAACCTGTTCAGGGGAAAAAGTGAGAGTTATTCTATCTTGATCTTGTCGTATCGGAAACGAGATAATGGAGACGGAGAGGAGAGGAACGAGGATAAGGAAGATTGATACGAATAAAGGAATAATCTTTTTTCTATCATATTTGTTTTTATGAGGATTTTTTTTTCTTAACGAGAATTTTTCTTCGATACCATGGTGAGTGGAAGGGTGAGGCTCGTCCTGACCCTGCATGGCATCGACTGCAGCATGAATATGTTGAATCGTTCTATTATCAATTAGTAAGTTATCCGCACGCAAGTATGCATCCACATCCAAACCATTTAGTACTTATAGCAAATAAACAAATCATTTTTAAGATTTTCTTATCAAAAATCGACCCTAGATTAAATAAAGCCGTAACATTAAAAAAAACCTGTCCTGTAGAACCTTTTTATTATTAATCTGTAAACTCTTTTGTGTTCTTTTCTAGGAAAAAATTATTTTCAGGATAAGACAGGTTTTTTGAATATCTTAGAAGCTTTCTCCTTGTGCCTGATTTTTGATAGACAATACGTACATTAAAAACGTTTAAAAAAACATTCATGTTAGATGGATGGAGGTTTTTTACGTGACCGACGCACGACGAATCATTATCATCGGTTGTGGAGCGGGTGGTGGAACCAGTGCTCAGTTCGCACGAAAGACGGACCGGACTGCAACCATAACGATTTTCGAAAAAGGCAGATATCCGCAGTATTCGAAATGCGGGTTGCCGTATGCGATCGCAGGTACTGTCCCTGCTTTTCAGGACCTTATTGAGTTCTCGGAGGAATGGTTCCAGAAGGAACATATCGATATTCACCTTGGAACTTCGGTTGAAAGCATCGATATGAAGAACAAACGGGTGGTTGCACAGAACAGCTCTGAACGCATCGAAAGGGAGTTTGACAGCCTTATCCTAGCGACTGGGGCGACACCCTGGATACCACCTATCCAGCAGATCCAGAACAATGGGCAGTTACTCCAGGGGATCTTCGTTCTTCGGACCATCGATGACGGGAAACAGATACTCGCTCAGATAAAAAAAGGGAAACATGCAGTGATTATCGGAGCTGGACTCATCGGTCTTGAGATGGCTGATACCCTGCATACCAAAGGAATGAACGTCACCGTGGTCGAGGCTCTTCCAACCATCCTTGCAAACACTCTTGATGAGGACATGAGCGAACCAGTACTACAGAGTCTGCAGCTGAAAATCTCGGTTCTGACGAATCATCTCGCGATGCGGGTTGAAGAACATCATGGCGCTATCATTTCCCTTACAATAAAGGAGAACAATACAGGCAGAGAGAAAAAGATCCAAACCGATCTTCTCATCATCGCCACCGGTACAAAACCAGAGACTGATCTTGCAAAAACCATCGGCTGTGCGATCGGGAAGACCGGTGGAATCATCGTCAATGAAAAAACAGAGACGTCAGTAAAGGATGTCTATGCGGTCGGGGATTGCACAGAATATAAGGATTTTATCACTAATGAACCGCTCTGTGTCGGTCTTGGGAGCATCGTAGTTAGACAAGGGATCTCCGCAGGAACCAACGCTGCGGGAGGAACCTATACACTACCACCGGGGGTGATCTTGACACGAACCTCGGAGTTTTTTAGAATGGAGATTGCTGCGGTTGGCCCGGTCAAACAGGGGATGAAGAACCTACCACTAGTGACGGGAAAATATACGGGGTTCTCAAAACCAGAGTATTTCCCAGGGAAGGATTCCATCACCATCAAGGTCGGAGCCGAAGAGCAGACCCGACGAATCATCTCAGCCCAGGCGGTTGGCAGCAACGCGGCACAACGGATCAACACCCTTGCCTGCGCGGTTCTCGGGAAGATGACCATCGAAGAGTTCCGGAAACTTGAGACAGCATACGCACCTCCCATCGCACCAACCCTTGATGCACTCACTCTAGCCTGCGATGTCGCTGCACTGAGACTTGATAGGAAAAGAAGGAATCCATGAAGATTGTTCATCTCGCGGATACCCATCTTGGTTATTCTGCATATCGGAAAGTAAACGAACAAGGGGTGAATCAGCGGGAGATGGATGTGTATGATGCGTTCACCAGATGCATTGATTATGCTCTACGGACAAAACCGGATCTTATCCTCCACGCTGGTGATCTTTTTGACTCGGTTCGCCCCACGAACAGGGCGATCACGGTCGCGGTTCAACAGATCCTCCGTCTGTCAAAAGAAAAGATCCCTTTTGTGGTAATATCCGGGAACCATGAAACACCAAAACTCAGAGAGACAGGTAATATCTTCACGATCTTTGAGCATCTTGACAACGTGTATCCCATCCATCACAATCGATATGAAACAGTCGACTTGGAAATAAAAGAGGAAACCGTATGTATCCATGCGATTCCCCAGTGCCAGAGTCCTGATGAATTTGATAAAAACTTGAACGACATTTCTGTGAATAAGAAAATGGATTACAACCTGTTGCTTGTGCATGGGGCGGTAAAAGGGATCAAGGAATTCAAAATGAATGAATTCAACGAGGTGTTCATCCCGGTAAAAAACCTCTCGCAGGATTTTGATTATATCGCGCTTGGTCACTACCATCAGTACACAAAACTTCAGGAGAACGCGTTTTATGCTGGCTCCACGGAGCATCTGACTTTCACCGAGGCTGGCGCTCAGAAAGGATGCCTTGAAATCCAACTTGGGCAAAAACTAAAACACCGGTTCGTTCCTCAGCAAACAAGGGCTATGATCGATGCTCCACCTCTTGATTGTTCATCCCTTCGCATCGACCAGATACTCCAGCAGGCAAAAGAAATCATCCAAACAATCGAACCAAAAGACAAGATCATCCGTATCCGCCTGGAGAACATCCCCGCGCATATCCAACGAGGAATCGATTATCATCAGATCCATGAGCTAGGCAAGACTGCACTACATTTCGAGATAAAACCCATCCCGCTGAAAACGGATAAAACAACCATGGGCGAGAGCTCGTCAATGAAATCTCTTGCTGATGAGTTTGAGACATTCCTCATATCACAGACATATCAGGAGAAACCACTATTACGGAAACTCGGACTGCAGTACATCCAGAAGGCAGAGGAACAAGAGAAAAAACCATGATCCTGAAATCGATCCGTCTGAAAAATTTTCGAAAATTCAAGGATAGCTTCATAGAATTCCCTGATGGAGTCACTGGTGTGATTGGGTTAAACGGTGTCGGAAAATCAACCTTGTTTGAGGCGATCGCCTGGACATTGTATGGTCCTGTTGCTGCTCGAACTTCCACCGAGCAGATTAAACGAGAAGGCGCGGCCCCCTCTGACCCCTGTCGGGTTGAGCTGGATTTCATCTTCGATGACGACGCGTATCATGTGGTCCGCGAGATAAGTGGGAAAAACCTCTCCGCATCAGGCAGTGCGACCGTGAACGGGAAACAGGTCGTAAACGGCGCGGAGGTCCTAAGTAAATTCATCCAGAAGAAACTCGGGATGGACTGGAAATCGTTTTACACTTCTATTTTCGCAAAACAAAAAGAACTTAACACCTTATCATCGATGAACCCCAGTGAACGACGACAACTCATTCTACGAATGCTTGGGATCAATGCAATTGATGAGATCATCAGCCAGATCCGTTCAGATCTTAAGGAGAAGAAAAACCTCATTGAAACCCTCTCCGGTATGCTTGTGGACGAACAAGGCAACAACAGGATACTACGCTTCCAACAGGAAATAGAACGTCAACAGCAAAGACTGAAAGAACGATCCTTCCGCATCGAAGAACAACAGAGACACCACCAAAAAATACAACAGGAGCTTCTGAAAATAAAAAAAGACAGCGAAACAAAGAAGATATCGTATGAGAAAAACCTTCAAACCGCAGCATTGCTCGAAGAGAAAAAAAGCAAATCTGAAAAAAAACAACGCTTGGAACATGACATTAAAACAATAGAAACAACACTTCAGGAGCGAAAAACAGCTCTGAAAAAACTCCAGGAAAATCTTCTCCAGACCAGGAATCTTGAGAAAGAAATCCAAGAATTTGAAAAACAACAGGAGAAAAACACGGACAGTCTTCAAGTATTGCTCCGGAAAAAAGAGCAGAACCTGACCATCACCACCCGTCTCCAGGATGAGATAACACAACTCAGCGCAAAAAAACACTCTATAGAAAAAATAGGACCCAAGGCGAAATGCCCGACCTGCGAACGAGTACTCGGTGATCAGCAGAACAAACTTATCAAGACTTACACAGAAGATATAGCGAAAAAACATCAAGAGACACAGCGATTAATGGAGGAACAGAAAAAACTACAAGATGAGTCTGATCGATTCTCCCGTGAAAGACAAGCGTTGCAGAAAAAAAATATGTTTCTGCGCAACCGAGTCGTCGAACGGGAGAAAACCCAAAGCAGCCTTCGACATACAACCGGGGAGATGGAACGAGAAACCAATCAGCTTGAGCAGAAAAAAAAGGACCTCAAGCTACTTGGTGATATTGATTTTGATGAAAAATACTATCAACAGATTCGATCCCAGGTCAATGATTGTTACAGACTCTATCAGCAGTCATTAACGACACTTGACGGAATAAAAGAAAAACAACAAGAAATAACCATAGCTCTTAAGGAACAAGAGGGGGAAAAAAAACTCATCGACCAGCAGATAAAGACCACTGAGAGAAACATCGAAGAACAACAGCAAGTGCAAAAAAAACTTGAAAAAGAACGAACCGAAACCCAGCACTGCAGCATGCTTTCGGAGGTCATGGAGTCGTTCCGGACATATCTTATCTCCCAGATCCGCCCGATGCTTTCCGCTCATGCATCCGAACTTTTCAATGAGTTGACCGATGGGAAGTACTCACAAATCGAGCTTGATGAGAATTATGACCTGTTGGTGTATGACCACGGCGTTGCGTATACCATCGAACGATTCTCAGGAGGAGAAGAGGATCTGGCGAACCTCTGCATACGTCTTGCGATTTCTGAAATCATCACAGAGCGGGCAGGGAGTGTCTTTCAATTCGTTATTTTAGATGAAATCTTCGGCTCACAGGATCAGATACGCAAGCAGAACATCATTAAAACACTTAATGGTTTTTCCTCAAAATTCAAACAGATTTTCCTCATCACTCATGTAGATGACATCAAACATTTCACGGAACATACCATGATGATCTCAGAAGATGACGCAGGGATTAGTTGGATAAAAATAGAATAAAAAAAAGAAAAAAATGATGGGTTGTTTTATTTTCTGAACAGCAGTCTTCGTTTTGGTTTCTCAACAGGCGCTGACTGATCCTCTAGCGAAGGCGGTATCTCGATGTCCGCGTCTGTTGTTTCTGAGATAGGAGCTGCTGTGTGTTGATGCTTTAAGTGTTCAACGGAGGAAAATAGTTTTGTGAAGAGCTCTTCATTGGTGGCAAACCAGCTCTGCCAACCGCGGAGTTCTTCCTTGAGTTGCTTGTTCTCTGATTCGGTTTCCTCGTACAGTCGGAAGAGTTTTGTGAGTCGCTCTTTCTCTTTTTCGAATTCCATGGAGACTGCTTCAAATTTCGGTTTAAAGTCAGCAAACTGCTCAAATCCACGGAGTTCCTCGACTTGTCGTTCCAAACCTCTGATGACCTCATCCTTTGTTGAGAGCTCAGAATGCATATTATCAACATTTGCTTCCAGCTGTGTTCGTATCGCGTCGAATCTCATGACCTGTTGTTTCATGTCATCCATTTGTTGGACTGTCTGTGCTCGTTCGTCTAATTTCTGTGTCAGAGTCTGGATGCGGACTGTCGCATCTCGTTCGAATTGCATATGCATCTGTTCAGTATCGCGAAGTCGCTCTTCGAGTTCTACGACTCGTTTCTCTTGTGCAGCTAAGGACTCCTCCTGGTTCTTATAGGCGTCCCAGAGCTTTATCAGTCGTTCTTTTTCTTTCTCAAGCTCCATGCTGTAGCGTCGAGCTCCTTCGGCCGCTTCGTCTCGACGTCGTTCTGCTTCAGAAAGGCGATCCTCGAATGACCGCATCATGGAATCCATTTTGTTTAATCCCTCGAAACTGAGCATGCTTTGGATTTTAGCGAGATCCTCCATTCCTTTGGAAAACGAACTTTTTACAGAACCGAGTTCAGTTGATGCTTCTTGCAATTGTTCCATAAATGAGTCTTTTACTCCTTTCACGCTTATACCACCTACTTTTTCTTCAGTCATAAATCATGCCGTCCCAATTACCATATAAATTAATACTCCATCATGCGAATAATGTTGATGCTATTTAAGGGTTATTATTTTATTGTGTTTTTCGTAAAGAATCGTGAGCCGCTAAACTAATAAAGTATTATTTGTATACTATTTTTCAAATTTAGAAAAATAGTTTGGAGACAGAACGGGATGGGATTACTCGAGAGATTTAGAGAAAGTAGATTTTCGAAAATGATGTTTAAGATTTTTGGGAAGAACCATGCCAAGATTGGAATCTATGGTCCACCAAATGTCGGGAAAACAACGCTTGCGAACCGGATTTTGCGTGACTGGACGGGGGATATCATGGGCAGCGTCTCAGAGGTCCCTCACGAGACACGACGCGCGAAATGGAAGAACAACATCAGGATTGATAACGGCGGGTCCTCATTGACCATGGATCTGGTCGATACTCCAGGGATAGCGACGAAGATTGATTTTAATGAATTCATGAACATGTACGGGATGAACAAGGATGATTCACGAGTCCGCGCAAAAGAGGCGACCGAAGGAGTGATCGAGGCCATCCGCTGGCTAGATGATATCGATGGGGTCGTCTTAGTCATGGATGCGACGCAGGATCCTTTTACGCAGGTCAATGTCACGATCATTGGGAATCTTGAGGCTCGGAATCTTCCGATTCTCATCGCAGCTAACAAGATTGATGCGGAGAATGCAAGTCCTGCGACACTGAAATCCGCGTTTCCGCAGCATCCAGTGATCCCTATCAGTGCCTTAACGGGGTATAACACAGAGAACCTTTATTCGATGATGATCAAGGAGTTCGGCAAAAAACGACATAAACAGAGGAGGTAGGAACCATGACGAAGAAAGACAGTGGGATAACATTTAATCTGATCTCGCATCAGAAACTTGAGCATTATTCCTCTTCAGAGAAATTGAAGTATATCCTCAACGAAGTCAAAGAGGGAAGGATCCTTGTGCTCGAACATGGTCTGACTCCGACAGAGCAGGCACAGTTGATTGAGCATACCATGAAGGAGATCAACCATGATACCTTCATTGGTATTGAGATCGGTGGATATGAGAATGAAAAAGTTGGGTTCTTCCAGCGGGTGTTTGGTGTCGCAAAGAAACCCCGGATGACGGTTATTGGACCAGCGCATCTGCTCAGGATGGTCCATAAGGATCATGATATGATAGAGACGACGATTATTCCCGGGAAGGGAGTCAACTAATGCCACATCAGTGCCTGAAATGCGGTCATGTATTCGAAGAGGGCTCCTCGCAGTTGTTGAAAGGCTGTCCGGGGTGTGGGGGAAACCGGTTTTTCTTCACAAAGCAACCGCTAAACGAGTTGGAGCGAGATGTGATGAGTAAAGAGATCGGTCAGGATCTCACGACACGGATCATGGAGCTCGCGGTTGAGAAACATAAGGAGACACTCAAAGGCACAGAAGCTTGGATAACGCTGAAACCAAAAGATCTTCGCAGGATGATTGAGGATCAAAAAGAGCAGAAACAACCTGAGAAGGAAATGCCCCTTGCAGAACCTATCAGTGATGACGATCGGAAAGCGATCATTAACAAGATTAAAGCAGAGGCAGATCATTCTGATAGACCAGAGACCATAGAGGTGGAACAGCCAGGAAAATATGATATCGACCTTAAAGGACTCTTGGAGAAAGAACCAATCGTGATCCAGAAGGATGGGACGTATACGATTCATCTTCCATCGTTGTTTAAAATGCGTGAGGAAAAGAAAAAATAAGTCCTTTTTTCTCGGGAAGATCCTTTCCATTACCTTTTTATCGAAGTCAAAGATACTTCTTTGGTTGATTCTATGAAATGGTATGATGAGGTTGAATATATCAGGAAACAGGCGATGTTGAACAACGAGTTTTTCGCCAATTCCCTGCCGATGATCGCTAGTGAGAATGTGCTGTCTCCGTTATGCCGGGAGATGCTGATTACCGATTTTCATGGGCGGTATGCGGAAGGAACCCCAGGGAACCGGTATTATGAGGGGTGTAAGTACTTCGATCTTGTGGAAGAAAAAACCATCGAGCTTGCGAAGAAATTATTCTCCTGCAGGTACGCAGACGTGCGACCGACCTCGGGGACTGTTGCAAACATGGCAGTTCTGAAAGCATTGATCAAACCAGGGGAGACCGCGACAGTTCTTGATACTGCGAATGGTGCGCATATCTCGTTTGGGAAATATGGTGCCGCTGGTGTCAGAGGCATTAACCTTGTTTCGTTTCCGTTTAGTAACGAAGAGATGGTCATTGATGTGGATGGTGCAGTAAAACTCATCCGGCAGGTAAAACCGAAGCTTGCGTTGTGCGGTCAATCAGTATTTTTATTTCCGACTCCGTTGAAGGCGATCGCGGAGGCTGCTCATGAGGTTGGTGCGTACGTGGTGTATGATGCTGCGCATGTGCTTGGGTTAATCGCTGGGAAGCGCTTCCAGGACCCATTGCGGGAGGGTGCTGATGTGATGAACGGGAGCACCCATAAGACATTGCCTGGTCCGCAGGGAGGGATGATTCTTTCAGATCATACCGTGGATACTGAAGAAGATAAAGCGTTTTTGCGGAAACTCGGGTTCGGGGTGTTCCCGGGAGTAACCTCCTCGTATCATCTGCATCATGTGGCTGCGAAGGGGATCGCGTTTGCTGAGCATCTGGAGTTTGGGACGGCGTACGCAGATCAGACGATTAAGAATGCGAAACGACTCGCGCAAGCACTCTTTGAGCAAGGATTCAAGGTGTTCGGGGAGAAACTCGGTTTTACGAAATCCCATCAGGTTCTGGTGGAGATCGGGCCAGGGAAGGGCAAAGAAGCATCTAGAGCCCTTGAGGACGCGGGAATTGTCACCAACATGAATATGATCCCTGGGGATGCCGACCCGTTAAACCCCTCTGGATTACGGTTGGGGACCCCAGAGCTGACTCGTATCGGTATGAAGGAAAAGGAAATGGATGATGTCGCGATCTTTTATGCACGAGCGCTGCTGAAGAAAGAGAACCCAAAGAAAATCAGAGATGATGTCAAAGAATTCCGTAGAGACTTCCAGGAGCTACATTATTGTTTCAAGGAAGGGTTCCGGGGATATGATTATTCGCCGTTGATTTAACATGCGGGTGGTACTCACCGGCACTCCCGGGACAGGAAAAACCTCTGTTGCGACAATCCTGAAGAACCAGGGGTACAATGTTGTTCATTTGCATGTCTTCGCAAAGGAGAACCATTGTATCGCAGGAGTGGATCGGAAACGTAACAGCCAGCTGATTGATATGGTCAAGTTGGACAAGGCAGTCCAGAAGACCTTTTCTTCAGATAATCTTGTTTTTTTTGATGGACATATCGGGCATCTCCTAAAATCAATGCAAAAAGTCATCCTCTTACGTTGTCATCCAAAGGAACTGGAACAAAGACTTCTGAAAAAAAAGTGGACAGCGAAAAAAAGAAAAGAAAACGTTGATGCGGAGGCTCTTGATATCATCCTTTGTGAAACAGTACAGCGTCATGTATCAGAGAATATTTTTGAGATTGATACCACTAAAAGAACTGCTGAAGAAATCGCCGCGATCATTGTCCGCCTGGTGAATAAAAACTTTCAACCAACAAAAACATATAGGGTTGGTCAGATTGACTGGTCTGAGGAGATCCTTAAAAGGGATCATGTGTAGGAGCAAGACATGGTGCTAGATAAGACACGGGAGCGAGTTGATCCATTATTGACGGTGATCGCGAAACGGTTTTCGACAGTAAACCCTGATCTGCTCACCTGGTGTGCACTTCTTTTTTCTGTGATTGCTGGTGTGTTTTTTTATTTTTCAACCCCGACAGCTGAGTCGCAGAATTTCTTTTTGTTGTTTGGCGTTCTGTTTGTGTTTTTAAACGGGTTGTTTGATGCAGTGGACGGGAAGGTTGCGAAACTGACCCATAAAGCATCTGCCCGGGGGGATTACCTGGATCATGTGCTCGATCGGTATGCGGATGTGTTCATGGTTGGTGCACTTGCGTTGAGTCCTTGGTGTCGTTCTCCGATTGGGTTGTTGGCAATTGTTGGTGTATTACTCACCAGTTATATGGGGACACAAGCCCAAGCTGTTGGATATAAGCGTGATTATTCTGGGCTGTTAGGAAGGGCGGATCGATTGGTGTTGTTGATTTTTTTTCCGATAATTCAACATATGGTGCTTGGTCTTTCGTTTGAGTTGCCCTGGAATGTGACGATCATTGAGTTGGTGCTGGTATATTTTGCGGTCGTGGGAAATATCACTGCAATTCAACGTTTTTATGTTACGCTCCAGTGGTTTCGAAAAAGGATTCCATAAAAAAAAAAAGAGGGGAATGTATCCCTTCGGAATTATATTGGATTTGGGGTGCTTGCTGCCCTAAGGTCGAACTGTGGCCATGGCACGCGTAGGGTTGGGAAAAAATTCAACTGGAAAATACCAACGATAATATAAATAGGTGAAATTCCAACTTTGTTACTCCAGTAGTTGTCATGCCAGTAATTAATACAATTCAAAAAGGTTGCTTGTTTGTTATTATCGATGAAATTATTGAAGGTTATCTGATTTATGTAGGATCGGATTAATGTCATGCTGTAGCCATTTTGAGTATCTCGAATTTCATTTTGTTTGATTTCATTGGAATTTGAAACACTCATTTGTATCCCATGGGTATTATTTACTATATGATTTAAAGAGATAGTGCAGTAGCTGGAAAATTCTATGATGATGGCCCAATCATTATCCTGAATTGTATTTCCCTGAATTTGATTGGTTTCAGAATAGTACAATTCGATTCCATGATGGCATTGAATAATCGTATTGTAAGAAACAACAACGGTTTTTGAATATTCTGTATAAACACCAGCATGTCTATTACCACTATGGGTGATATAACATTCAGATATTTTTACTGGTGCATCCTGGTTCTCTGTATAGACAGATATGACGTTATCGTCACCGATACCATATAAAACCGGTCTTCCGGTGTCAGATCCAGTCCCGTATTCAGTTGATTTTCCTTCGAGATTTATCGATTTTTCAATGACGATATTTTCAATATATGTTCCACTGTATATCTCAATGATATCGCCTGCCGTAGCGTTATCGATTGCTGCTTGTACTGATGTAAAGTCTCCATCTCCTTCATCATCAACAATCCATGTTGCTTTCGAGACTT
This sequence comes from Euryarchaeota archaeon UBA346, assembly GCA_002496355.1. Lineage (GTDB taxonomy): Archaea > Thermoplasmatota > E2 > DHVEG-1 > DHVEG-1 > SM1-50. Next base: position 6,651 of record DAJP01000093.1, on the reverse strand, counting down.
GTTGATAGGTGTTTTTTTGTGGTTGTATTGATGTTCCAATCGGTAAGACACTTGCTCCAATACATAGGAGTATTATTCCTATGACAAAACATCTATTTGCTTCCTTTCTTATCATTGGGCTCCCCCGTTCATTCTTTTTCCAATACCTGAACCATATATAAATGTTTTCTGGACGATAAAATAAATTTTTATTAAAGATAAAAGGAGGGAAGGGAAAAAAATTAAGGGGATTTAATGAAGAATAAGACCCTTCCTCCGTTTCTCAGATAAATGTAGAGATACATCCGTATATAAAATTATTGGTGAATTTTTATTACATTTGTTACAAGTTTTCCTCATTTTATTTCCTTGTCTCTTTTGAGAGTATTCTATTTTTTAGAGTGTTAGGTTCTTTTGAGGATATGGAGGAATTTTTTGTAGATTTTTTCGGAAGAAAAAATCAAGGGTATTCCTTTGAACTGGCAGTCGTCGCAGGTGTAACCTCGCGCGAAATAGGGGAGTCGTGCTGGTGTGGTTATCATCGAATGGGTGTTCTTACTTCCACAGAGTGGGCAGGCGATTATCTCCATAATATCATCAATGATATGTTATAGCATAGCATGTATTTAAATGTTATGTCGCAAAAAGACACTTTTACAGGAGAAGTTTATAAAAAACCATGAGAGAAATCTCTATTCACAGGTACCAAATATTAAAGAAGAACAGCCTGTTATCCTCCCCAGAAAACAATGACCTCAAACCAAAAAAAAGCAATACTCATCTCGCTTGACGACTCCACCGCAGAGATCACCCAGCTCGCAGAAACCCTTAGTTACACCATCCTAAAAACATTCATCCAACACCGAACGAACCCTGATGTCAATTACTACATCGGCAGCGGAAAAGTAGACGAAATAACCGACTACTTCAAAGATACTAATGAGACCATAGACCTCATCATCGTCAACGGCGAACTAAAACCATCACAATGGTTTACCTTAGAAAAGACACTAGAACACAACGTTTACGACCGCATCAGACTCATCCTTGCCATCTTCGAAGAACATGCAGAACGACGAGAAGCGCTCCTGCAAGTAAAACTCGCACAACTCCAATATGAACGACCCTACGTCCGCGAACTCATCCACCGGACAAAGGCAGGAGAACACCCCGGTCTGATGGCAGGAGGAGAATACCAGGTTGACGACTACTACGAGATGATCAAACGACAATCAAAGAAAATCAGAGAAGAACTCCAAAAAATACGAGAAAACAGAGAACTCCAACGACAAACCCGGTCCCAGAGTGGTTTTTACTCTGTCTCCCTCGCCGGATATACAAACGCAGGGAAAAGCAGTCTCATGAATCTCTTATCAGGGGAGAAAGTCAAAGTCGAAGAACAACTGTTCTCCACCCTCTCCACCACTACCAGGAGCATTTCATCAAAAAACAAAGAAAAACAAATCCCCATCCTTCTCACCGACACGGTCGGATTCATCGAAAACCTCCCAGCGTGCATCATCGACGCGTTCCATTCGACCTTGGAAGAAATAGAACTGGCAGATGTCGTCATCTTAGTCGTCGATGGCAGCGAAACAAAAGAAATCGTGGAAAAAAAACTCCGTGTGTCGATAAACGAGTTACGCAATATCGGTGTCGGAGCACCCATCATCATCGCGTTAAACAAGATTGATATCATCGACACGACAGCACTTAATACCCTCCAGGAATATCTTGAAGACACAGGTATCATCGAGGACCACACCATGATAGCAGTCTCCGTAAAGGAACAGAAACACATCGATGAACTGCTCCAGACCATCTATGATTCCTTACCTCACATGGTGAAAATCACTTTTCAGCTCCCCTTAGAGGAACACTCTCAACGGTTCATCTCACAGCTCTATGAAAAAACAAAGGTGCTCCACATCACGTATGGTACTTTAATAAACGTCGAAGTTGAATGTAACGAAAAGATAAAAGAAAAACTCATCGCTACCGCTCGAACAGTCAAAGGCAATGCCCTATAAGAAAACAAAACTCTTATAGGCTGTATCGTAATTCCCTCCACAAAGGGAGTATGTTATGATGAATATAAAAAATCAGGGAAATCTGCTACAGCTGATAACAATCATAGGATTAATCCTCTTTGGAACCATCGGACGATACGTCCTATTTGGGATGGGAGTTCAACCATTCCCGAACTTCGAAATCATCATGGTGGTGACGTTTCTTGCAATCATGCTCATTCGATCACCACTCGCACTCATCGTGCCGCTCGCAAGCATGATCGGCAGTGATATTCTCATCGGAAACCCGATTTTCGTCGGAGATCAAATGAACAGAATCGTGCTGTTTACCTATTCAGGGTTCGCCCTCATTGGCCTTCTCACCTTACTGAACAAAAATCGACTCTGGAACAACCTAGGACAAGCTCGTCTGAAGAGCGTTGGTCTTATGGCTGGTCTTGGCGTTGGCACCGTCCTGCTCTACGACATCTGGACAAACATGGGATGGTGGTACCTCATGTATCCCCATGATGCCTCATCGCTGGTTTTGGTGTACACCGCAGGCTTACCATTCATGCTCTATCATCTGATCTCAGGGCTTGTCACCTTCAGTGCGATAGGATTACCTGTTCTTCTCTACGCTGCGAAGAAAAACGACCAGATGCACCTCCACCCATTTCAACTGAAGCTCACTCATAAGATACCCGCCGTGCTTCTTGTCCTTGGTCTTGTCGCCATATCATTCACAGGGACTGCAACAACAATTCCACAGAAAAGCGAGGTCTGGGTCGAGAAATCAGACCAAACAAGCATCCGGATCGTCATCACCGCGGACAGTTGGACCATCACAGATAATCTAGTGGCCAAAGCAGGGGACACCGCCTATTCTGTCCTGGAGAGAAGCGCACAACAAAACGGGTTTTCTATCGACGCAACCTATTATGCACAATTTGACTCGACACTGATCAATTCCATCAACAACGCAGTCGGAGGAACAGACGGGAAATACTGGCAGTACTATGTCAACGGGAGACTCCCGGATGTTGGCGCTGACAAATATCTGGTGACAAACGGTGATGTGCTGACCTGGAGTTTTGAAGTACCACCCAGTTAAAATAAAAACACTTTTTTCTTTTTTTTTTAACAATTCTGTCCATCAAGGGTACGAATCTTCTTACGAATCATGCTAATAGCGAATATGACGAAAAGAAACGCAAGGATGAGACCGGAAAGCACCCCAAACAACTCATAGGAGACAAGAAAATTATAGAACCCGTGAAGAAAAATCGCAAGCAGAAAATAGGGAAGCACGCCGAAAAACGATGATTTCTTCATCACTGTTTTCCCAAAACCATATCCTGTTAATGCTGTCGCAGACGCATGAAGCAGACATCCTCCAACGCTTCGTGTCGCCATCAACACCAAAAAGATAACAAAACCTTCAGAGAAGAAACTGTATCCGTAGAGGAGATTTTCAGTCGCAGAAAACCCTAGACCAGCAACCGCACCGTAAATCAACCCGTCTTCCATTTCACTCAGATTATTTTTTACAGACCGAAGACGTAACGCGAGAGGCTTGGTAAACTCCTCAACAACAGGGGCGATAACGACCACCGCCAGAAAAGGAGTCACCTCAGTAAGAGACACAGACGATTCGAGTGGTATCTGTAGAATAATTTCTAGGATTAAGGCTGCCACAACAGCGATCGTTGCTCCCCAAAGGAAACACAGAAAAATAGAGAGCCATTGCTGGCGATGGCACCGCTCTGTATTCCGTATCCAGATAGTGTAAACAAGTGGAGGGAGAAACGAAAGAAAAACAAGCAGACCCCAGGTGAGAAAAGATGCCATAGACAGAATAAAACATCTATCTCTTTATTATGTTTTTTAAAACTTATAGTAATACTCACCGTTTTGTTTCTGTTGACGGTCCATATAGGAGTCTGGTTTGTTGACACGGGGTCGTTTGGTCTCCTCATCACGCCGGAAGGTGATGTCGACATTTTTCAGGAACCGATTCATCCCCTCATGAAGGCTGAATGGCCCCTGCGCTCGCCCTTTTCTACCAGGTACGCCATCAAAGACGATTAATGCGTCGCTGACCATGTCTATGAAATAGACATCGTGGTCGACGATCATCGCTGATTTCCCGGATTTTTCGATAAGTCGACGTAACATCCGTGAGACAATCATCCGTTGTTGACTATCCAGGTATGCTGATGGTTCATCAATGAGGTAGATATCCGCTTCTTTGACAACTGATGCTGCGATGGCGACTCGTTGGAGCTCTCCACCGGACAAGGTCATCAACTCACGGTCTTGGAGGTATTTCAGATGGAGTGCATCATGGACCTCGGCCTGTAAAAACGAGGAGGTAAACAGTTGTGGTGAGAATTGTTCGAAATATTCATGGACGGTTCCTTCAAAATCAGGAGAAATGTACTGAGGTTTGTAACTTATTTTCAGATCATATTCGATGGAGCCTTTCGTTGGTTGGATCACTCCAGCAAGCATTTTCACAAATGTTGTTTTTCCAATAGCATTGGGACCAACGATCCCGATGAGTTCACCTTGTCGGATGATTCCTTGTTCTACTTGGAGGGTGAAATCCTCAAATTCCTTGAGCAGAGTGTCATAGGAGACAAGGATACGAAGTCCCTGTTGTTGTTTTGGGGGGCTTGCGAAAAACTCGATTTTTGTTCCAAAACGGATGTTCTCCTCCTTCAGATACCCGGAGAGATATGTGTTGATCGCATGACGTACCGCTCGTGGGAACGTCACGACACCATACGCCCCCTCCGTTCCATACATGATATGGACGTTTTCACACAGGAAATCCAGGACCGCTAAATCATGCTCGACGACGATGACTTTTTTTTCCTTGGAAAGCTCTTGGATAATCCGTGCGACCTTCAATCGTTGATAGATATCAAGATACGAAGTTGGCTCATCAAAGAAATATAAGTCAACGTCTTTGACTAGAGCAGCGGCAATAGAAACTAGTTGAAGCTCTCCTCCAGAGATGGTTCCTTTCTCGATTTCCTTGTCAAGCAGTTGGGAAATACCAAGCTTAGCGACGACCGTCTCAAACTTTTCTGATGTATCAGCGCTTTTCAGGACATCCCGTATTTTTCCTTTGACGATGCGCGGGAGTTGATCGACATACTGTGGTTTGAGCACGCAGGCCATGTTCTCTTCTGAGAGCGCCTTGAAATGTTCATACAGCTCCATCCCTGCATAGTATTCAAGAACAGGATCCCAGGAAGGTTTCTTTTTGCGATATTCCCCAAGATTCGGGATGACTTGTCCTGCGAGAATCTTGATTGCGGTCGTCTTTCCTATACCGTTCTGACCAAGGATACCAACGCAGCTTCCTTTTTTTGGGATCGGGAGTCGATACAGTCGAAACCCGTTTTTCCCGAATTGATGGACAAGGTCCTCTTTGAGTTCTTCAGCGAGTCCGATGATTTTTATTGCTTCGAACGGGCATTTATTCACACAGATGCCGCAGCCGACACAAAGATCCTCAGAAATGATTGGTCTTCCGTCTTCACCCATCACAACAGTCTCATCCCCAGCGCGAACTCTAGGGCAGAATTTGATACATTCCTGCGCACATCGTTTTGATGTACATCGATCTTTCAGCACAATTGCGATTCTCATTTCAGCGAACACTGTGAAGAGCCAGGTTCTTAAAGGTTTTTTGGTAATCGATTACTGTGAAATCTTATAAAAAAGCAAATGATACAAACCATTAGAGGTGAAATTTGGTAGGGCTGAATTTATTCCTATGGCCGATGCTGGTTCCAATGATTATACCGTTAGTCTATAGTATGAAATACAAAAGAGACGCATTGTTTGAAATCGGAGCTATCATCACTGCTCTGATGTTGATCGTATTCTTATATTGGCCATTACTTACAAGCAATTTTCTTCGTTCATACACCTATGTAGGGACAAAAGTTCTTCTTTTCGTCGTCCTCCCCCTCGTTGCTCTCCTGTCAATTAAACATAATTTCTCTCCCCTGCAAGGATCAAATTATGGGATTCAAAAGAAATCAATGAAAAAAAGCATGGTTTGGTGTATTCTATTCTTACCGTTCATGTTTATTGTAACAGGACTGATACAATATGCGTATGGAATAACTTGGAGCGCAGACCTAGCCGCTGGTATCATCAGTTTTTTTGAAGCATTTACTGAAGAATTCTTATTCAGGGGCATTCTCTTCATTCTCTTATTACGAAAAACCAATATGAAAATAGCGTATGTGACTTCATTGATGAGTTTTTTACTGATGCATCCACAAAATCTTCTGACGATATTCACTATTGGGACACTCGTACAAGGAATTCTGACGTTGGAAATTGCACGAAGATCACAGAATATTATTGGATCGTGTGTGTTGCACGGGAGTAATCGATTTTTTACTCTGGTGTTGCTCCCGTTGTTGTTGTAGCACGTTTCTGGTTATCGTCCGAAAGTATGACGAGAAGGTCCTCTGAACGAATGTTGTCGTTGCTCTATCCGTCGTAAAAATGGAATTTTCCGAAAATCAGGGATATCTGCTCGTTCAATCCGGAAATCGTCATTACTTTGGACTCGCCGGAAGTTATCATGGTCCCGCTCAGTCAGCAGTGTAATCGCTGCTCCGTTTGCTCCAGC
>DAJP01000073.1:18072-21420 GCA_002496355.1 Euryarchaeota archaeon UBA346 | reverse complement strand
TGCTGACTGAACATGACCTCCGAGGGTTGACCACCAGAGAGAACCACTTGGATCATCTCCCAGTCACCCTCATGACGGTTCAGGTCCCCACCATTAAATGCGTAGAAGAACCAGTATTGAATGATGTTATTGACCGTATCGACATTCGCGTACACGGTGAAGCCTAGGGTCGCCATCTTACTTTGATAATCATTTTCTATTCCATTGTCACCGACAGCCACTGTCCCTCGTTGATTATCAAGGAAATAATTATCTGAGGTATACGTGCTAAGGATGGCTGCATTTGGTGCTGTTGACAATGGTGATGGGTTCCCATTCTCATACAAATAAGAGTTTTCAAAAGCATAGGAAACATTCACCGGATAGCATTTTTCACCCTCCACGAAATACAGGATGGGAGCATATTGTTCTGCGAGTTCTTGATTCGCTGCAGACCCTATGATTACACAGTTGCTTCCGATTACTAAGACGCCTATTAATAATATGCTGATGATGATTTTATTATTCATACGCCTCCACTATGAGGGGATGGCTTTGTCGTTATTTAATTCTTCTTAAAAAAACCTGGGAAAAATCCCTTTTGTTTATATATGTTTAAATACTTTTTTCGAGTTTTCAAATGTTAAGTATCATACGATACAATGTAATACTTTAACTTTTATAAAGGAACGATAAAGCTTGAAATTATTAAGGTTCGCTCAATAGTAACCTTTATTAGGCTTCACTCCATATGAGTCTCCTGTAAAGCTACCCTAGGAGAATGGGATAAAAAACCTTTAACATAAGACAACCAAGACTAGTGTAGACTTTGTCACGAAGTGATCCTCATGAAAGACAACAAAACCATACTAGAAAGCTCCTACAATTCCGATAAAATCCAGGTCCTCGAAGGACTCGAATCCGTCAGAAAAAATCCAGGGATGTACATCGGAAGCACTGATGTTCGAGGGTTACACCATCTTGTCTACGAAGTTGTTGATAACGCAGTTGATGAAGCACTCGCTGGCTATTGCACAGCTGTACAAGTAGCCATTCATAAAAATGGATCACTTTCCGTTGATGACAACGGCAGAGGAATCCCGGTCGATATTCATGAAAAATACAAAATACCTGGCGTCGAAGTCATCCTTACCATGCTGTACTCAGGTGGTAAATTCGACGGACAAGCATACAAAGTCTCCGGTGGACTACATGGTGTCGGTGTGTCTTGTGTTAATGCGTTATCAAAATGGCTTGAAGTGAAAGTCAGAAGAAACGGTAAAGAATACGAACAACGCTTCGAACGAGGAAAAACAGCCTCAGCACTCAAAGTCATAGGAAAAGCAAATGACACTGGAACGACTGTTACATTTTTCCCAGATAAAGAGATCTTTGAAACCACTGAATTTGACTATGATACCATCGCGACTCGCCTGCGAGAGATGGCGTTTCTTAATGCAGGCTTGCAAATAGAAATTACTGATGAACGAACCGATAAACATGAAACATACCGCTATGATGGCGGAGTCAGTGAATTTGTTCTTCATATTAATAAAAATAAAACACCGCTCCATCCAAAACCGATTTACATCCAGGGAGAAAAGGAATCCACTCAGGTAGAAATCGCGTTGCAATATACTGATGGATACACCGAGAGCATCTTTACGTTTGCCAATAACATTAACACCATTGAAGGCGGCACACATCTTGTCGGTTTCAAAGGCGCATTAACTCGCGTCTTAAATGATTACGGACGGAAGAACAAGTTATTTGATGAAAGCTTTGGTCTGAGCGGTGAAGACTCACGAGAGGGCATGACTGCGATTATCTCCGTGAAAATACGAAAACCACAGTTTGAAGGACAAACCAAATCCAAACTAGGCAACTCAGAGGTAAAAGGCATTGTTGAAAGTGTCGCATACGAGAAACTTGCTGAGTTTTTTGAGGAAAACCCACCGGTTGCCCATGTCATCATTGAGAAAGCCGTGCTGTCCAGCAAGGCTCGTGAGGCAGCACGAAAAGCACGAGAGCTCACCCGACGAAAAGGATTACTGGAATCATCAGCACTTCCAGGTAAACTTGCTGATTGCTCTAGTCGTGACCCTGCTCAATCAGAAATATATCTTGTGGAAGGAGATTCTGCAGGTGGCTGTTTTTCAGGGGATACAAAAATTTCCCTTCTTGATGGAAGAGATGTAACATTCAGACAACTCGTAGAAGAAGATAAACAAGGAAAAAGAAATTTCTGTTACACCATAAAACACGATGGGACGATTGGCATCGAAGAAATTAAACATCCGCGGGTTACGCAAAGGAACGCAGAAGTCATTAAACTCACCTTAGATAACGGGGAAGAACTGATCTGTACACCAAATCATCCTTTTATGACACGTGATGGGACATACAAACAAGCAAAAGATCTCACTCCTGTCGATTCCTTAATGCCATTGAAAACGGCAGCATTTGAAGCAGTAACAAATTATAATCACAAAATTATCAATATTATATCATTACAAGAAAAAATAGATGTCTATGATATCGAGGTTCCTTATACCCATAACTTTGCATTAGCAAGCGGGGTGTTTGTCCATAACAGTGCAAAGCAAGCTAGGGATAAAGAATTCCAGGCTATTCTTCCACTTCGAGGGAAAATCCTGAATGTGGAGAAAGCACGCATGGATAAAATCCTGAAAAGCGAGGAAATCCTTCATTTGATTACCGCCATTGGTACTGGTATTGCTGAGGAGTTCAACATTGAGAATGCCAGGTATCACCGGATTATTTTGATGACCGATGCTGATGTTGACGGCGAACATATTCGAACATTACTACTCACCTTTTTCTACCGGCATATGCGACCATTGATTGAAAAAGGGTATTTATATATTGCACAACCGCCGTTGTATAAGCTTACCAAAGGAAAATCCGTTGACTATGCATTTTCAGAACAAGAACGGGTACAAAAAGCAAAACAGATGGGAGAAACCGGGCTTGGTATTCAACGCTATAAAGGTCTTGGTGAAATGAATCCGCAGCAGTTATGGGAAACAACCATGGATCCTGATTGTCGGCTGATGCTTCAGGTGACGATTGAAAATGCTGTGGAGGCTGATGAGTTGTTCACAATTCTGATGGGCGAGGCCGTTGAACCAAGAAGAGTGTTCATTGAACAACATGCCAAAGATGTAGTAAATCTGGATATCTGAGGTGAGGAAAAATGGCTGAGATTAACAAGAAAAACGATCGACCACGCGATATTAACGAAGAGATGAAACGAGCGTTCATTGATTATTCGATGAGTGTGATCATGAGCCGAGCGCTCCCTGATATAAGGGACGGGCTCAAACCAGTGCATCGACGGATTTTATA
>DAJP01000073.1:11358-17707 GCA_002496355.1 Euryarchaeota archaeon UBA346 | reverse complement strand
ATCTATGATTCCATGGTGCGTATGGCACAGGATTTTTCGCTCCGATACCCGTTGATCGCCGGTCAAGGTAACTTTGGTTCAGTCGATGGTGACAGCGCGGCAGCTATGAGATATTGTGTCACTGGTGATGCCATGGTCTTGACCAATCAAGGGATCATGGACATTAAAGATATAGCCCCTGGCGAAGAGGCAGATATCAATGTAGAAATTGTTAATTATCAGAACCAAAAAACCCATGCATCAAAATTTTTTAACTCTGGAAAACATCCAACAATTTACCTGCGGACTCAACAAGGGTATGAATTAGAAGGATCGTATAATCATCCGGTGATCACCTGGGTAAACGACCATGGTGTCCCACACCTGAAATGGAAGATGCTTTCTGAAATAACAAAAAATGATTATGTGGTGTTAAGTAGATCCTCTCACTGTTTCCCTGAAAAAAATATTTCGTTACGACAATATCATCCGTTGGTGAGTAAAAGAACGAAAATCTTCCGATTACCACAAACGATGAATGAGGAACTAGCGTTTCTTTTAGGTGCTCTGGTATCGGAAGGTAGTTTTCACCAGAAGCAAATACTGTTCAATAACCTCAATAAAGAATATTACAACAAAGTGAAAAAAGCAATTCTTCATCAATTCCCAGGAATTAACCTTTATGAGCGTACGTTACCGAAGTGTCACTGTGTCGAACTAAGTATCTATTATACTCATGTCGTTGAATTTTTAAAGAACATTGGATTAACACAGACCACTTCAGCGAAAAAGGAAATACCATTCACGGTTCTACAATCAACCCGTAGATGCATCGCAAGTTTCCTTAGCGGATTGTATGAAGGCGACGGCTCAGTATCATATAAAGTAGATAAACGACATGGCGGAAAAACCATCGAGCTGACCTATCTATCAAATAGCAAAAAACTCATCCATCAACTGAAGACCGTATTGCTTAATTTTGGGATAATTACAACTCGCCCCTATAAAGATAAACGAAACCCATGCTACAAACTGATAATCTCTGATGTGAATAACATAAAAAAATTCCAGGAAAATATTGATTTTTCCTGTTCAAAAAAACAAAAACGTTTAGCACAGATTAAAAGTTTGAACACGACACGCATGAGTAAAAACGATTTTATTCCGTTTCTTGCAGATTATTTACGTGCCAAATACAATGACCCATTGTTTCATCGCTATAATTATGATCGTTATAACAATCTTCGGAGAAACTACCGTCTTCTGATGAAAAAACTTGATGCAGTTGATAGAGAACTTATCGACGATATCCTTCATCATGAATATTTCTTTAATCGGATATACGAAATTATGCCAACCTGTGAGGAAAAAACAGTGTATTCTCTCCGTGTTGATAGCCCATGCCACTCGTATATCGCGAATGGCTTTATCAACCATAATACTGAAACAAAAATGGCGAAGATCACCAAACTCATGCTTCAGGATATTGATAAGGAAACCGTGGAATGGCATGATAATTATGATGGATCCCTCAAGGAGCCTGATGTGCTCCCCGCAGTTCTGCCGAACCTACTTATCAACGGATCATCCGGTATCGCGGTTGGTATGGCGACAAACATGGCGCCTCATAACATCTGTGAGGTCATCGATGGTACCATCCGGATGATCGATGTCCCTGAGACATCAACTGCTGAGCTTATGGAGATCATCAAAGGACCTGATTTTCCCACTGGTGGCATCATCTGCGGGCGTGGTGGGATTCTTTCTGCGTATTCCACTGGTCGTGGCTCCCTTGTCGTCCGTGCGAAAACCTCTATCGAGGAAGGGGAGCAGAAAAATAAAATCATCGTCCATGAGCTGCCGTACCAGGTGAATAAATCTGTTTTACTCCAAACAATTGCTGAGCTGGTCAAAGAAAAGAAACTCGAAGGCATAGCTGATCTTCGTGATGAAAGCGACCGTAAAGGCATGCGTATCGTCATTGAGCTGAAACGTGATGCTATCGATGATGTTGTGCTGAACCAATTGTTTGAACATACGGAGCTGCAATCCTCGTTTGGTGTGCTGAATCTCGCTATTGTCAAAGGAGAGCCAAAAGTCCTGATGCTCAGGGATATCCTGCAATATTACATTGAATATCGCATTGAGATCATCACACGAAGAACCACCTATGATCTGAAGAAAGCAAGAGAAAAAATGCATATCCTTGAAGGTCTGATGATCGCACTACGAAACATCGATGAGGTCATCAAGATCATCCGACAGAGCAAAGAGGTAGAGGAAGCAAAAAGTGCTTTGATGAAACGTTTTAATCTCTCAGAGATCCAGGCGAAAGCTATCCTTGATATGCGGTTGCAGAAGCTCACCGGCATGGAAATCGAATCTGTCGAAAAGGATTACAATGAAACCAAACAACTGATTGATGAGCTTGAAGCACTCCTCGCAGATAAACAGATGATTCTTGCGGAAATCAAACGAGAGCTCCTGGAGATAAAAGAAAAATTCGGTGACATGCGACGCACCCAGATCGTTGAAGGCGAAGCCGGCATCGATATCGAAGACCTCATCCCTGTGCAAGAAGTGGTAGTCACCATTACCAAAGACGGTTATATTAAACGTATTCCGACAGAAACCTACCGAACACAACACCGGGGTGGAAAAGGGTTAATCGGCGTACGGCCAAAAGAAGAAGATTTCGTCGTTGATTCATTTATCACCAGCACTCATGATTACTTGATGTTTTTCACTAATCATGGGCGGGTGTACTGGCTGAAAGCGTATAAGATTCCTGAGGGAGACCGGTATGCAAAAGGAAAAGCAATCATTAACCTACTTCCACGACTGGAAGAAGGAGAAAAGGTTGCAACCGCCGTTCCTATTCATGAATTTGATGATCAACACTTCTTGATCTTTACCACAAAACTAGGAACAATTAAGAAAACATTACTGTCTGCATATGGTAATATCCGTGTGAACGGTATCATCGCATTGAAACTGGAAGAAGACGATGAACTCATGAGCGTGGTACAGTCTGATGGAACGAAGACGGTGATGATCGCAACTGCTAGTGGTCAAGCCTGCCGGTTCAATGAAAAAGAACTCAGACCCATTGGACGTGCTACGCATGGTGTGATCGGTATCCGGATGAAAAACAAAAAAGACGCGGTAGTCGCTATGACCGTCGTTGACATCACCGGTTCTTTGTTTACATTAACAGAAAACGGGTTCGGGAAACGATCCCCCATCGATGAATACCGGATGACCCATCGAGGAAGCAAAGGAGTGCGAACGATCGTGACCAACGAACGTAATGGTAATGTTGTGTTCGTCAGTCAGGTCTCTGATGACAACGAGTTGATCATCACGACGGAGCATGGGATGACGGTGCGGATTCCCGTACGGGACATCCGGGAGCAGGGGAGAAACACCATGGGCGTGCGGATCATGCGACTGAACGAAGGAGACAAGGTCGTATCAGTGACTATCACAAAAATCCTAGATGAAAATGGAAGCGAGGCAGCTTCGGTTGAGGCGATGCAGCAGATGCCGATCGGCATGACTGAGGAAAAACCAGCTGCTGAACAAAAAACACAACCGCTCACCGAACCACACGAACCACCACGAGACGACCTACCGGTTCAACTACCGCCTCTCGAACCAGAGAAAATACGCATACCACCAAAAAAAGAAAGGAAACCTCTCCCGACAAAGAAAGCAACAAAGGGTGCGTCCTTGAAGAAAGGAAAAACCAAAAAAGAGAAAAAACCAGTCAAGAAACCAGGGAGAACAAAGAAAACAACAGCAGTGAAAAAACAAAAGAAACCGAAAAAACCTTTTAAAAAGACAAAGACGTTGCCAAAAAAACCGAAGAAGCAAATGAAGATAAAGAAAACAGCGGTGAAAAAAACAACAGTGAAGAAAAAACAGAAACGGAAGAAATAATCTAAACCGTTTTTTTCTTCTTCTTTGGGCATTCGGAATTAAGACATAAATCCCAGGAGCGACGACCCTTCATCTTCACTTGTACGATAGGGGTGTTGCATGCGTCACATAGTTTTGTCGTCATCGTCAAACCACCCTGTTGAGGCAGTGAATATGTATTTTTACAATCAGGGTACCCGGAACAACCGACAAACCGTTTCGCTTTTTTCGAGACCCGGACCATGAGGGATTTTCCGCATTTCGGACATGGTCCGATCGTGTTCTGAGCTCTCACCGCGTTGTTGATGTTCTCCTTTATTTTTTCTTTCTCAGGCTCAAGTTCCTGCATGACTTTCGTCAGCATAATGCGTGATTCCCGGACGGTTTCCTCAAGGGTTTTTTTCCCTTCGGCTATCTGATTCATGTCCGCCTCAAGCTCAGCGGTCATTTTCGGTTTGACGACATCGCAGTTGATCAAAGCGTCGACAACAGCGATAGCGGTCGAGGTCGGTGTCGGGGTGCCGCCTATGACGTATTTCCGACCATACAGTTTACTGATTATCTCATGACGGGTTGATTTGGTCCCCAGTGAGAGCTGCTCCATCTTTGCTATGAGAGCACCCTGGGTGTATCGCTGTGGTGGTTTTGTCGCATCTTTCTTCAATGTGATCTTCATGATCTCGAGTGTTTCTCCCTCGGTCAACTCTGGCAGCTGTTTCTTCTTTTCTTTGAAATAGGGATAGAGATGTCTCCAGTGTGCTTCCACAAGTCGATATCCGCTCGTGATGAATTTCTCCCCAGAGATATCGAACCAGACATCGGTGGTCTCAGAGATCGCGTCTTTGGCCAGGGTGGCAAAAAATCTCCGGCAGATAAGCTCATAGATTTTCTCCGGTTCAGCTCCGAGTTTCTTCGAGGGTGCATCAACTGGATGGATTGGTGGATGATCCGTGGTTTGCTGTTTCCCGCGGGTCGGGTAATCCCTCCCGTTTGTCTGAATTTCTTTTACTTCCTTTGAGAAATGAGCCTGGGATAATTTCTGCAAGATACTGTTGATGTTCAACGATGGAGGGTAGACGGTGTTATCGGTACGGGGGTAGGATGTCAACCCCATCATGTATAGCTCCTCCGCAATACTCATTGCTTTTGCAGCGGAGAACCCTAGGTAAGATGCTGCCTGGATGAATGTCGTGGTATTGAACGGAGCGGGTGGGAGTTCGTTTGTGACAACTTTTTTTACTTCTTTGACCTGCGCTTCTTTGCTGTCCTTTATTTTCTCATAGAGTTGCTGAGCGGGTTGTTCTTCTCGGAACACCCCATGTTCATGCGTCGCGTCGATGGGTTTTTCTTTCTTTATTTGAGCCAGAAGCACCCAATATGGCTTCGGGACGAAGACTTTGATCTCCTTTTCCCGTTCGACCAACAGAGCAAGTGTTGGTGATTGCACGCGTCCTATGGAGAGGAAATCTCGTCCGAGACGACGGGAAGTCAAAGAGATAAACCGTGTCAAGACAGCGCCCCATACCAAGTCGATGACCTGCCGGGCCTCACCAGCGTTCGACAGATTGTAATCCACCTCGGTAAGGTTGTCAAACGCGGTATTAATCTCATATGGAGTGATCGCACTGTACCGAGACCGTTTGATGTCAGTGAGAGCGGGATTATAGCTTCTCAGAAGGTTGACCACTTCCGCACCGATGAGTTCCCCTTCTCTGTCAAAATCAGTCGCGACAATCAACGAAGGAGTGCCCATCACCAGGGTTTTTAATGCGGAGGCGATGGCTTTTTCACTCACATTCTTTAATGGTTCTACATTGATAAGCTCATGAGGGGGGATCTTGGTCCATTGATTAAAACCACTTGGGTAATCAAGGTTGATGATGTGCCCCTTTAGTCCGATGACGTCCCAGTTTTCATTGTTTTTTGTAAACGAGTACACCGGGATTGCTCCGAGGTGTGAACTCTTCACCTGACCACCAGATAGTATGTACGCGATCCTTCTCGCAGCGATATTTTTCTCACAAATCACTAATTTCATGGTTGGGTCCTAGTTTGAGAACTGAACATTAAGATGTGCTATAATTAGTTTACGATAGGGGAAGAAAGGAGGTTGAAACTATTTATATGGTGATGATATTTCCTGATGTGAGACTATGAAAATACAGATCATCATGGGGTCAGCTTCTGATATGCCTGTTGCAGAAAAAGTAAAAGCAATCTTTGAGGAGTTTGGAATCACCTATGACTTGAAGGTCGCTTCAGCGCATCGGACACCGGATCTACTGAAAAAACTTGTTGAAAAAAGCGATGCCGATGTTTTTATCGGGATTGCTGGCCTGTCTGCTGCGTTGCCTGGGACCATTGCTGCTCATACAATCAAACCAGTCATCGGCGTCCCGGTGAGTGGGAAAGTCAACCTTGATGCGATTCTGTCCATCATCCAGATGCC
>DAJP01000073.1:0-10967 GCA_002496355.1 Euryarchaeota archaeon UBA346 | reverse complement strand
GAAAAAACTGTGTCGAAATAGGAGCGTCTCAGATGTTTCATGCAGAGAGATTTATAGAAAAGACAATTTCAACTCTTCAGAACGAAATCAAGGGGAAAACACTGATCGCGTTCTCTGGTGGTGTGGATAGCACGGTCTGCGCTTCATTGGTCAACAAGGCGATCGGAGATCAGCTGATCGCTGTACATGTCGACACCGGGTATATGCGGAAGAACGAATCAGAACAGGTCAAACACCTGATGGAAGACCTTGGGTTGAACTATCGGTACGTTAATGCAAGTAAAGAGTATTATCAAGCATTAAAAGGAGTGGAGGACCCGGAGAAAAAACGTAAGATCATCGGGGAGAAATTCATCAGAGTTTTCGAACAGATTGCACGGAAGGAAAAAATTGATTTCCTTGTTCAGGGAACCATCGCACCGGATTGGATAGAATCAGGTGGTGGTCTACGTGATACCATTAAATCACATCATAATGTCGGTGGGTTACCAAAGGATATGAAATTAACGCTTGTGGAACCACTCCGGGATCTTTATAAGGATGAGGTGCGCAAGGTCGCGCGAACGCTCCAGATCCCGGTGTCGGAACGTCAACCATTCCCTGGACCTGGGCTTGCCATCCGTATCATTGGTGAAGCAACCCCGGAACGCACCAGGCTCGTGCGAGAGGCATGTGATATCGTTGAACGGGAAATCGAACAGGCTTCAGCCAAAGGACGCATGGAGCTCCCCTGGCAGTATTTTGCGGTGCTGATCCCGATAAAAACCGTTGGTGTTCATGGGGACAAACGAGCGTATGGGAACACGATAGCGATCCGTGCGGTGCAAAGTGTGGATGCGATGACCTGCCATTATAGCACCATCCCTCATGAGGTGCTCGATACGATTTCAACAAGAATCACCAACACCTTGAAGGAGAAGGTGAACCGCATCGTCTATGATGTGACAAATAAACCTCCGGGGACGGTCGAGTGGGAATAAACGTATGGTACGCATTTACGTGATTGATAACGGAGGACAATGGACGCATCGCGAATGGCGCACACTTCGTGACCTTGAGGTTGAGACCAGTATCGTACCTAACACAACCCCTTTAAAGGATTTGTTGCAAGAAAACATACAAGGACTGGTCCTTTCTGGTGGAGCACCACGGATAGGTCTGAACAGCTCCTTAGGAAATTGCGCAGAGTATCTTGATGCTGCGGAGTTCCCTATCCTGGGGATCTGTGCTGGACATCAATTCATGGCGCGTCATTTCGGAGGCGAGGTACAACCATCCGAGATCCCTGAGTTTGGACAGATTGAACTTACCCTCTGTGTCGATGATGACTCCCTCTTTGCTGGGGTACCGAAGAAATCGATTGTCTGGGAGTCCCATAACGACGAGGTGACAAAACTCCCGAAGAGTTTTATAATTCTTGGGGAAAGCGAAAATTGTAAGATTCAGGCAATGCAGCATAAGAACAAACAGTTCTATGGGTTGCAGTTCCACCCGGAGGTAGAACATACGCAGTTCGGGGAGCAGATCTTTAAGAATTTCATCCACCTGTGTGAAGAATAATCACTTATTTTTTTGCTGTACGGATGCTCCGATAGAGTGTTTCTCCCAGTATGATGAGCAAGAAGAAGAAGAGGAAGACTCCAACGAAACTTCCCAGAGAATAGACCACGATCGTCCCAAGATTATTTTGGGAGAACATATTGGAATATAGACCGAAATAATTGCTACCCGAGAGGATGATGAAAAAGACGATGGCCAGAACAACAGAGATGATGAATTCAAAAAAATAACTCTTTTTTGCGGTATGGTGAGCGGGTTGTTCATCGATTTTTTCTGTTTTTTCTTTGCTTTGTTGCGTATCTTGTATTTCTGCTTGTTTTTTCTGAAACGCAAGCGCTTCAATGAATTTCTTATACTGAACCTCGGATTCGAAAATAAGAGATGCCCCTTGGTACCCGCAGTTCTTGCATACCTCGTTCCATGAGGATAACCCAGAGATAATCCCATCACCGAGGGTTCCTATTCCGATGTTTTTACTTCCACAGACAGGACATGCAGTGATTTCCATAGGCAACACCAATCAGTTATCTCCATCGTTTGAACAACGAGTGCTCAAGCCCCAGTTGATCAAAGACCTTGCCAACGATGAAATCAACCAGGTCCTCTAATCGATCTGGTTTATGATAAAACGCAGGCATCGCAGGGAGGATGACTGCCCCGCTTTGTTTTGCTGCAAGCATGTTGGTAATCCCTGGCAGATCCAAAGGGGTCTCTCGAAGAACCAAGATGAGCTTTCGTCCTTCTTTCAAACAACAGCTTGCTGCTCGTGATGTCAAGGTATCACCAAATCCGTGAGCAATCGCGGAGAGGGTCTTCATGCTACAGGGGATGACAATCATCGCATCCAGTGGGAACGAGCCGCTTGCTGGCCCAGCGCATAAATCCTCATTGTCGTACACAATATGAGCATATGTCTCCAGATTTGTAGGAGTAAAGGTCGTTTCATGTTGAATGATTTTTTTTGCCCCTTCGGAAATAACAAGATGGACCTCATGACATTGCTTGTGTAATTCTTGGAGCAACCTGATGCCGTAGATACTTCCGGAAGCCCCTCCGATGCTAACAAAATATCTCATACTCTATAATCCTTCTATTGCTTGTACGATGCTGGAAAGGGTGGACTTAAAATGGGCGTCTTTTTCAATGGCAGTCCCGGTAATGATGATGTTTGCTCCTGCATGTGCTTTCTCCTTTGCAGTCTCTGGAGTCCGTATTCCCCCGCCGACGCACAGGATAATCGATGTGTTTTTCTTCACTGCTTGAATCATCTCGTTGGGAACAGGATCAGGAGCTCCTGAACCAGCCTCAATGTAGAAAAAGTCCATTCCGAGGTATTCAGCAGCCAACGCGTAACCTATAGCTGTTTGGAGATCATTTCTTTTTATCAGCTCAGCTTCCCCGATACGTCCTGCGGTCATACCTGGTTCTATGATGACGTACCCCATGGATATCGGTTCAAGCCCTGAGTATTTCACAAAGGGTGCTCCTTTCACGTGTTCTCGGATCACATACCCAAGGTTATTTGAGTTCAGCAGGCTCATGAAGAACACTGCGTCAGCGTATTTGCTGAGGAATTTCGCACCAGAGGGAAAGAGGATGACCGGGAGATCTGAATTTTTTTTGATAGCTTGGCATGTCTCATCTACCTGTTTCTGGGAGAGAAGAGTCGAACCACCAACCATGATGGCGCTACTGCCCGCCTCCGTGAGGGTTTGGGCTATCTGACCAGCTACCGCAGGTTTTTGTTTATCAGGGTCAAGAAGAGCGAAATGGAGTTTCTTTTTCTTAGATAATTCAAGGATATTCTCTGCGATGGTCATTGTCGGAGAAAAGAACATCCAGATGTATTTATGTTTTATGCCTTCGGGAGCAAATCCTTAAACAATGCCTCTGAACAGGTTGCGACCACACTGGTTCTGCCTGTGACATCGAACTCCATGTCAAGATCATCACCAGCAATTGTTTTCACGATACCTCCTGCCTCTCGGACGATCAGGGTCGCTGCAGCGATATCCACGACACGGAGAATGTTTCGTCCGACAAAGTAGTAATCAAGCGCGCTGATAGCGACCAAACACATCTCCAGGGATGCTGCACCATATGAGCGTACATTGCCTTTTTTTGATAGCACTCCAGCTCGAGGCGTATAGTTCTTGCCCAGTGATATCGAGGAGAGCATGTCTGTAGAAGGCACCTCGCAGACTCTGACCCGCGTGTTGTTCAGAAAAGCGCCATGATGTTTCTCTGCGGTGAAGACATCACCAGTTGGGATGTTTTTGACAATTCCATAGTCAACATCGCTTATCTTGGAGGTTCCTATCGCCAAGGAGACAGAATAGAAAGGGATTCCTCGATACGCGTTGCGTGTACCATCCACCGGGTCGAGTACGAAAACGTATTTCCCACCGAAGTCAACAAACCCTTTTTCTTCACTGAGAAGGTTGACTCGAACATCTGATTTTTCTAAGATACTGATTGCGATATCCTCTGCAACCTGATCAATGTAGGAGGTTGGTGACCCATCAGCACCAATGCCAATAGTTTTCCCAAGTTTATAGAAATTATTCCGTTTCTCTTTTTTTACGCCTTTCCATATTTTTTCGACAATATCATTAGCCAGCAATTTGAGTTTCTCGTCCATAGGATCCCCCTAGATGTTGATTCCAAGATACGTAAGCGCCCAACTGATATAAATCGTCAAGACAATCATGATTGCTGCTGCAAGGATAATACCAAAAAAAATCGCGAGAAGGGACCGGGAGAATTTTAAATCAAAAAGATACGCGATGAGTGCACCAGTCCAGGCACCGGTGAAGGGAATAGGCAAGGCGACAAATGCGAAGAGACCTAAGTATTCGTATTTCCTGATTCGTTCAGTTGCTTTCTTTCGTGTTCTTGCGAACAACCAGTCCATTATCTGTGCCCAAAAGTTGTACCTTCGGAGGAATTTCTCTACATATTTGAAGAAGAGGAGGATGAAGGGGATTGGTAAGATATTCCCTGCAATCGCGAGAGGGAACGCCTGCCACCATTGCCACCCGTACTCCAGCATAGAGAACGGTATGACGTAGCGTGCCTCAAGCCAGGGGACCATAGAAAAAAAGAATATCTGGAACCATTGTGGTAAAAAATCAAACATGCTTTACACTCCGACAGATTTACCGAATCCTTGTTTGACGAGAATTTGATGATCGTCTATAACTTTTTCTCCTCGAATAAATACCATTGAGGGGAATATCGCTGGGAATCCTTCAAAGGGCGTCCAACCGCATTTCGAATGAAGATGTTCCGCAGAAATCTTCTGTATATTTTTCATATCTACCACGATGAAATCTGCATCCCGACCGATCTCTAGTTTTCCTTTCGGTAGATGGAGGATCTGCGCTGGCGTTTCACAAAACATCGAAAGAAGCGTGTCAAGCGCAAGTTGTCCTTTTTTTATCGAGACCAGCATGAGAGGATAGAGGGTTTCGACTCCAGGAACCCCAGAGGGGGCGCTGTCGAAGTCAACAGTTTTTTCTTCCGTGGTATGTGGAGCATGGTCGGATTCCAAGATATCAATCTGATGAGTATTGACTCCTTTCCACAGAGCTTCCCTGTCGAAGCTCGATCGGATCGGGGGGTTCACTTTATAGAATGTTTGGTTCTTGTTCAATGTTTGCACATCGAAAAAAAGGTGATGCGGAGTGACTCCGACGCTTATGTTCTTTGGTCTCCTCCGAAGCAGCTCAAGACCGTCATAGGAGGAGAGATGACAGATGTGAAGAGGAGACGAAAAGTCATGACCGTTTTGAAGGATGCTCCTTATAGCAGCCTCTTCGCATTCCGTAGATCGACAGCGGAGATGATCAACAAGAGACTGTTCCCGGTCTTCATGTTTTTTCAGACAATGTTCATCTTCTGCATGTACTAAAGTTATCTTCTTTGTTCGATCTGCTTCTCCTAAGGCGACTTTGAGATTCTGTGGACTGATATGAAGGGAATGGGTACTGTTTCCTAAAAAAATCTTAAAACCAGCGCAGTAGGAGGAGAGCTCAGAAAGCCTTCCGATGTTCTCGTCATTCACTCCAGCAAAAATACCGAAATCAACATAGCTTTTCTGTGAAGCGAGTTGTGTCTTCTCCATGAGTGTCCGTGTGCTTATGGTCTGAGGCTGTGTGTTCGGCATATCAAAGATGCAGGAAATACCGCCGAAAGCAGCCGCAGTCGAGCCTGTAGAAAAATCTTCTTTCTGAGGAAAACCGGGATCACGGAAGTGCACATGACTATCGATACCTGCAGGCAGTATCAGATTGGTTCCAACATTAAGATGATTGTCTGATTTCAAGGTTTTTTTTATCGAAACGATTTTCCCTTGCTTGATAGAAACACAAGCTTGTTCGAATGACCCGTTGTGGTAGATTTTTCCTTCAACTGTGAGATCCATCAAGGCGCGTCTCCTGCACAGGCCCATGTGGTTTTACTTCCGTAAAGATTTGCCCTTGGAACTTTGAAATCCTCGTGGTTTTCTCAAACCATGCGTCCGCAGGTACTCCTGCTTTCATACAGGTCTGTGAGAGGTATTCTTCCAGGTCCCATCCTTGTTCGACCGGGACTTGAGGGAGCAATAATCCTTTATAAAAACCGTGTTCTACGATGAGCCCGTCTCGTCCGATCTGGATATTGTTCATGTAGTCTTTTGGTTGTTTTACTTTGATGAGTTCTGGTTTTGTCAGCACGGTCATTTCTACGAGAATCGCATCAAGCTCGCTCTCCTGCAAGGGAGGAAACCGGGGGTCTTGGGTAACAGATTGAGCGGATTCAACAATCGCCTCCTGTAATGACATCACAGGAAGGGGTATCCCAATACATCCTCGTAACTCGTGGTCCGGAAACGTATGCAGGGTGACAAAAACCCCTTGTTTTTCTTGGAAGACACGCCCGAGATCAGATGAAGCAATTTTCCTCCCCCCGACATAATTATGGATAACGTGTCGTGCGAATTGAACTGCTTTCGTCCCGTCTTGAAGCGTCAACATCAGAAGTAGTATACAGAGAAGCATTAAATAAAATGTGGTGGAGAGGAACCCGCCTCTCCTGTTTTAGGATGATTGTTCCCGTGTGAGGACGATGTTATTGACCCTTGGTGCCTCACCGCTGCTGACCGTGATCCTCCCGGTGCTGACATAGGTGATATTTTGCCCGCTTTCATTGACGGTTGTTTCGACGGTCACATTATAGGACCCGGGGGTCAGCTCGATGGTGTACAACCCGTTGGAATTGGTTTTCACACTGGTAGTGACTGCGGTATTGTTCTGGATGTTCAGGTCTTTTGTGAAGAAGATGGTCATGTTCGCTTTTCCTGACCCATTATACGTGGCAGCTCCACGGACAGTTACCGATGTTTTTGTCAATGTGAGGTCGTACGATACAGTGCCTTCTCCGATGGACAGGACGAGTTTTCCTGTGAACGTGTAGACAGTGGTTCCACTCTCGGTCTTCTTAACAGTTACATTGTAGGTGCCGGGAACGAGTGATACGGTGTAGGATCCTTGTGCAGTCGATGTCGCAGAGCCTTGTTTTGTCGCGGTGTTGTTTTTTACTGACTTATCTGGTGCGAATGTTATGGGGATTCCACTGACTCCAGTCCCATTATACAGTGTGTTTCCGTTGACTGCGACCGGTGCGTAGGTCAAGGAGATGTTCACCCAGGATGTTTTATTCGTAGTAAGGGTGATTGCTTGTTCTGTGAGGAAATCAAGCTGTCCCGTTGAGGCGTTGATTTTTGTCGCATTCAGGGTGTATGCTCCTGGTATTAATGATGGGAATGCATAAGCGCCTGAGGCAACGGTCGTGACATTGGCGACTGAGAGTTTTGCCCCATTGAGTTTGGTGTAGGTTAACTTGATCTGCACGTTGCTTTCTTCCTCACCAGCGGTGTATTTCTTATCGCCGTTGCTGTCCTGATAGACGACGCCTTTGATCCCAGCGAGTTTCGGTTTTGAAATATTATAGGAGTTATTCCCGGGTTCCATATTGATGGCTTGCATGTTGAGGAGCGTGTAGTCTCCCTCCACTGCGGACAGATTGTATTTACTCGGGTAGAGGTTCTGGAAGATGTAATGTCCTTGTGCATCGGTGGTCACCGAGGGGACGGGTCTACCGAAATAATAATCGTTCAATTGGATGTTAATACCTGACAACGGGGTATCAATGGTCGGTTCGTACGTGTTATTGTTGTTGTTGTCTTGATACACAAATCCTTCGAGTGTTGAGAGGTTGACATTGATGCCGAACGAACGGGAATATTTCGAACCGTTCAGACGCATCGCTTCCGCGTCGGTGACTGGTGCGTACAACACATCAGTGGTGCTGTTAAAGGTGACGCTCTTGAGGAACACATCATTGGCGTAGGTGAACAGTAAGGTGATGTTCCCGCCTGGTGCGAGAAGGCTAAAGGTTCCATTTTCATCGGTTGACACATAATCATGCGGGAACCCATACTCATCGAGAACCGCAGCGGTCACAAAGGAAAGCGGGGTGTTATTGCAGGATATCGATCCGTTGAAATACGCCCCTTCATAGTATTTTGCGATCACCACAGCACTCCTCCCCTGACCATAGTAAGGATATGGTGAAATATAGACGGGTATGAAATGCTTCATCGCGTAACAGGGGATCTGTTGACTGGGGGTTTGAAGATTCCCATTTGAATCCTGTTGGGCTGGGGCTCCGACATAGGCTCGGTAAAACATGGTATTGAAATAAGCCTCTTTGTAGACGCTGGAGGTCCCTGTGATCGCGACACGGTTCCGCTGCTCCTGTGGCATATCGTTGAGCTCCTTCGCGGCCCATTGGCCATCAGGACCCTGGGTGCCATCGGTGTTGACCGTGTACCCTGTGTAGACTACCTGGATAAAGTCATCCTCAGGATTATAGAATTGCTTTCCCGTGGTTCGAAGTGCGGTTAAGATATTGCTTTTATCACCAAGGAATGCGAAGATGTTGAAAATCTGCTCATCATATCCCTCCACCCCATAATATCGAATACTGTATCCGGTAGCCTGTTGGATGTCATGATACAACCAAGTGATTTGCTCATCGGTCAGGGTGTCGTTTAATAATTGTGTAATGTCATGATAATAGGCGTTATCTGCGTATTGTTCACCAACGGGTATTAATTTACTAAGTGCCTGGTCGTACTGCACCCCGATTGGTTTACCCTGTGATGGTGATAGTGCTGGATTCAGCATCCAGGAGGTAATCTGGGTTGTATTGTTATTCCCAAGATGTTTTTGCAGAGCAGCAATAACAGAATCTGAGAAAGCGACCCCGTTGTTATCCTTTCGATTTCCTTCGAGTAATCGAACAATCCATACGGCGATACCTTCTTTCTCACTTGTTGCGGTATGGAAATTAGCTGCTGGTGGAATACCATCTTGGAAGTTATCTGCGACAGTCGGATGTCCTCCGACAGCCACTTCATAAAACCCGTAATCCCACCACGAGATGAAGGCGGGGCGTTTCACTGGATCTGTTATCTGGGTGTCCTGTTTATTCAACCATGCAAATGCATCAACCCAATACTGCTCTTTGTATGTGCTTGACCCGAAGGCAGAGGAATGATTCTTCCCGAAGAAATCATACTTCATATTACTGGTGCCGTTCTTTGTTACTGCCGAGGGTACTGCTGCATCGAGAGCAAGGAACCCGTTTGGGATTAAGATAAGAAATGCAATAAAAAGGACTCCGAAGACATGATAGATCCTCACACCTTTCCGAATCCCTCTGAGTCCACCACCAGCATTCCGTATGTTCCGAGCCATCTGTTTGTAATCAATCTTACTGATCAAGAACCAAATAATCCATCCGGCGAGCAAGGCGATCAGTGGCACCATGTCATTTAGGAAACGACCCGCTGTCGAGGTCAACCAGATGTCGATGACAAACAGGGTGAGGATCATGAGATAATCCTTCCGTCCTTTCTGTTTTACATATTGATAGATAAGGAATACGAAACCAGCCCAGGCGAGCCAGTACAACGCTGGTCCATAGGACATGACGGTCCTACTCAGATTATAGGTACCTGCTTCTGCGATCGTGAGGGATACTTTGTTTCCATAAATACCAGCCCCGTAGAGGATACGGGAGAGGTCATTTAATGGGCTGAAAAGGGAGAACGTTTCTGGGAAACTATATACAATGTAAAGGAACCCGGCAGCGGCAACACCAATACCAGCGATGATCGGGTATGAGATGACCCAGGGGATCTGTTTTCGTTTGAAAAGGATGCAGAGACCACCAAAGACTAAGACACCAAGTGCTAAATAGAACGGGAGGTCAAAGGGGATTCCTCGCGCAAAGGGAAATGGCCATGAGACAAAAAAACCAGTGAACAATGTGATGGAAGCGCTTAGAACAAAGCCTTCTTCGACTTTATTGGTGAAGAGATCAAATATGAGTTGTACAACGATATACACCGTGATGACTGTATAGAGGAACTGGGCTTCTACCCAAACCATGGAGAGTGCTGCTAGAGGTAATCCTGCAAGTAGCGCGTAGAGAATCCGTCGGGTAGTATCTTTCTCTTTGATGCTTTTTATGAAGAATAAAAACGTCAGGAAATAGAGAAGCAAGTTGAAGGAGTCATGATCAAAGAGGGCAAATGCGGATCCGTGTCCTGAGCTGATATGAATCGGTATCAAACTGATCATAAGAGCAGCAATCAGTCCAGCTTTTTTACCAAATAATGTTTTTCCAATGAAATAGACAGGGAAGACAAGTAATGCTCCAAAAAGTGCTGGGACGAACTGCATTGCGTAACCAAGAGCGTCTGATTCGCTCATAAACGGGGTGAGTAAGTGACTAAACCCAATTGCAGACATGACGAGTAACGGACCTCGTCCTCCTGATTGTCCAAACGGATAGGCAAGTAAAGGATCTGGACTACTCGCTGAATAATATTGGAAGCGCCCCGTCTGCATCGTCGTGTCCAGGAGATGTAGGTTATAATACGGATCTGGACCAGATAAGTAATACTTGTCAGTAAGGGTGGTCCCATTAGGGTTTATGTTCACATTTGATACGATATTGAAATAGGCGTTCATGAAGAGAACCAAGAAAAATACCGCTATCAGTGTGATCCCGATCCACCAGTTTTTCTTTATCCGAAATCGCTTTCGTGTTGGGGCAGTTGCGACCGGTGATGGTTGCGATGTTGGAACTGATTCTGATTGATTGGACATTTTAAATTGTGCTCGTTTCCGCATAGGTTTCACCCTCGGTTGGTTACAACCGTAAATTGATGGTCTTATAAATAACTTATCTCCAAAAAGATCTCCTTAATTTTTTATGTGTTGGACTG
Source organism: Euryarchaeota archaeon UBA346 (assembly GCA_002496355.1). Taxonomy (GTDB): domain Archaea; phylum Thermoplasmatota; class E2; order DHVEG-1; family DHVEG-1; genus SM1-50. The sequence continues at coordinate 64 of DAJP01000073.1, read as the reverse complement.
TTTTTAGGAGTGTTTCTGCGATGCATTCAGCAGCGCTTACTTTACTAAACTCTGTTTCTATCGT
>DAJP01000005.1 GCA_002496355.1 Euryarchaeota archaeon UBA346 | reverse complement strand
GGCCAGTGCTGCATGAGAGTAATGTTTTTTCCATTGATGGACCCGATTGGTTCTTCGACGGTGAAACTTCCTTCATGGATCTCCGAGAGCAGACCATTTTGTTGTGGCGGGAGGAGAACCCGATGGGTGATATCTGGTGTTTCTTGGACTGTACCGAGGATGGATCCACCATTCAGATTAGTCCCTTTTTTTGCGGTAGGGATGAATTTCCATTTCTTTTTCCGGTCTAACCCTGGTTGCATGACTCCTCTGGCGATGAAATCCCCCATTTTATCCCGAAGAATCGGTAATGGTCGTTGAATCCCATCATAGATGCTGGTAAGCAGACCCGGGCCAAGTTCCACCATCAAGGGAGCCCCTGTTGCTTCGACGGGTTCCCCTGGTTTGATCCCCGAGGTGTCCTCATAGACTTGTATGATGCTTTTTTCTCTGCTGAGCTGAATCACTTCACCCATGAGTTTGAGATCTCCGATGAACACCACATCGTACATCCTTGGTTTGATACCAGTGACGGTGACGACGGGTCCAGCAATTCGATAAATCTCTCCTTTTGTAGGCATAGTTTTTTCATCATTTTTATTTTTTATAGAGATCAACTCCAATGACTTTTTTTATTCGTACTCGTAACTCGTCTTCTTCGAGGCTTCCTACGGCAATGACGATGGGTTTGACACTTTCACTTGCTCGTTTCCGAAGCTGACTTGAGAGTTTTTTGTAGTCCTCATCATGAAGCACGAGGATATCAGTTTCTTTTTCCGCAAGAATCAATGCGACGCGTTGCTCAATGTTTTCTTCAACAAAGGTGTTATGAATACCTGCGAGCTGGAACCCTAGGCCGAAATCATGGTTTCCGACGACGGTTATCCCAGTCATTGGATCACCAGAAGTTCTTTAATAACCTGCTCAGGTAAACCTTTTTCTTTTGCTCGGGCAAGGATCCTGAGGTTCTCGACCTCGATTCGTTTTCTGATGAAATAATCAAGGATAGGTAAGATAGAGAGCGGATGAAGATAGGATTTCTGTGTTGCTTTTGTGAGATGGTTTTTTTCCAAGATACGGATGAGATGGCCCAGCGACCCTGTCTGTTCGATGGTCCCTAGAGAGTCTCTGATGGATTGATACTCCGGGATGCTATGGAGTTCTTCAAGGAATTGTTTGAAATCAGGGGCATTGATCAAGCGTTGCATGGTTTTTTCTGGGATTTTCCCCCCGGGTAGTATCATCGATGAGAGGGCGGCTGGTTCGACGGATTCGTATTTTGTCATCAGTAGTGTTTTGATGTTGACTAAGTCGATTTCCTCACGGATGAAATCTAGGAACAATCGATTGGCCTCCGACCGGGCATGAATCGAGCTGAGAAGGAACTGATAGTAGGCTTGTTCGAGTCTGTTCTCACAGAGATCTGGGTGGGTCTCCCAATCGTCCTTGAAGGAGGTAATGATCTCATAGTAATCGTTTCCTTTGAACAGTTCGATTGCCTCCTGCACGGTTTTGCTGTGTTGGATGATGGACTGCCAGTAACTTTCTGGGTATTTGCCTGCGGAGCGGATCGCTTTCATGATCTCCTCAGGTTTTGCGTTATAGGATTTCCCTCGTAGAATGGTTTTGATGTTCCATATATCCTCTCGTTGCAGGTACGCGCTGAGCAGGGTCGCTAGATCACCATCGGAATATCCAAGGATCTGCTGGTAGACCGCTGCGATGTTCTGGTTTAATGCTAGGTCGATGAGCTGAAACCCAGATACTTTTACCCCAAGCTCTGTGATTTCCTTCTTGTATTGACTTTCTCCCAGGAACCGTGTGATCTGATGAGTATCCATAAGTATCAGTTTCCTGTACACATCAGAGGGGAGCAATGATGCTCGTTTCGCGCGGACTCGTGCGCAGACGTACGGATAATTCCCTGAGGAGAACAATGACCAGCGTTTCATGGTCAAAGGGGAAGGAATGGTATTTTCTTGGAGTATTTGTTTCATGGTTTTTCTCAGCTGAACAATTTTTTGGCTATCTCCTTTAAGGATTGGTCCCAGACCAGTTCTGCTATCGTCTCATAGCGGTAATCGACTTTGAGGTTTTTCTCCTCGTTTTCAACGATGATCCCTCCAATGACTTCAATCGAGCCACCATAGGGGATCGTTGTTAAGGATCGAACGATGGCTTCATCACGTTTGTTTGAGTAGATAAACGCAGCCTGGGGAAGCTCCTGTTGGACTTTTTTCAGAAGGAACGAAAGGATCTTCTCATGAGACAGAGTAGCTAAAGCGGTGAGGCATTCTTGATAGGTCTGGTTCAGGATGTCTTTTTCCGCGTTCAACCTGATTTTCTTCACCTCGATTTCTACACTGCTCTCCTCCTGTGTCTTAAGCAGGTTGATGTGTTTTTCCAGCTCCTGTCTTTTTTTCTCAGCATTTTCATCGATCGTCTTTTGTTTCATCTGCAGAATCTGGGCTGCCTGACTCTCCGCATCATGGAGGATGCTGTTGATTTTCTCTTTTCCTTCGTTCTGGATGTTTTCTATTACTTTCTCTAATCCCATGGACACCACGGTCCTTTTTTGGTCGGATGCATTATATTGATGGTTTGTTGTTTGTTGCGTTCTTTACATTTTTGTCCATAGCAAAAAGGCGATGACAAGCCCGAAGAGAACAATGGTTTCTGGAAGAACCATGTAAATCAGTCCTTTCCCAAACATTTTCTCATTTTCTGCTGCTGCACCGACTGCCGCGGCACCAATGGTTTTTTGTGCCCATGCGGTCGCAAGTGCTGCAGAGCCGATAGCGATACCAGCGCCTATTGCGATGATTCCTGTTTCTGCTGCCATGTGTTTTTTACCTCCTTTTTTTTTATTTTGTTGTCGTATATTTCCTTTTATATCCAAATGGGTTGAAGCGGAGTCCTTCCCCTTTGTAGAACTTCATGAAGAACTCCACGTAATGAAGCCTGACCGCCTGGATCCCGGAGGAAAGTGCCCCTAGGGCGAAGACCATCAGTTGCATGAAGATGAGGAGGATGACTCCTAGGATGCCGATGATGATATTCCCGCTTAGGATCAAGCCTAGGCCGATCATGTTAAATGCGAACGCCATGGCTGCCTTGGCGACACAGATCGCTGCAAGCCTTGTGTAGGACATAAGATGGCTGGTGACTTCTAGGACTTCGACGAGGCCAAATCCACCTGCGACGATGATTATAAGGATGATGCCAAGGATGCCAAATACCATGGACACATATGGGACGAGGAGGCCACCGAAGGAAAACCCGGATTTCACCAAAGGTATGAATGTCCCCCAAAGAGCGGGGGCGATTGTTGTGTCTTTTAAGGGTTTGAGCCATTGTCCTATGGTCCAGTCCGCCATCACGAAGATAAGTAAGGCCAATGCAGTGAGAACGAAGAGAAGACCGATCTTGGTGATCGCATGTTTCTTGTCATGTTTCCGCTCCACTAAAACTCCAATGAGGAGCCCTAGCCCGAGATGCAGATATCCTGCGATGATAGAGATGACCAGCAGCTGGGTCATCCCAAGGGATTCCATTTTATGGATAACGGATGGGATCGGGATATGGATGCCTAAGAGAGTGGACCAGGTGTACGCGGTTTCTCCTTCAGCTCCATGGGCGAGCATGAAGGGTAACCCAAACATATCACCAAAGAGGAATAATCCAAAGATCGAGGAAAATATCCCTGCTATGATGATGTACCATCCGATGTTTGTGAAGCCTTCACTATCCTTGAAGAGCTTCATGAAGAGAATACCAAAGAGGATCAACAGGATCCCATAGCCGATATCTCCGATCATTAATCCGAAAAACAACGGGAAGATCAATGAGAGGATGAAACTCGGGTCGATGTCCCGATAATTCGGGATCGAGTATAACTCCAGGAGGTATTCAAAGCGTCGAACAGGTTTTGAGTTCTTCAGCAGGGTTGGTGGTTCATCATCATGTTTTGACTCGATTTGCTGAATATATAAAGATCCGTTCATCTCTTTTTCAAGGGTTTCTGTGACATGTTGTATTTCATGGGTGGGGACCCAGCAATCAATCATGAACGAATGCTCTGTGGTTCCAAACAGGACTGGGGCTTCTGCTTTCTGAACCTCGATAGCAAGGTATTCTTCACTAGCCAAGATGAACTCCGCGTATCGTTTCCGGAATTCAAGGATGTCCTTTGTGGTTTGTACGAGTTTTTCTGATAGCTCTTTTTTCTGTTCTGTCCATTTTTCGATGAACTGTTTTGGAAGACCGGTGCCTTCGGGGAGTTTTACCTCGGTAAAGCCACAGTCGTTGAGCAGTTTACTAGCATCTTCTGTATGTTTTTTTATGATGAACAACGCGATCATCTGATCGTCTGCATCTGAAAAGAACAGCTCGTACTCCTGGGTGATCGTTGGGATATTCTCTGTGAGTTTTTTCAGGTCCCGGACGTATCCAGTGAACACGGAGAGATGGTCATACCCCTGATAATCCTCCAGGGGAAGATCCATGGTCGCGAATGGTTCCACCTGACGGATCCTCTCATCAAGTTTGCGGAAATGTTCCTCAAGACGTGTTTTAGTCTCCATGAGGGAAAGGACACTCAGTTCCATGTCCTGTATCTTTAACGAGATATCATGCTGGATCTGTTTTTCTGAAAGTTTCTCGGAGATAGTTTGTTTCTCAGGATTTAGTGAGAGCATCTGTGCACTAGAACGAACTTTCAGTAGATTTTGACTCACCCCTGATGCTTTCGTAGTTGGTGCACCAAGGGTAAGATGCTCGTCAGCTTCAGCAGTGGTAAAATCAATGATATGAACAACCTCTAAGGTATGCAGCAGCTCGATGGTATGCTCTAAATCCTGTTTCGCACCAATGAGTAATGTTCGTGTCATCTCCTGAGGTCTAAACATGTACGAACTCCATGAACTCCTCGACGAAAAACTCCTTGGCTTTGTTCACCTGGGCTTTCTTCTTAATCGCCTCAGCTTCCGTCAACGCTTTCTTGATGATTTTCTGTCGTTTGTCCCCTATCTCTTTCTGTGCTGTGCAAAGCCGTTCTTCTCGCTGGGTTTTCATCCTGTGCTCCCCTTCATCCTCGAGCTTCTGTGCTTGCTTTTGCGCCTGTGTGAGAATCTCGTTTCGTTTATGCTGCGCAGCATCGATGTTGTCTCTAATTTCTGCTTCGGTAGACTTCAGTTTTTCAAGGATTTCCTTTCGTTCCATTGTCTTTGCACTTCCCACGGTTTACTCTGTTAGGGATTACACCGTAATGTCGCTTTATTATTAAAAATATCTGTATTCGCTTCATAAGAAATTCATCATCCATAAGACGAGGAGGATAAGTGAGTTTTTTAGGAGACCGCCTTCTGTATGATCTCGGATATCTCCTCTGCTGCCTGCCTGCATTTCTTGCTGAGACCCAGGGAGATTTCTCGTGATTTTGGTTGAATCCCTACAAAAACGACCGAAGCAGCGCATCTGCGTTTGATTTCTGCAGCTACCTCTATCGCAGGGATGCTATGGGTGGTGAACAGTCCTTGTTCGACGGAGTCCATCGAGAGTACCTGCCATGCACCTGGTTTTTTCTT
>DAJP01000115.1:6094-7927 GCA_002496355.1 Euryarchaeota archaeon UBA346 | reverse complement strand
ATGATATCGATACTAAAAAAAAAAAAAACTATTTTTTTACCATTGTTATGATGAGAAGCTGAGTGCCCTGCGCTGTTTTAGTAATCACTGCGACTTGTGCAGTAATGGTAATTGCTCCGAATCCAAGAGGGAGGAGTGAGAATGTTTCTGATTGTCCAGGACCAAGATCTATGGTGCCGTTTACTGTCTTTTGAATCAAACTAAAGAATCCACCTTCGACCTGAAGCTGCCAGTTTACGTCGTCAAGAGATGAGGCACCATTGTTTTTAATCTCTAAATGTACTCCTATGCCTCCACTGATGGTTAGCTCTAGATCCACTGGAGAACCTTTAGAGAACACATATGCTGACCCTGCGTAGTATCCATTGATACGATCGAAATAATCTCCGATGAACGCGATGTCACCATCTAGGGAGACCTCGTTTCCGAATAAATCAGCATCTGAACCATCTGCTGCCATGAGTTTTTGCTGTTCGGTCCATGAGGAACCTGTTCTAGTGTATAGGTAAGCTGCTCCTCCGGTTCCATCATCATTGAAATGATACAGTGCACCGATGAGGGCGGTATCTCCATCAAGGTCAACGCAGGAGGCAAACTGATCTCCAGGGGTACCATCTGAGGATGTAAGTATTGCTTGTTGTGTCCATGTGGCACCGTTTTTGATAAATACATATGCGGCTCCGATGATAGGCTGATAGATGTAACCGGGTTTTCCGATGAGAGCGGTGTTGTTGTTCAGGGCTACAGAATATCCAAAAACGTCCATGGATACGCCACCAGGTGCGACTAATTTCTGTTGTTGGGTCCAACTGCTCCCGGTACGCGCAAAGACATATACCGCGCCTTTAAAGTCATCATCTCCAGGTGATGCAATGAGTGCTGTGTCACTATTGAGATCGACGGATGCTCCAAATACGTCATTCATTGCTCCTGCGGTTGGTATGAGTTTTGCTTGTTGAGTCCAAGTGGTTCCGGTACGGGTAAAGATATATGCTGCGCCTCTGCTATAGTCATCTCCGTAGGCTCCGATGAGAGCGGTGTCTCCCTCTAAGGCGACATCACAGCCAAAATAATCCTCTGAGTCACCATCAGTAGAGAGTAGCTTTGTCTGCTGTGTCCAGGTGGTGCCTGTGCGAGTGAACACATATGCTGCGCCTGAGTAACTTCCTTGGTCATCTTTGTAGGATGCTCCTATGAGTGCGATATCGCCGTCGATAGCGACGGAAACCCCGAATTGATCGTATTGTTCCGCATCTGATGCGAGGAGTTTTGTCTGTCGGGTCCATGTCGTCCCGCTCCAGACGTAGACATAGACGGAGCCGGAGTTTTCCACGACATCGTCATCGCCGGTTGATCCGATGAGAGCGGTGTTTCCATCGACAGCGAGGGATGTTCCGAAAGCATCTGAGCTATCACAGTTGAATTCGAAAAGTTTTTGTATCTGTGTCCAGTCTGCTCTTGCGGATTGTTGCGGTGGTTGGTTCTTATTTTGTGAAATGACAGCTGAGGTTGTCGTGATGGTTAGAAGTATACACATTATCAGTATGATGATTGTTTTTTTCATGTCCCTTTTTCACCTTTCCTATTTTTTCTTCTCTTTTTTATAATTCTAATAACTTATTTAAATCTTTGGAAAAAATATATTTTAGTACAGATGTAACAAATAAGCTTAGAATTGACGGGATGAAGGGCTCTGAACTGAGGACCATGGATGAATCTATGGTGATCGCTTCTTTAGAGTATCATATCATTTAAGGTATAATACTGGGCATATCAAATGGTATGTTCACCTTGTAATTTATCAGATGAGATTAAAAAAAAAAAAAAAAAAAA
>DAJP01000115.1:4520-5919 GCA_002496355.1 Euryarchaeota archaeon UBA346 | reverse complement strand
GTTTTAGTTTCAGATGAGCATGAGACGATAGAATCATCAAGGTTTTTTGTAATGATATCGATAATAAAAAAAATAAAAAAAAAGAAGAGGCCTTCGTTTATGAGGGATATCCACCGAATCTCAGACTGGGGTCTCCTAAGACCGCCCAATTCGTGATACAGAATGCATCTGAACGACCGATTGATTCTTCAGTGATGTATTTCTGAATCGCTCGGCTGTGCGCTTGGGCGAGGTTCGTTGAGCCATTCCCGATTTCATAAAAGAAGTTCATCTCGAGTTCCCCGCTCAGTGTCACTGGGTCTGACCCGGAACCAAAACCATATCCGGTACAGCCGGTTGAGCCGATCGCTCCTCCAAGAGGTTTTACGATCATGTCCCAGCAGAAACAGTTGAAAATCGGGTATCCGTAGCCAAAGTGGGTCGTCCCATTCTTATCAAGCATCGCGGGGATCATACTGATATTGTACATCGCGTTGTGACAGCCGCCGACCACGACCACTGGTTGCATGTCTTTGTTCTGTATCCGCCAGAAATTCACTATCGTGATACCGGTTCGTTCATCGATATCAAACCAGTTGGTGTCCCAGCGTGAGGGACTACCGTGTCCTTCGAAATTGATGAAACCGGCTCCCGCGCTGAATGCCTTGGAGATGTCTTTCTTATTTGGGACTAGTCCACCGATGTCTCTATTGGTGGTGAATACTTTTGTCAATGTCAACTCCGGTATTGTGAGTTTTGTGTAGTTGTACGCGAGTTGGCAGAGGTATTCACCATCTGGTTGGCCTTGGTAGTACGCAAAGGTTCTTCCTCCGACTCCGACAAACGTGTTGTACCATGGTTTTTCCGAGGGACCCGTTCCCTCATAGGTGAGGATCTTTTTTACGACATGCTTCAGTTCCATCTTGTTGACCACCGCGAGTCGACTCACGTAGACCTCAGGGTATAGATCAAAGACATCGTTTCCATATCCCCACATGTTCCAGGCAGCAAAGATCCCGTCACCATTTGAATCCCAACTGTCAAACTCACCTGTTGCGTTGTAGAGACAACCGTAGTAGAGGTCACAGAGACATCCTTCATCCTCATCCTGAGGGATGCTGACGTAACGGACAGGGACCCACCAAGCTTTCCAGCCGGCGGAGATGGTGTCCTTGTCTTTCGCATATACATGACTTTTCAAGCCACCTGCGAGCATGACATAGGTGATGTTCCAGGTCTCGTATGCGTCCAGTATGAATTTCTTCACTTGCTCTGGCTGATCCGTTCCTTGATATTCTGCAAGAATGTCTTCCATGGATTTGAAGGTCGTAGCCATTCCCTTGGAGTTCTTGAAGTCGATCAATGGTTGCAGTATTGATTCAAATGAGGCTGGCGCGATGATCACTAGGTCATAGGTGGT
>DAJP01000115.1:0-4201 GCA_002496355.1 Euryarchaeota archaeon UBA346 | reverse complement strand
GTAGTCAACCAGTTGGTTAACCGGTGAATACCGAACAGGATAGCAGATCACTTTGACGAATGTCACTTGTTTGTCGTTTTGATTGCGGCCAGCTCCCAGATCATAGCTGTACCAGTTCTCTGGGTACCACTGAGTGCTATCATATACTGAGGGGTCTTTCGTATATTGTGTCGTCTCAGTCATTTTCGATAATGGAGCGACCACCGCAGGGATGACCTCCTTTGAAAGGACCATGGTGTTGATGTCCTTTTGAGAACAGATCACCTGGATGTTTGTTGATCCGAACGGGATCTCATAGGTCTTGACATAGATAGGTACGACTGGTTTGTTTGCTTCCAGCAGTTTTGTTGTCGCACCGGAAAGTTCGATTTGTATAAAACCATCTTTATCATCTATTGTTGGTGGTGCTGAAAAAAGAACTGCTGTTGATTGTGTGCTTGTCATAATCGGTGTTTGATGCGTTGTGCTTGTCGCAAACGCGACCGTGCCTAACCCGCTTACGATTAATATTCCTACTAATACGATGGTCAGTATTTTCTTCATAATGTTCAATCCCTCTAATGGAATAATAATCTGGTTCCTCTATTTAATTACTTTCTTCAGGGAATTTAAAGAAGCATGGAGGGGAAATTACTCTCTTGGATTTGAATTCTCCAGGGAACGTCGAAATTCTTTTCCTCCATCTTTACCTCTATGTTTATAAATAGGAAAAGATGGGATTTTTGTACCAGAAGAGGTGGTGTAGGGATGGAAACGCATGGTTGAATCGTTCGAAGAACCATAAGAGGAAGGGGTTGATACGTTCTAAGTTCCTTGGCATTATTACATCAAGTATCGTCCAGTTACTTTCAGCTCCATGGTTATCTTTGATCTTCACTCTCACCAGATATTCCCCTTTTTCAGCCCAGGAATGCGTCAGGGTGAATGATTCACCGGAAGCATGAAACTCAGTCCAATCGGTGATCGTATCATCACCCCATATCACGTAGGCGGAGACTACATCCGCATTATCAGGATCGGTACCTGTGATGGTATAAATGTAAGCAGTATTAGGTTTCCCCTCTGCAGGGCCCGTGATGGCTGGGGTTGCTGGTGGCTGGTTTGGGGTCTGAATTGTTGTAAACGTCCAGACCGGCCCTACAGCAGTGTGACCGAACAGGTCCCAAGCGACAATTCTCCAGTAATACATTGTCGAATACTCCAATGTCCCAGGGTTATACGACATAGCAGTCTGATTGTGGTGTATTATATCTGGGGGGTTTTCCAAACCGAAATACACATCGTATGTGACGGTATCACCAGGATCTGGATCATCCCCCGTCCAAATTAAATTCACATCAATAGATGCACCTAGGTAGCCATCTGCGGGTGATGGACTGCTTGGAATGTTGGGCGGATGATTTTCTTCTCCTCCTGTGGTAAAACTCCACAAGGGCCCAACTGTTGAAGCACCTGGGTCATCCCACACGACAATTCTCCAATAATACGTTGTCGAATACTGCAATGTCCCAGGGTCGAATGTCCAATCCGATTGATTACTCACAAGTTTTGGAGGGGTACTATTCATCCCGAAGTACACATCATATGCCAATACATCTTGAGGATTCGGATCACTATCAATCCAACTTAACGTCGTATTCACCTCGACATCTGTAACCCCATCTGAGGGATTGGGATTACTTGGAGCATAGGGTGGTTGATTCCCAGTTTGATTTCGCAGTTTGAGAATTACACAGGTTGCACCTGTACTTACATCAATAGCTCCAGACGCAATCACGCTATCATCAAGAGTCTGTTGTATACAGTAGCAGCGAGCGTCATACAAAGGTAAATAGAATTGACTCCAAATGACGTTCCCATTGCAATTTGTTCGGATAAGCCAAAACCTATCAGGAGCGACCCCTTGAAGCCCTAGGTGTGTCCCCCCCAGTATATAATCTCCGTTATCTAAAAGAGCAACGGACGTTCCCCAATCAGTTCCTGAGAAGCCATACGTCTGATGCCATTGTTCTACCCCACTCTCATTTGTCTTTAACAGCAGAAGGTCAGATGTAGAATATGTTGATGTGGAGCCTCCTACGATATACCCACCGTCAGGGGTAACGTGCACATCGTTTCCACGGCAATCTGGCCAGATGTCATGGAAGAATTCTTGTTCCCATTCCATAGTACCATTTTCATCAGTCTTCATCAAGAGTAACGCTTGCTCACTAAGACCACTGATGATAAAACCATCGTCTGGAGTTATCACTAGAGAGAACCCCCATTTGTTCTCGTAGGTTTTTTCCCATAGTAGAGTGCCAAACGCATCCAACTTTAAGAGAGAGAAATTATAATTATTATTGGAATTTGCAATGTCATTGATTATGTAACCTCCGTCGCTGATTTGTTTGACGCATGTTCCATAATCAGGATACAAAGTTAACCTAGTCCAGTTCCATTCTTCGTACCCATTCACATCGGTTTTGATGACCCATATATCTGCTACCCATTCCTGTTCTTCTTCAATCCACTTGCAGCCTTTCCCGGTAATAATATAGCCGTTATCATTCGTGACCTCGACCCAGTTGGCTTGTGTATATCCACTCTCGAATGTCCGGTTCCATTGCTCATTTCCCTGCGGGTCAACCTTCAGCAGATAGAACGAGTACCACGCCCCCCACCCAGCAAATCCAGCTATGACAGAGCCTCCATCGGGGGTCACTTGGATGCAGTTCCCACCGGAATTCCCTAAGGGGCGGGGATAGGTTCGATTCCATTCTACAGGTAAAGGAGAATCTCGAAAGGTCCCTTGCATCTCCTTTGATTGTGTACTCTGACCAGTTGATGGAAAGGTACCTGTTCCAACGACTAGCAGAATAATTCCAATCACCAGAACTTTCTCCCCTAAATGATTTTTTTTCATTGCATTTTCCCCAGAACCCTAATTTTAAATGGATGTTCTTGTATAAAAAGAATACCTTCAGTCACAATGAGGTTTTACCTCGATTTCAAAGAATCCAGATATAGTATTTATTCCATCCATGAATATCGGATGACCGAACAACTTTGACATTCCGGGTTGTTTCCAAAATCTTTCTTGAAGATCGTTTCCCGGAGTGATTGGTATTTTTTATTCGTCCATATCTCTTGTATCGAGGTATTCAGTACATTGCCAAGAATAGTCTTTTTGTGATAATCATTACAACACATAATGACGTCTCCGTTGTAGAGGATGTTGAAAGAATTTGCTAAATTATAACAGCCTTTGGTAAAAAGCAACCACATGTTTTGTACAAGTCGATATTGAAAGGGGATGTTTCTCTGTTGTAGGCGAATGGCGTTAAAATTTGATACCGCACCTGCTCTGTTATTCACAACACCTATCTCTGTGGCGATGCCTTTCTGTTTCCAATATTTTTTAAAATCATTGAGTTCATGATAATTTTCTTTTTGCCAGATAAATCGAACAAATATTTTTACGTTGCTTTGCGACTTCCGAAGGTGTTCTATGTTCTGTAACAAGGTGTCGTAATTGAGTCCTTTTCGTATGCTATGATAGGTTTTTTCTGTGAATGCATCAATGCTAAAACAGATCCGGCCAAGACCTGATGTGTTGAGTTCTTTAATGATCTCCTCCGTCAACAAGGTCCCATTTGTCACAAGACCGGTCCTGATTGTTCTGTTGCTTACCTTGTTGATGTGTTGTATTTTTTGAAAGATCAGAGGATCAGTCAGTGGCTCATTTTGAAGATGCAACCATATGAAGGTGTCCTTGGTGGCATTCTTTGCTATTTCTTTGATGATCTTTTCAAATACCTCGTCGGTCATTTCCCCCGGTGTTGTGTTTTTTTCTCTGGATATTGGGCACATGATGCAGGAGCCGTTACAAAGGTTGTTTGTTTGAATTTGAAACAGTGTTGGGAATGGTAATGGTTGTGTTGTAAGATGATACGTAAGTCTTCTTTTGAGGTTCACAGCAGATGCCAATGCAAAGGACGTTGTGTGGTTTCTCATAGAGGATTCTTCATTTGTCATATGAGCATTTTCTTTATTAATCGTGTGGACCTAAGAGATTGTTCTCCTTTGTTTGAAAAGAAAGAAAAAAAGAGTTTGTGACCTTTTTCAGGTCATCATTTTTATTTTTTTAGGACGTTGAATCCCTGTTCTTATTTCATTTTGATGAAGAACAGGAAGATCGTCGCGTTCTGTTCTTTAAATG
>DAJP01000069.1 GCA_002496355.1 Euryarchaeota archaeon UBA346 | reverse complement strand
TCCCATGCATCTTTCAGGATGTTCCCCAGCTTCTTCTGGGTCCAGCTCTGACAGGGGATCACATCCCCGTTCGGCTCGATCATCATATTCACCGAACAAGCAGAACAGCATCGCTGCCCAAACCCAAGCTCTACGGGGTTCACCTTGTTATAACACGTCGGCAGGAACCAATTGAACGTCACGTCGTGGGATTCTGCGTACTCTTTTGCCGCCTTAAGGATCTCATGTAATTCTTCTTCTTTTAACCCGGATTCTTCTTTTTCTGCGATCCCACGGCCTGCGTTGATGATCGCGTTCGTCGACACGTACCGCACACCCAGTTTCCGAGCAAACACAATGAGTTTTTTTAGCTCTTTTGCATTCTTTTTTGAAAGCGTCGCATTCACACTCACCGACAGACCAGCAGCAACCGCGTTTTTGATCCCCGCGACCGTCTCATCCCACGCACCCTTGCGACCCTGGATCTCGTCATGGACCGCTGCTTTAGCTGATTCAAGGGTGATCTGGATCCAATCAAGATGCGCAGCACAAAGCTTACCAGCAAGCTCCGCAGTAAGCAACGTCCCATTCGTAATGACCCCGGTCGTGAACTGTTTGCTATACTCGACAAGCTCCGCCAAATCAGGACGTAGCATGCATTCCCCGCCGGTGAACACCACTTGCGGTACACCAACCTCCCACAATCTATCGATCACCTGTTTCCACTGCAATGTGTCAAGCGATCCTTTCGCATCCGAATTCTCAGAAAGATAACAGTGTGGGCATTGATTGTTACATTGATACGTCAAGGAAAGATCCATCCGACCCGGTGCCTTCATATCTGCTGGTTCCACCACGGTCATCCCGATCAGATGCAGTGGCGGTTCCTCGCGGGCGAACCCGTTGATGACCCCGATGATCGCATCAAAATCATGCCGGGCTTTCTCCTTTGATACCCGGTATTTCCGAACGATCTTCTGAACAGTCTTCTCCGGGACCTGCTCCGTAGGAACCTCATAGCAACTCTCGATCATCGCCTCAAGGATAAAACACGTCGTCTCATTCAGAAACAGCACATACTTACTATTGATCCACAGTTTTTTCTCATCAGGTTTCAGATGAAGACGCACACCATCCAACGTCACATGTTTTAGCATACGACAACCCCCGGTTTTATCAGACAACTATTCTTTAAGACTTTCGATAGTTCAACAGCACAAACCTTGAGCATTGTTTCCTCACTTACACCCCATATCAGAACAGCATATATTTAAGGTAAAAAAAGATTCGAAATGAAAACAAAGGATGGGATCACATGGGTTGTCCCTACTATGAGGATTTCACTAGATTATGCATCACACGATTTTCCCATATCAAGAATTATACGAGTTTTGAGACCTGCGAATCAGACAAACACACCAACTGCCTCGTCTACAATGTCTTACAAAAGAAATTCAACTGTAAATACCTGGAACGCTGTGCGGAAGAAGCAATCAAAGGCATTCCTGTATTGCTGAAGTTTTTTGTCGAAGATGACATGACCATAAAACTCTTCAAAGACATCGTCGTGAAATATTGCACGGTGACGGAAAAACACACCCAATGCGCGAACTACCAAATGTACGAACAGGGGCTGCAACCTCCACTGGAATTATTACCAAATGGCAAGAAAATAAAAATCACTGATATTCTCCTCAGAAAGGAAATCAAAATTGACTAACCCATCCGCTTCTCCCAATTCTTGTTTTTTTTATCATGGTACACAGACAAGCACTTCATACGAAAAATAAATGAACCATCAGGAATTTCCAGTCTATATGCCCCACATCCTCAGAGTAATAGGTACAATTTCCCGAGCAGAGTTCATCATGCCAAACCTTGGCTCGCTCATTCTGGGTCTTGCCTGGGGAGCAACCTCGACCATGAGTCTTTCAACCCTCGCAGTACTCATTGTTCTTTCATTTACCATCATCAATGGCAGCTCCGCGATCGGCGCACAAATAAACACACTCTCCGACTATGAGTTAGACCTCAAAGACCCACGGAAGAAAAACCTCACGGACGCTGTCGAAGCAATCGGAAAAAAACGCATAAAAATCCTCTTGTCCCTGGAGTTTATTATCACACTCGCATTGGTCATCCTCTTCATCTATGTCAACAACAACCCTGGGCTGTTACTACTCTGGATCATCGGGATTTCACTGGGCTGGATCTACTCCGCACCACCCATCAGACTGAAAGCACGATCCTGGCTTGCGCCTGTCTGCCTCATCTTAGTCCTTGGTATCTTCCCGGTGCTGTTCGCCTATTTCACCTTTACCTCAACAATTCAGCCATTCTTCCTGCTCGCACTCGTCGGGCTAGCAATGACCATCTACGGGGTAATTATCCCAACCGAGATACGAGACTACTTCGGGGACAAGACCATGCAGATCGAAACTATGACCGTGCATCTCGGATTAGTAAAAGCATGCGTCGCAAGCATCGCTCTCATCAGCATCGGTGCCATCTTCTTTATCGTAGCGTATCTGCTGGAATGGCTCACCGGATCACGACCGTACCTTGCTGTCCTGCTGCTCATCATCCCCGTCTCGGTCTTCATTGTGATAACAAAAATAAGGAAACTCCATGGCCTCTCGAAGCAGTACATGGATTCCTATGGGAACATCCCCCTCAAAGAACAGATCGTCAGCATCTCCGCACACAACCCGCAATGGATTATCATCATCACACAGACCTACAGCGTCCTCTCGGTTATTCTTCTAATCAATAAATTTGTGTGATATCATAGACTATCCACTAGAATATTTATTTGTTTTAAAAATGATATTTTTTTTTAAAAAGACTAATAATAAAGTAAAAAAAAAGAGAAAGAGAGAGGTACTCAGATTATGAGTACCCGCCGATCATGAGGCTTGGGTCACCAATCAGTACCCATTGTTCAACGGATTTCTGATGTGAAAAGTCCCATGGGGATTCAATGGATGCCTTGAAGTGATTAATATACTCAGTCAACGTGGCTGCATACGCTTCTCCAAGGCCATGATGCCCATTGGTACCGTATTGGACGAAGAACTCCGTGGTGATATACCCATCTAAACCACCCGTTGTGCAGTACTCCCCGAGGAGTCCGTATCCGAACCCGGTGTTTCCCATCGAGGCGATCGCGCCAGTCTTTTCGAGTCGCACGAGCCGTTCGCTCCAGCACTCAGCAACAGGATATCCATAGCATTGTAACTGAGCGGCATTCGTTCGGTCCTTTAATGTTGGAAGGAACGACACGTTGAATTGGCTGTTATGACATCCACCGACTGCCACCACTGGATTCATGTATTCATTCTTCAGGGAATCCATCGGGAAAAATGGTAGAGCCTTGTATTGCAACCAAACGAGTCCTTCAACCTCGGCATTCTTCCGGTTACCAGGTATCCCTGGGTATTGGTCGACCCAAACCCCTGGGTTCCCATGACCGGAGAAGAAGAAAAACCCAGCGCCCTCGTTAAAGGCGGCAAGCACCTGTTTCATATTAGTCCATGCTCCGCTGGACGTGAACAGATAGTTTTTCTCAATTGATGATGGCATATAGTATCCTCCACCAGCGCGTCCGAGGAGCAGTTGATCCCCAACGCACCATTCTCCTTCCCAGTACATCCCATATCCGGTTTTTGTCTGGGTAAAGACAGTGGTTCCTGCACTATTGTTGACCCAGACATGGATGCTGGTATCAACACCATAGGGCCGTGGGTCATAGGCTTTCCCGTTGATCTTCAGAGTTCCGCTGCTGTATTGGATATTCGCCCACCCTGAGAAATCATTACAGTATGCTTCATGTTCTGTGGGTACGTAGCTGTAATCAGTGTTTCCAAGGATGTCGCCATCAGAGACGGACACGATCTCAGCAACCGGTGGGAATGGATATTTTAGTTTGGTGATCAGATGGTCATCGTGGTTAAAGGTGATGCTGGTTGCTTTGGATTTATCCAACGTCACTTTAATCTCATCGACAGGCCCGTACACGTTGTTGATGTTCTTGCTTTGAGCACAAATCGTGTATTCACCATTTGGTAATGAATTGGTGTTCCAATAGATACCAATTGGTGTGAGGATATCCATAAACCCGTCCCCGGACACACCGACCATCTTATTGAACCAGTCGCCCACAGGTGTGGTCTCATAGTGAATTATTTTATCAACGACTGCTTTGACTTCTTTTATATTTCTGCAGGGCAACCGTCCTAAAGCAACATCAGGGTAGGTGTCTTTCTTATCTGCGTTTTGACCGTAGATATGGTTCCCATTAGAGTCCCAGCTGCAGAATACACCAGTATCGTTGTAGATATCAGCGTAGTAAAGATCACTAATGAATCCAGGGTCGTCCCCTGCACTTGGCATACAGTTGGAATACCGGACGGGCACGTACCAATCTTGTGTCCCTTCGTTCTTATTGTCTCGTGCGACCGCGTTCCACCATGAATTTAACCCACCGACGAGTAACACATACGTGGTGTTGTAGTTCTCAAGAGCGGATTTGATGAATAATTTTATCTGTTCTGGTTTGTCATATCCTGTGGTGAACTCAGCGTAGATATCTTCTGTCGTCTTCAGCATGGTGGAGATTCCCTTAGAGATCTTATGGTCCACCAACGGTTGTAATGCGCTGGAAAACTTGGAAGGTGCGATAATGACTAGTTTATATTCAGTGTTTGCTGGGAATGGTGTTTTATCAGGAGATTTGTAGGTCACAGTGACCTGAATATCGTCCGCGCAGTAGATCGTATCAGATGCTGGTTGATATCTCACGGGATAGGTGTTGATGGTCAAGAACGTCACATGCTGGTTGTTTTCATCCAGCCCAGCGCCGACATTATAGCTCACCCAATCACTCGGGAAGAGATCATTTGAGTCGTAGATCGCTGCATTCATCTGTGGCGAACTGACTTGTGGATCACTGCCCAATATCATTGGTTGTGGTGCCGGTTCAACCTTCTGTGTTAGCACCTTGGTCTGAACACCTTGTGCGGAGCAAACAACGCTCTGTACTGTCGTACCAAATGGTAAGGCCAGTGTCTCGATACGTCGTGGAACCATTGGACTTCCTGCATCAAAGACCCAGGAGTCTGTCCCTTCTGATCTTAATTGGACAAAAGACTCTTTTTCAATGATGGTTGGTTCTGAAAAGGTGAATCGAAGATCCCCTTGTTTCTGACTAGCTTCTCCAATGCCTACAGTAGTAAAACCACTTAGTATAAATAGTCCTACTACTAAATATATTATGCTTTTCATTTTTTTTTTGGCCCCCTAAATTTTACTATTACTATGTTATTAATATTGATTACTCTTAATTATATAAACTTTTGTATTGAGGGGAGACAACAAAAGCTAGAGGCAGACAAGGATAAATTGATGGGATATTATATTTAAAACAGAAAGGAATCATCAGGAGAAAAGAAATAAACCGAGAGTCAGACCTACACGAGCCAACCTCCCAGTCACGCATATCACAGTGTTTTTATAGACAACCGTGATAAACGCTCCAGTTGACTCCTATGGAGCTGTGGTTGATCTTCACCCTTGTTGGGTATATGATTGGTGCCATTCCTAGCGTCCTGGATAAGTACATGATGAACCAATGGTACCACCCTGTGACTACTGTTCTTCTCAGAACCCTTTGTAACGCGATCTTCCTAGGCACTGCAGGATTGCTATTCCTCAACATGCGACTGTCCTTATCACTGTTGCTTCTCGCAGCCATCCCTGCGCTCCT
>DAJP01000111.1:5566-6700 GCA_002496355.1 Euryarchaeota archaeon UBA346 | reverse complement strand
GTCAAACTCTGGACCACCCTGGGGAACATCTCCCTGGAAACGATCCAGACGGAAATCGGAAAAGGATGCGGGTTCCTCTACTTCTGCGGCCATGGGAGCCCGAAATCATGGGCGACCCACAACAACGGGGATTACAAGAACTGGACCGGGATGTACAAAAACACAGAGATGACGGATCTCACCAACACGGGTATGTCACCGTTTTTGATTGTCGGCGGCTGCCATAACAGTGAGTTTGACACCGCACCAAAGAACCTTATCCTCGGATTCCTCAAAGAAGGCTTCGACTACTTCGAGGTCAACGACACCTGGTTTGGGTCCTACTACAAATACAACTACGCCTTAGAATGCTGGAGCTGGGTGTTCGTAAAAGTCAAAGGAGGAGCGATCGGGTCCACAGGAAGTAGTG
The DNA here is from genome assembly GCA_002496355.1 of Euryarchaeota archaeon UBA346. Lineage (GTDB taxonomy): Archaea > Thermoplasmatota > E2 > DHVEG-1 > DHVEG-1 > SM1-50. Next base: position 6,291 of record DAJP01000111.1, on the reverse strand, counting down.
GGTTCGGAGGAGTCAATGTCGGGGATTACAACCATGATGGGATAGCAGACTGCATCCAAGGACTTGACGGTTGGTTCGAATGTGAGTTCTTCCGCCTCTACAACCAGGAGAACATCACCATCCTTGGGCAGACCTATGACCAGGTGCTCACCGGTTATGTCCAAAACTTCCCCGTCGATGCCTACCGCTATGACGCGAAAATCCTCCAGACACACATATTGCTCGGTGACCCAAGCCTCAAGATTGGTGGGTACGAATAATAAAAAAAAAAAAAGCAAAAAGAGTGACGATACTAGGTGTTGCAGGAATGCAATAACCAGGCATTCTCAGGGATCTTCTTGTAGATTTCGTACTGGGGTTCCTCAAGAGGTCTGCGGTACGCCTCTGCTTTGATCCCGTCCGTGTTAAAGGACCAAAAATACTTCCGGATCGCTTTGCCCTTCTCTTTTACCTCTTCCCGTCTCAGGCAGAGAAGATTCTTCTCATGCAGCTCATAGAAGATAGACCGGATGTCCTTATGAAGCGACATATCCTCAATTTCTTTTTCTTTCTTGAACACTTTCTGGACCGTCTCAGCTAACGCCACAGCATCTTCCTTGCTCATGTCAAACCCGTTTTTCAACGCCTTCACAAAGAGTGTATTCATCTTTTCTCACCGAATACCATTCTGTTACTTTCATTATTAACGAGTTGTTGTACACCAGGTACCCGGGTTCTGTACAAGC
>DAJP01000111.1:0-5294 GCA_002496355.1 Euryarchaeota archaeon UBA346 | reverse complement strand
CCAAACCGTTTTTTTACCACGTCATTCCACACTAAAAAACAAAAAAAATCATGGGAAGATAAAAGGAAATCAAAATAGAAAAAAGAAAACAAACCTATGGTGTTACTCTCGCTTGACGATACCCACAATCGTAATGACAAACGCGACGATCTCAATGATATTTAAAAACATTAAAGTATTAGATTCAATAGTAGAAAGAACGAACCGCAGAAGAATAAGCACACCCCAAATCCCGGCACCTAATACAATTAAGGTTTTATTCATCTGTTTCTCTCCCTGATATATGGGACCTTCACACAAGATAAACGGAATTGCTATTATAATACTTATCCTGTTTAAGAGGGGACGCACCAAAAAAAATTCACAAAAACCTATTAACACCTGAAACGATGTTGACCCCATATGACCACCTATAGATTTCAGGATTCAGAACAACAGGTACCCATCGGAAAAATCATCTGCCTCGCCAGGACCTACAAGGAGCATGCACGAGAGATGAACGCCATGGTTACAGAGGACCCTTTGCTTTTTCTCAAACCAACAAGCTCGATTATTTTCAATAAAGGGATGATCATCATCCCGAAACGATCCCAGTGTCTACACCATGAGGTCGAGATGGGAATCATCCTGGGGAAGAAAGGGAAGAACATCAGAGTAGAAGACGCGATGGATCATGTACTGGGGTATCTTGTCGCTCTTGACATCACCGCCCGAGACATTCAATCCATGGCAAAAAAGAACGGATGGCCTTGGGCGATCGCAAAAGGATTTGATACGTTCGCCCCCATCAGCGATGCAGTGTTAAAAAACAAAGTCCCAGACCCGATGGATCTAGACCTCAATCTAAAGATCAACGGGATCGTCACACAACAAGCAAACACAAGCCAGATGATTTACACAGTGGAGCGGATCATCTCTTTTATCTCAGAGATCATGACCCTGGAACCAGGGGACCTGATCCTGACCGGGACACCAGAAGGAGTCGGAGAGATAAAAGAAGGAGACCGGCTCGAAGCACACCTTGGCAGCCTCTGCTCCTTGACTGTAGATGTGAAACGAGAATAATTTTTTTTATAGAATCCTTTTTTTGAGAAGACAGGTTTTACAGAACTTCTGAGATGTCGGCTCACCACACGAGGGGCATACATTCAATGTAACGGGGGGATACTGTGTGAGTAACAGGTCCTTGATGCTTTCATAGCTGTTCATGATGCTATGTCGTGTCCCCGGGGTGTTTTCCTCAAGGGCATCGATGATATCACGGAACGACCCACGCAACGCCCGGAGTGAGTACGGACATTCCGCGTTATGAAACTCAATTCCTTTCACCAATGCATACAACATGACTTCCTTCTCAGGGATCAGTCGTAACGGCAGCAGCCGAGGAACAAGGCCAGGTTGGATCTTCGAATGAGGACCAAGACGAGCAAGCTTCTGCATATCCCCGTTCGTGAAGTTCATCAGGATCGACTGCGCCATATCATCAAGATTATGCCCCATCACCAGTTTATCGACCCCGAGCTCCTTTGACTTTTTGTTCAGACAGAACCTGCGGAACACCCCGCAGTAACTACATTCCCCTAGCTCATCGTGATGCAAGGCGATCTCATCCATCGTCACCCCGACAGCCTCTCGGAAAGAGATGATATGATGCTCGATCCCGAGGTTCTTACAATTTTTCTGGGCGATCGGCAGACTGCTATCACGATAGCCCTTGATCCCCTCATCGACCGTGATCGCATGCAACGTCACATGTGGATGCGAGGAGAAGATCTGATGCATGAGATGCAATGTTACCGTACTGTCCTTTCCACCGGACAATGCAACGGCGAATGTTGTCTCATCGTTTGTACGGCCCTGTTTTTTGATATCTTTTTTCACCCGCCGCTCCACATATTCAATGAAATGAGCCTTACACAGATGAGCACCGCTATACCGGATGAAGACAATCGCAGGTTTCTTACATTTCAAGCATGGTATGGTCATGAAAAGCCTCGAGGAATCAACGAATGAGATATGCAGAATATTTTCTTCTTTTAGTAGTTTGCTGTGATAAAAAAATGAGGAATAAAACCTTAAGTTTATATTATACCAGTGCATATCAATGTCGAAAAGATACACTCTAATTACTAGAAGGTTGAGGAGATATGGCCATGCCAGTAAAAAAGGAAGTTTGTAGCACCGGCATCGAAGAACTAGATATGAAAATGTCAGGAGGAATCCCTCTCGGCAGCACGGTCCTCGTCACCGGATGTAGCGGGTCAGGGAAGACCACACTCTGTATGCAGTTTTTATTTAATGGCGCAAGGAAAGGAGAACGTGGTGTGTTCTTCACCATCACTGAGCCTCTGTTTAAACTGACAAAAAACCTTGAGGGGTTCGCATTCTATGACAAAAAACTCATCGAATCAGGGATGGTCAACATCATCGATCTTCGTATCATCAGTGAACGCTTAGGATTAGACACAGAGAAATACACGGTCGAGGATGCGGGTGCTTTACTTGATATCCTAAAGGATATCGCTGATGAGCTGGACGTGAAACGTCTCGTGATGGACTCGATCACCGCTTTGTGCTATCGACTACAGACCCGGGAGATGATCCGTGATTTCATCTTCAAACTCGGGACATCCCTTGCGGTCATGAAATGCACGACCATGCTGACCTCAGAAGTCCCACCTCAGACATTCAAGTTCTCACAATATGAGATCGAGGAGTTCATCTCCGATGGGATTCTTTTCCTGGGAGATATGGACCGGAAAGGAGACCTCATCCGGACCTTACAGGTCATAAAGATGCGAGGAACAGATCATTCTCGTACGAAGTTTGCGTTGAATATCTCGGCTCAACGGGGAATCGAGTTAATACCCTTGCTGAAATCCACTGAGTTTGAAGCATTCTTGAAACGATAGGAGAGAAAGAAAGATGGTAGATGCTGTTATTGAAGGCATAAGGGAACGAATCGCAGCAGCAATCCAAGTGAACCAATCTGTTGGTATTCAGGTCCCTGAGAACAGACATGGGGATTTACAAGAAGCAATCTTTGACTCCATGTGCAGGAACACCCATACCACCTGGACATACGTCACAGTCAGTAAAACCTTCGATTATCTTTCCAAGACATTCAAGGAAGGGACGAAGCAGACCAACATCAGATTCATCGATTGTATCTCACGGGCTGCTGGCATCTCCGATGCGACCTCGAACTGCATCTATGTCGAAAGCCCGGTGATGCTTGAAAAAATAATCCTTGAGACCTTGAATAATTTCAAAGGCATGAAACGTGACTTGGATAAGTACATCGTCATCGACTCCCTGAGTGCCTTGATGATCTATAATGACCCGGAGATCATCCGGGAGTTCATGTCCCTAGTTATGAACAAAAGCAGGTCAGAGAACATCCATGTGGTCTCCATCCTGGTCGAGGAGGAAATGGATTCCAGCAAACTCATCCAACTTAACGACAAGATCATCGTGTTACGAGATTCATTTATCGATTAAGAGCAGGCAATTATGAGCGAAACTGAGATTAAGAATAAACAACATGTACCGAGTTCCTGGGAGGATTTTCCCTCTGAGCAAGAACAGCTCACCGACTGGAAGCAGAATGCGTTTACCGCGGCAGTAGAAACACTCCAGGAGGGTCATGGGAACCCGGATTCTGTCATGCGGATGGGAGAAGCCTTCGGCAGAGGCTTGTTCGCACAACGAATCAAGGAAAAAGCACCGGATTGGACAATGAAAGAATGGCTTCAGGAACTCGAAACGGATGTCTGGGGGCCACTGGGCATGGAATTTACTTTTACGAAAGTGTCCCATGATGTTGTAACAACGTTTCTGAACAGAAACCCGCTCGCGCACAGCTCAAAGGAGCAATCCGCAGCGTCGCTGTTTCATTTCGGCGTGATGAGAGGGTTGTTCCTCAGCGCATTCCCACAGGGGGAACTTGTGTTAAGTGAGGTGAAAAACAAAAACCACCCTGAGTTCATCTTCAAAACAATTGCATCAGCCAAAGATAAACTAGAACGCGAACGAGTCATCCGTGCATTGACCTTTTTGAAAAAGGAAGACGGCGACTGAGAGAATGCCCCGCGAAGCATTTATCGATACCCAGGTTCAAAAAAAAGAAGGTTTTATCCGTACAGGGATTGATAAGTTAGACCGATTACTAGAGGGTGGGATCCCAAGTGGATTCACCGTGGTTCTTCTCGGCAGCCCCGGCAGTAGCACAGAGATTCTTGTCAAACAGATTGCATCATGCGGAAGTGTCACGTACATCACTACTGAAGAAACAAAACAAGAGATACTTGATACAATAAATCGGTTTAAATGGCCAACACCAGAAATAGATTTTGTGGACATCTCCGAGAAATATTACTCAAATGTCTTACTGGGGGAACAGAAGCGGGTCAGCATCTACGAACAACGATCGAAAATGAAACTGAAGGAGCTCATCGAAATCGGTTCTACTGCGATGCCATCGACCGCCAGTTCTAGTGAGGATTTTTTAGCGATTCTCTCCAATAGGACAAAAAACGTCCCGGAGAAACGCATCATCATCATCAACTCCCTTGATTTCTTCCTAAGCCAGTACGATCAGGAGGAGGTCCTTCGGACGGTCTATGCCATCAAAGTAAACAACCTGAAGAACAAAGGTGCCTTGCTGATCGTCATGACAAAAGGTGTGCATGGGGATCTGTTCGAACGGAAAATGGAGGGCCTCGCAGACGCGGTCCTTGAACTGGATGTGATCCAGAAAGGATCCTCCTTCGAGCGGTACCTCTCTGTGAAAAAGATGCGTAACTACGCCAAGAAGATAGGGATTGCCCGGTATGTGATCGATGATAGCGGTTTTGTCCTTGAGATGATCGAACGGATCATGTAACGATCAATAACTTTTTTTATTAAAAAAAAAAAAGAGAGGAGATTTTTTTCTCGGTTTACTGTATGGTTACTTTCGAGAAGAAAATCTTTGCTGGGACTGTTTTGGTCGCACTCACGCCTTGTGTGCAGTTGACGTTGATCGTTATCGTTGGCATTGGTTTGAGCAGGCCAAGACCGATTCCCTTAGGTGCACCAACAACCGTGAAGTTCGCGCCAACACCAAGGGTTGCCTGGTCCCCTGTGAATTCTTTTGGTTTTATGAATAACCCACCCGCAATGGTGATATCACAGGTGACGTCAGTTGCTTCACCATCTCCGACATTCTTCACAGTCACGGTAAAGCCTTTTCCACCTACGATGCTGATCGTCAGTAATGGTTTTGGTTCCGCAGCGGGCATATGTTTCCAGAT
>DAJP01000045.1 GCA_002496355.1 Euryarchaeota archaeon UBA346 | reverse complement strand
ATCATTTTATCTGCACCGTAGATCTCACCGAGTTGGACAAGCAAACGCAGCATGCGTTCAGGGACTTCCCCCTGTTCACCATGAAGTATTTTTTCTTCCTCTTTTGAAAGATACATATGATTTCAACCCCTATGGACAGGGTTATATGCTCGGATTATTTTAGTGTTTGTGTTTTGCGTATGAAGCTGAAACAACTGCCAGCTGATTTCATTGTCGAGGAGATCCCTGATTACACCATATCATCTGAGAAGGATGAACATACCATATTTTTACTGCAGAAACAGGAGATCGATACGTTTGATGCCCTCCGTCGGATCGCGCGACAGCTTCGTCTGTCTCTTTTTGAGGTAGGGTACGCGGGACTGAAGGATAAGCACGCGGTTGCCCGTCAGTACATTTCGATTCCGACACGATATAACGTGCAAGGCATGAAGCAGGATTCTCTGGAATTGACCTTCGTTGGATATTCTCGGAAGAAGATCAAGATCGGGGATCTTGCTGCGAACCGGTTTTTAATCATTGCTCGTGATATACAAAAAAATGAGCTAGACGATATTTCTCTGAGAGCCAAGACTATCGCAACATCTGGTGTTCCAAATTATTTTGATTCACAGCGTTTCGGTAGTGTCATTGATAAGGTTTTCATTGGAAAAGAAGTGATTCTCAAAAATTATGAAAAAGCAGTCAAACAATATCTGACCGCGTACCAGAAATCGGAACCGAAGAAGACAAAGAATGAAAAGCGCAGGATTCTGTCCTGCTGGAATGATCTGTCAACAGTGCGGGTATTCAATAAGGCATTCTCATTGGTGATTAAGGAATATTTGAAAACGAAAGACTACTGCGCCGCGTACCAGAAGATCCCAGCTCATCTCCGAGAAATGTACGTGAATGCGTACCAAAGCTATTTATGGAACGAATGTGTGAAAACGATTCTGAGAAGTTCAGTTGAGAAAAAGAACTTGTACTCAGTGGAATATTCAATCGGATCACTTACCTTCTTTACGAATCTCTCAGAGCAGGAACGTGGAAACATCCCACGGACCTTTCTGACGATCAGCGATCAGATGACGGTCCCTAATGATGAAAGAAAGATTATTGAGAGTGTGCTTGCGAAAGAAGGACTCATGGTAGCTGATTTCAAGATTGAAGATGAGACAGGGAATTTCTTCAAAACACGCGCACGGCAGGTTCTACTGTTTCCTCAGGAGTTTTCTCTTGGCAAACCAGAACAAGACGAACTGAATAGAAAAGGAACTTCAGAGCGATATAAAACCAAGGTGTCATTCTCGTTGCCAAAAGGAAGCTATGCCACAGTCGTCACGAAACGTCTGTTTAGGCATTGATATCAGATTTTCTTCACTAATTTTTTACAATTCTCAACCAAGAGATCAATTTCTTGTTTTGTTGCGTTGTCGACATGCACCCCGCCGACCGCAACCACCTTTTTCTTATATTTTTCACATGCTGCCTCTGCGATCGGTAATAAGACGATATCATCGTAATGCCCGGAGAGCCGAATCGCTTCTACTTTCTTTTTTGGCTCTGCGATCACCACGCCACCGATATGCGAACGCTGTCCACCACCGAGAAAAAAAACGATGTCATCACCGATATAATGGTGCTGCAGCCAGACCTTATATTTTCCTCTACCGGCGGTAATCATCAAGCTTCACTTTTTGGTATTTCACGATCTCATATTTGCTTTTATCGACATCAAAGGGGATGGTTGCATCGACTCCGACCTTATCGGTGAGTGCCTTTTTCCCTTCCTCCTGCTTCGAGGAGGGATCAAGGGAACTGCCCGATTGATCGAGTTTCACCACAAGGTCTTTTCCCGCCTGGAATCGAGTCGCGATCGCCCATTCCACTGCAGTGGGGTTGTAGATATCGACATCATCATCGATGATCACCACATGCTTCATGCTTTTATGCCCCGTAAACGCTGCCTCGATTGCTTTCTTCCCATCATCAGGATTCTTCTTTGAAATCTGCACGATCCCATGCAGCCAGGAACCGCCCCCCATGTCCACAAGCACGTTCTTGCAGGCAGCGACCTTGCTGACCTCATCATATATCGTTGGTTCTTTCGGCATCCCCATCAGGGTCTTATGTTCCAGACGACCAGGGATTAACGCTTGGTACATCGCGTCCTTCCGATGTGTGATGCAGTCAACGACGAAGACTGGTTCCTTGCGTTCAAAATCACGGGTCTCGGTCAGATCCACGAACGGTCCTTCACGATCCACCTCTTTTATCAGCCGCCCTTCTATGACAAACTCGGATTCAGCGGGGACCTCAAGGTTCTTGGTCTTACATTTCACCATCTTCATCGGATAGAGCGCATTTGCAATGGAGAACTCATCGACACCGGAGGGCGGACCAAGCGATGCCGCGATCATCACAGAAACAGAGTTACCGATGCAGACTGCCATCTCCAGGTCACCAGTGGTCTTGTCATAGGTGGTTCGCGTCTGTCGACCTTTGATCAGACGAGCCGTGAACCGGTTTGGTCCTCTTTCCATCAATCGATGATACGACACGTTCCTGCCAGTCTGCGGGTCTTTGATGGTCGCAACCGTCGCAGTCGCGTACCTTCCACCATCATCAGGTAGATGGAATAACAACGGTAGTTTTTTCAAATCAGGGTTTTTTATCACGACCTCTTGACAAGGCCCTTTGTCAACAACCTCAGGGACCTTCGGATGTCGCAACGCCTCGACCATTTTTAAAAGCAATTTTTCCTTCGTGGTTCCAAGCCCTTGTGCGATGATATCCCGATCGGAGGTGATACCGCCAAACACCGGGAACGGATATCCTTTCACTTTTTCGAAGATCACTGGTTTCTCATTCAGCGTGTACATGATGTTAGCAATCTCATATTCAACGGAGACTTCTTTTTTGATTCGAACGAGTTTTCCTTGTTCTTCTAATTGTTTTAAAAAAGGTCGTAGATGCATACTTACTCAACACTCTCTCGTGATGCACCGATCACGGTTTTCACGGTCTGAAATCCTTCTTTTTCTATTGCTGTTGCAACCTTGTTCTGTAATTCTTTTCCCGGTGTCAACGCAATCATATTGCCACCCAAGCCACCACCAGTAAGCTTCGCTCCATAGGCTCCTGACTCACGGGCGACACTGACAAGGAAATCAAGCTCACGGGATGATACCTCGATCTGTTGCAACAGCTTATGGTTCTCATTCATGAGTTTTCCAACATCCTGCAAGGATCCATCATGGATTGCCCGTTTCGCAAGATACGCGATGTTTTCAGCTCTGTCGAAAACCTCTTGGTACTTCTTTGGGTTTTTTTCCTTACGTTGTCTGACCCCGTCTACGGCTATCTTCGTATCGGTCACCTTGCCGGTATTCCCGATCACTATTTCAACAGGTATAGATATCGTCATTCGATCGATGATGTTCTTTTCACCTTTCTGGAACCAGATCAACCCGCCATACGTCGACGCGGTGTTGTCTACACCAGAGGGGGTCCCATGATATCCTTTTTCTCCCTCGTAGGCGATCTCGTTGATTTCATCATCAGATAGATTCATCTCGAAATAATCTGCAAGCGCACGAGCGACCGCGACACAGGACGCGGCAGATGCACCAATACCACTTGCGGCATACAGGTTTCCCTCAAGGGTGATATTGATTCCTTTTTTGGTAAGATCAATACCCATTTTCTTGTACATCAACTCAAAGGATTCCTTCTGTTGTGAAAGCTTATCCTCCTTGTATTTTGGTGTTGCAGGACGCTTATCTGACAGGGTGAATCCTGTATGGTCATACGGTTCGATTTTTGCTACCGTATAGTTCCCAATCGCTGATACAATCGATGGGATCCCATACACCACAAAGTGTTCATTAAACAAAATAGCCTTTCCGAAACCGATGCCATGACCTTTCTTCATACACTATCCCATAGCGTTCTCTGATAGATTGGTTACAATACAAGATAAGTATATTATTTTTATGGAATTAGGAAGAATCTTCTATTATATCAGTGCAGTATTGTCTCATGGAGCAATGATGGCATCTTCCTGGTTCATGATGATTCCGTTTGATAACCCCACTTCGTAAGGATGCTCGCATGGTTTTCATCACTGATTCCAGCTCAAAGCGTAGTTTTGGATCGAAATGAATCGTATAAGGTACATTATTATACACAAGGATCCCCTCTGGGACAAACACCCCTGATGTGTCCTCCAAGATCTGGCAGTATGCAGCAAGCTGAAGCACCTGACTCTGATGCGGGTGTGATCCTTTTCCCGATTTGACTTCCACAGGGATACATTTATTTTCTTTTCTCAGGATGTAATCGGGTTTTCCTGTGAGACGGTAACGTCCTGAGAACAGTGGAGCAGCTGGAACGTTGAGATCAGAATACAGGATTAATCCTTCAGGGATTCCCGAGGATTTCTTTTTGTTATGAATAGACCATCGTATCCAGAGCGCAGATACAAAAAGAATAACTGCACCACTCATAAGGAAGATGATGACAATGAAAAAATCTATAGGACCACCTCGATGAAAAAGAGAACAACCGCGACACTTAACATAAAAAGACCAAGAATAGCGACCCATCGTGCATAATGAATCTTTTTCTCAAAACCATCGATGGTATCACCAAGTGCCACATGGAACTGCTTTCCAACAACAAGTGCTGGGGACTCTGGTTCATAACCACATCGTTGCAGCATCCACGCACAGGAACAATAATGGTATTGACCGATCTCAGATGCACTTAATACATCGGTCTTCTTCGTTACCTTTGCTTTTCCCATCGATCCTCCAGGATGGAATATCGCTATTTATAGCTATACCGGGGGTGACTGAAACAATACCAGTGAGTTGTTTGGTTTTTCCCAAACGTTTTCAGACACTATATAAAGACTGACAGATATAACCAGAACTAAACAGAAACGTGATCGCTATGGAAAAGAAAATCACTCAAATAACAGGAATATTGATTGTAAGCCTGCTGGTGTGCGCAAGTCTTGTGGCAGTCATTACTCTTTCGCCATTGGACAAAGGAGCTTATACCTATAAACTCAATACGTTTGAATCATATGACGACCTCCAGTCCTTCCTGGAGAAACGGATTTCAACGGGAGGGAACCAAGGACGTCTGTATTACTCGCCAAATATCGCGATTTCAAAGGAATCAGGAACCGCGAATGATGCATCAGCCTTAGGTGGTGAGGTGCCTCCATCCTATTCTACGACCAATGTGCAGGTGGCTGGTGTGGACGAACCTGATATCGTGAAAACCGACGGGACCTACCTCTATGTGGTCGCAAATAATACCGTCTATATCATCAAAGCATACCCAGTGTTCGAAGCAACGATCGTTTCACAGATTAAAATAACGAATGTCTCCATCAGCAACATCTTCATCCGAGGTGACCGCCTGGTCGTCTTTGGGAATACCGGCGTGTCTTATGGCTATCCTCTCCTCGAAGGAGATATGAAAGTTGAGAGTTCACCTCGCCTTGGTATGTGGTGGGGTGGTGTCTCGCAGACCGCTGTCAACGTCTACGACCTCAGCGAACGAGCAGCCCCAACTCTTACAAAAGAGATCAGAATTGATGGTGGTTACTTCGATGCACGTTTAATCGATGGGTATGTCTATCTGGTCGCAACCGAATACACCTATAATATCCTCTACGCGGTTGACGACACGAACTATACCTTCAATGTCCCAGAGATCAGTATTGATAACGAAACCAAGAGTATCTCTCCAGACGACATCTACTATGTGGACGTCCCGGAGCTTTCCGATACCATGACTCATGTGATCTCCTTGAACCTTGACACCAACGATATAGTAGAGAAGAGCTTCATGCTCGGCAGCTCTCAGACCATGTATGTGTCACAAAACAACATATTCCTCGCATCCATCCATTACCCTTATTACCCGATTCTCTACAGAACCGGAGCTGAAAGCCAAACAGCAGCTGATAACCAAGAGTCAACTATTTTACATAAGATTTCTATTGACACTGGTGACATCAGCTACATCGCACAAGGTGAAGTCCCTGGTGTCATCCTGAACCAGTTTTCCATGGATGAGCATAACGGGTTCTTCCGGATCGCAACCACCTCAGGGAACAACTGGATGGAAAACTCGCAGACCAGCAACAACATCTACATCCTTGACGACACCCTCACCCAGATCTCAAAGATAGAGAACATTGCCCCTGGAGAATCTATCTACGCGGCACGATTCCTCGGGGACCGTGCGTACCTTGTGACCTTCGTACAGGTAGATCCGCTCTTCACGATTGATCTTTCTGACCCTTACAACCCACGGATCCTCGGGGAACTGAAGATCCCAGGGTACTCTGAGTATCTGCATCCCTATGACGAGACCCATATCATCGG
>DAJP01000021.1 GCA_002496355.1 Euryarchaeota archaeon UBA346 | reverse complement strand
TCGATACAATGTCTATGTCTATGGACTCCTCCGCTACCCTCCAATACACCATCAATGGAAAAAATATCGAGAATAAAATATAGGTTAGGTATTTCTTTTAACATAGAACAGAAACACCGATGCATGCACTGTTTTGGAAGCAACAATTCCTTCATCACATACTGCGCTTACCAAAATCGTGATTTTCCCAAACCCGAAAATCATCTGTGCCAGGGAGACATTCAGAGTCTCCATGCTATTCAGAACAGAGATTTGATCAGAACTCGTCCGATTGATACGCCCCAGGATTCCACCGGAAACATTGATACGCCAGCTCAGATTCGTTGCAGCGACCTCACCACTATTCGTGATCGACACAGAAACCCGTGGGAACACATCAGTGATATTGATATCGAGCATCGGCTGAGCACTTTGATACGCACGCATGTTCGTCCCTGTGCCACAGAGCAAAAGGACACCGTTGTTCCCCAAAGCGGGTCCACCAATATTGATGTTGGTCATCGAAGCGTTCCAAAGTGGGATGAGACCTGCGGTAAACACCGATGCTTTCCCCTCTGCAAACCCCCCGTTTGAGAAAAACACAGTCCCAGTCACATCGACAGCAAAATGTGGTGAGAGATATGATTCTGATGCCTCCAAGACATCACTCTGCGCCAACATATCCCCTGTAGTAGCATCCAACTTTCCGATACGAGGCCCAGGAAGGATACAATACACAGCCCCATCTAGACTGGTAGCAAACTCAGAAAACGTTGTCCATGCACAGGCTTGATGCCATTTTTCAACAATACTTGTTCCTGTGTCTGTGAACGCATAAAAATAATCTGTCACTGGGTTATTCTGTGTGCGGCTAAGATAGATCGTGCCATCAGGTCCAACGAAAGGAGTATTCTGTAAGGTGAACCCGGTCATCACCGGGCTTTCATAGAGCCGCTGACCCGTTTCCACATCATATCGAACAATAATATGACCACCAGGTGCAGCGTCCGCGACATACAACATCCCTTGGAACAATGCACCGCCACAACTCCCGGAAACAGAGCCGATACGGTTTGAATGCCACACCAACGACCCATCCTGGCTGTTGAAACGCCAGATATCGGTAAATGAAGCAATCACCGGGTCACCATTATCGGTAAACACCATACCATCATACGGACCCGCATCAATGAGTACAGTAGAGACCCATAGCGTATCACCTGTTTCAGCGTCAAGAGCATACAGGTTATCCTGCACCGAGGCCCCATTCCCAGAGCGAGATGCGTACACCTGACCGTTTTTCACGCCTCCTACCCAGGTCGTCCAATCGTTCGTATGATATGGAACCTCAATACTCCAGAGCTCCTCGCCCGTGGACAGATCCATAGCGACCACAGGAGAGTCATGCGCGGCACCCGGCCAGCCTGCTTGTCGAACAACAAAAAGACGGTCCTCCTCTGTGACAGGAAGCCAGGAAATCAACGACGTCCGCCCCCCAGACCACAGAATATCTGCAGAAAGAGGACCTTTTGTTTCCGACACCCCATTTCTCGCCTGGTTTCCACCTGCATTACTCCAATCACTTCCATCAAACATCATCAAGGATTGCTGCATCAAAAACGAAGCATGAATCTGGTGCTGATTTCCATCCATTAGATACGATGGCAAAACAGGGTTATTGGAATGTATCCGAACATCTGAAAAACATCCCGGAGGGGTAATAAGACTGAAACCTGGCGCATCATTTCTCTGATCTTTCAATAAACTCAAATCAGTATCTACCAGTTCCGCTGGTGTTATGACAACCATCAGAGATATCGATAACAATAACACAATCACGGCGAGACTTGCATGAATACTTGTTCTATCTTTCATAAAATATCCCCAGTCATCATCATATCCTAATTACGTATAAAAATATTTCATCGAGGAAAAAAAAGGAAAAAAGAGGGATAGTTAATATCCCAAGATGATGCGGAGCAGCGGGAACGCATGCGGAAACTGTTCGAACAATCGTTCCAAGAAATGCATCAGAGGCGGCTCATAGGAATACGGCAGGGTGATGGAGAGTGGATTTGACCATTCACTCAGTTTCCCATGGGAATCCTTTGCGACGACCTTGATCTGATAAGAGCCTTGGACATTCCAAGTCTTTTTCGCAGAAGCGGTCGCCCCACTGTTCAGTGGCCCAACCCAGCTGCTAAATGTACCGTCACCCCAGTCAAACATATAGGAGATCTGATCACTCTCAGGATCGGTTGTCGAGGTAGTGTAGGTGTATTCCTTGTTTATCCCACCAGAGGCAGGCCCACTAGGTGCTTGTGGTTTTGCTGGTGGCAGTGAGTTTTCACCAATCGCTAATGTCGGGTCACCAAACGCTTGCCATTCCTCAACTGTTTTATGCTCAGTGGCATCCATCCCAGAGTTAATATTCCGGTTCAATGCCCGTGCCCAAAGCTCCCCAAAGGTCTCTGATTGGTCAGTCTTGTATGCCCTGAAAATATCTAAACCAATCTTCCCAACTAACCCTTGTGTCACACCGGATCCTATGTAACTGTAACCAAGTCCTGTGCATCCGAACGTCCCGATCGCACCACCGTTGGAGTTGTAGAGGAACACCCAGTTGAAACAATTACTATCAGCGGCAAATTTCGCAGTCGAACATGCTTCCACTGTCACAATTGGTAGTTTGTTCCCATTTGATAATGTTGAAATAGCATTACCATAAATTCCACCTGTGGGGGTTGGTAACCATACTCCAAAATTATCTTCAGGGTGACAAGCCCAGATGTTCGTGTTTCCATGTCCTGAAAAATCAACAAAACCACACCCGGAGTTAATCGCAGTTTTTATATTATCAACCCCGGTTGGCACGAGGCTGTTTAATTTTCCATTGGTCACCCATAGTTTATTTGGCACAAACCCGGTCATGAGGTCAGCGACTTTTTGATTCGCGAATTCACCTTCCAGTACTACATTATTGTCGGGGAATGAGTCACCACCGACAAGAACAAGGTTTGGGAACCAGCTTTGCTGGTATCCTGGTGTGTTCTCATAGGTTTTTATTTTGTTTACACAAGCGGTCACTTGACTACCAGATGTTGCTGGTAATCGTGCAAGATAAACATCTGGATGAAGGTCAACGACATCGGTCTGCCCGCTCCAGTCATATTCTCCAAAAATATTATTGTCGTTGGAATCCCAGCTGCAGAACTGCATTGAACCATCGTAGATATCTGCGTAGTAGAGATCACTTGAGAACACCTCATCATCAGGCTCATCTGCATCAATGTAGATATGGGTATCACGGACCGGTAATTGAGTAGTTCCACTCCCAGCGGCACCTACTAAAAGAACATTCCCCGTAAGCCAAGAATCTATCGCGTTTTTAATAAAATATTTTATTTTTTCCTGATTATCCCTGCCGGTTGCTGGGAAGTAGGTTCCATCATAGATTTCCGTTAGACTAACGAATTTAGAGGTAATCCCTCGTCCAATCTTATGGGTTATTAGGGGGGCTATCTGTGAACTGTATGATGCGGGACCGATCACGACGAACTGATAAGTATCCCGCGGTGACGTCTGTGGAGTTGATGTTGTGTATTGGATCACGATGTCTGTTTGCCCAGCAGATTCAACGATTTTTTCCAAGGGATGATAGTGAACCGGGTACACATCGACGGTGACAATAATACTCAACTGCTCGTCATACCGTCCACATCCAATCGTGTAATCAAACCATGTGGATGGATAGACCTCAGATCCGTAATTCACCAGGGTTTCCTTCTCAGCTGGCGTGGTCTGCCCAAGCACTGCATATTGAGGAGTTGGTTCGATGTCCTTAATGAGAGTCTGTGTCTGAATATTTCTTGGTGTGACCGTCACACTTTGAATGGTTGTCCCGAATGGAAACGTATAGATTTTTGAATAACTCGGGAGTAATGGTTTGTCTTGTTTCATCAAAAACGAGTTAGCTTCCGTCACCGTCACAGACGCGAATAGATGTTCGTTTTGTATGGTTGGTGCTGAAAATCGTACGGTTTCCTTTTCAGCGGTGTTTTCTGTGACTGATTGTGCAACAGCTCCAAGTCCACTGAGGACCATGATTCCTATTATACATAGTGGAATAAGTTTCTTCATAAATTATCCCCTTATATATAGCTAATGTGCTTCCTATATATATCGTTTTTGCGAGTATATAAAATCTTGAACGTTATTACCTTATTTTCTTCAATGAATACATCAGAGAGAAAATTTTCCTTCAGAAGAAAATTATAAGGTCCGTTTTAAAATTAAATCATAGAACGTGTACATCCAATAACAGAGGCCTGGATCTAAGGTATCAGCCAAAAAATAACCCTGAGGTTGTCTCCTATCCCACCCAAATATATCATTTAGTATCAGGGGACCACCTGTTGGGTTTTGGTTTGTTGTCGCCTGGGTCCAATTATATTCAACTCCTTGATAGACAAAGAGAAGTGTTGTTTTATTCACCGGTTGATTGATTGGCACCCCGAGCACATTCCAATGGTAGAACAATGAGGTGATGTAGTCCGTACTTAGGATTGAAGTGAGACCGTTTGCCCAGAGTTCGCAGGCTTGATAGGCATACAGCCAGTAACCGTATCCTGGTACGAGACTGTTGACTAGAGTGTATCCCTGCCCATTTCGAGCCCAATCGAAAATCGAGGGAAGCAGAATTCCTTGCGTGATTGCTTCAGACCAGCTGTAGTCGGTTCCTTCGTAAAGGACATAAAGATTCGTCGTACTAAGTGTTTGGTTGAAAGGGAGTGATATGAAATTCCAACCGGAATATAAGATCGTTATTTGGAGTTCTCCAAAAATAGTGAACTGATGCGCAACAGAGGTGATGGAATTGTCGCTGGTGTCGTTTCCCCAAAAGGTATAATTATAGATCCCTGAGAGCAGATAGGTTTGATTGAAGAAATAATTATTTCCGTACCCGAGCAGAGTGATGTTGACTGGATTAAAACCTTCTGGACCCGTGATCTGTATAGTGACTGAAGAGAGGTTGATGTTATCGGTGATTGTCGCGGTGAGATTCACATACCCATTGATTAGCTGGAACACCGGTGTTGCAAGGATGTTTGTAAAAGTAGGCGGGTCATTATCAAATACTGAGATGAGGTAAGTTCCGCTAGTTTTTGTATTCATCGCAGCATCAAATACGGTAATCATATACGAATGGTTCGATATGTTCTCAGTAGGAGCAACATATTGATACTGCCAACGAGTAGTCCCGTTGTTCCAGATCATTGAATGCTCAATGCTATCAATGAGAACTTTTGCACTTGTGACACCGATATTATCCATTCCCGCCACCCACAATACTATTGGATCCCCTGTCCCAATAATCAGGTCGCCTGAGATGTTGTTGATGAGCGGGGGTTCATCATCGATGATGGTCGCTGATTGTTGTGTCGTGTAGTTCACATTCGGTGTCTTCGCAGTATCGTTTGCATAGAAATGATAAATCAGAGGACTGGTCGAATAATTACTCAGTGTGATGGTTTTAACGAAATAATTATTACCTGACAAGGACATCGTATCATTTCCAAAAAGACTGCCATGAGACCAGTTCACGTGTACTATCAGATAATTTGCGGGCGTTATATCGTCTAACACTGTTGCATTAAAGGTGAATGCATCACCAGTCTCTCCTGTTACAGGGGATTGATTGATGATCTCAGGTGGGGTGGTGTCGATTTGACAATTGATAGTGAAAAGTTGAGGAGTGTTTGCTGGGCAGACGAATGTATACGAACCAGTGATTTTCATGTTTGAGATTTGAATACCGCTTTCATTCTGTAATGATATCTGGTCATATTCGCTCAGATTCAGAAGATTTCGATCCCATACAATGGTGATGGTGGCGGAAAGTGTTCCACCAGCGGGAACCCATAGCACACTTAAATTCCATACTTTTGTAGTACTAGGGTGGGATCGATAATCTCTTTCCAATTCTGTATATGGTGATGGAATGCTATCGTTGAACCATGCACGAATATAATTTTTTGTTGGTGCTGCGGGTTTTACAGTGTCATAGGAGTCTGCGGGTGGCCCATCATTTGCGTCAGGAGCTTCCCCGAAATAAACAAAATCGGTTTTTCCACCGAGTTTGCTGAGATTCAATCGCACATCCCAGATAATTGATCTATTTGTGATAGGATTGATTTCGTGGTTGATATCGTTAGATATGAATGAAGAAAAAGTAATTGTTTTTGTTAATATGTTCGTACCCAGAGGTGCTACGGAAGCTCCCATCATTGAGAAAGTTCCGATAAAAAAAGGGAGGAGAACAAAAAATGTTAAAAGGATAGATTTTCTCATTGTATGAACATAATTTTTTATAAATCTATAATCTCGCATGATTTATTCCTTTCCCCGCATGAACATAATTATTGATAAAAAATAATATATAGTTAAAGAATTTAAATGTTATTGTTCATCAAAAAAGGGGAAAAGAGGATGGAATGTTACCATCCTAGCATATACCGCAAGAGCGGGAATGCACAGGGGAACTGTTGGAAAAAGTACTTGAGCATCTGGATAAACCAGAAAGAGGGTAATAAAGCACTTTTTGGCATGGTGATTGTTAATGGGTCTGACCAAGCGCTCTCAACACCATATGAATCCTTTGCTTTTACTTTGATGCTGAAGGAGCCTTTTCCCCAGGTATGAGTCGTGTTGATCGTAGTACCAGAGTTGTAAGGTCCAAGCCAGGTAGCTGTCGACCCGTCACCCCAATCCCATTGATAGTACACTTGATCACCATTCGGGTCGGTGGTACTAGTCGAATAGGTATAGACCGTACCTGGTTTACCTGATGCAGGTCCCGTGGGTGTCGTTGGTTTGTTCGGCGGAGAATTTTGCTGCTGTTGAGTGGTGAGGGTGAACCATCGCCGAGTGTACTGATTACTCCCTGTTGGATCGGTCGCATTCACCCATATCTTATATGTTGTCGCATATGCAAGACCGGAAAGAGCTACTGTTTTTGTTCCGTTCGTCGCACCAGTCCCGCTATTGGATTGTCCGTTGCTGCATTGAATAGACCAACTAAAGGAATTTCCTTCTGGGTCGTTGATAGGGATGCTCCAGGAGAGACTGAGTGGATTATTGGTTGAGCCGTTTGTTGGTGTTGGTGTTCCGAACACTGGGGGAAGATTGATCATCGTAGAGAAGGTATACCAACTTCTGGTGTACACGCCACTGCCGCTTGGATCGGTCGCGTTCACCCAGATCCTGTAGATTGTTGAATACACAAGACCTGAAAGGCTCAGAGATTTGGTCCCATTCGTCGCACCAGTGCCGCTATTGGATTGTCCATTGTTGCATTGGATCGTCCAGGAAAACGTATCACCTTCAGGGTCGTTGATCGGGATGCTCCAAGATAAGCTAAGTGGATTGTTGATTGATCCATTTGTTGGTGATGGCACCCCAAAAACCGGCGGAAGGCTTGTTTTTGTGGTGAATGTGTACCATTTTCTTGTGTAGATCCCACTTCCAGGGGTTGGGTCTGTTGCATTTACCCAGACCTTGTAGGTTGTAGCATATGCTAGGTTGGAAAGGCCGAGAGATTTTGTCCCATTAATAGCGCCTGTGGCGCTGTTTGTTTGTCCGTTGCTGCATTGGATCGTCCAGGAGAACAGGTTGCCTTCAGGGTCATTGATCGGGATGCTCCAGGTGAAACTCCGTGGGTTATTAGTCGAACCGTTTGCTGGCGTTGGTGTACCAAATGTTGGTGGATAGTTATAGACTCGTGGACAGACGATGACCACCTGCTCAACAATCGTATAATCATAGACCGATGAATAGTTCTGCAACCACCATTGGTACGGAAGCGAGGGGAGAGGAGAACCATATCCAATGGTATAGATATCATGGGAGACGTTTGCTGCATCATTATGGTTCCCATTTGGGTTTTGGATGTTTTGCTCAGGATCGCTGATTGCGATTTTTGATAGATTCGAGTTCACTCCAGCACAGGTTACAAAATGTCCCTTCAAGCGGGATGTTTCGGGATAATACTCTGTTCGGAACGCCCAATCATAATTAAACAACAATCCGTTCATCCAACCTTGACCAGGGGGATAATTGTTATAACCAGAGAAATAAAACCATTCGTAATGATTTATATCAGGACCCGGAACCTCCCGGACATCGAAATAATAGGTACTACCAATGTTTAGGGGGATCGTTGAGGGAAAATGGAATTGTACCCAGGTAGGAGCCGCAAGTGCTCCAGGATTCATAATCGCAGTTCCAATCGCTTGCCCACCGATTGCATTGTACACATTAATTTGTACATCACATGGTGGTCCGTTGCTAACAAGAGTGATATTGATTGCATCAAGTTTATTGACGCTGGGGATGAAACTTTGGTAATCCCACCAATTCTGAGGTTGTAGATTATCATTTGTCGAGAACAACATTTGTTGTTGATCAACAAGTTTTGACGTGTCATTATAGAATCCAAGCAACAGAATCACATCTTGACAACGTTCAATTTCGTCTTCAATAAATGAAAAGTTTGGTGCATTATATTTATTGACGGTGAATACTGGTGAAAGCCCTTTGTTGATGAGCCAAGTTTGGATTGCGTTTTTCATATCAGTAATATTCGTTGTTCCTTTGGTCGTGGTATTCATCTTTATTGCAAGGTCCTGTATCAAGGGAGGTACGTTCGTTTTTAGATGATCATCGCTGACGCCGTATTTTTGGACAAGAGCATATCCATCGACACCATCACCGGGATACCCTGTCGGGTCATCAAACTTCGAGTCGAACCACCAAAAACAATTTGCGACAGCCACTGGTCCACAGAATGCCCATTTTGAGACATCATCTCCTGCAGGGTTCGTGTTGAGTGCACAGTTTGGTCCTGGTGCAACAACCACTGCCCCGGGACTGACTGCACCACCCACTGGAACAACCTGGATATCATCTGCGATAGCAGCAGTGTTCGCTATCCCGTTCCCACCATCAACAATACTCTTCCATGTATCTTGTGTTTGATTAAAATCAGGCATCCCCTGAGGAGCATAATTCGCGTACGCTGGTTTATAGTACCAGCCGGTTTCAGTGGTTTGGTTGACAAGGAGGAGATAATCTTCTGTTTCACCATCTTCGAAAAAGCCCTCACCGAACCAATTGAGACCTACAGGGTATTCAGTAATTGAAAATCGACTCCAGACGTACCCTGAGTTTGGTCCGATGACAAAATTGGGTGGAACGAGTACAGAGAGAGGACCAATGAAGAGTGGGGGGATGACGAAATCAACTAGGACATGTTCCCCAGGATCACCCCATGCACCATTTTGATTCCAATCCATTAAGACATTGACATAGGCGGGAAAATACTCAGGGTGTCCTGGCATGGTGTTATGCACCCAAATATCTACATTTGCTCCCCATACAGCTATTTGACCAGGATTCCCAAGACCAGTGCCAGCCCATCCTGCAACCGGGACAACATTCATTGTAGCATCTATTGTAAAAGGCTGCGGCATGAGAAGCCCCGCGTCGCCATCTTGAAACCCTTCATCTTGATCATATAACGGGAATCCTCCAGGACACCATCCTGCATTTCCCTCCATCTCAAAATCAAATCCTGGACCAAACCAGGCTCCAAAGTTAGTATGTTGTATCCACCCTGCTGGGCCACAACCCATACAAGTAGGAAACGCACCCATGACACCGGTCGCTGGGTACGCGATATGATTCGTCCCTTCAGGAGCATCACCATACTCACCATACTCTCGCTCAAGTGGTTTATTGATATCATTTTGTTTTTGGTCTTGTTTTAAATTCCATCCGACAACAGCAGCGGTACTTGAGAGTAACAACAGCATAAAAACTACGAT
Organism: Euryarchaeota archaeon UBA346; assembly: GCA_002496355.1. Classification (GTDB taxonomy): domain Archaea; phylum Thermoplasmatota; class E2; order DHVEG-1; family DHVEG-1; genus SM1-50. The sequence goes on along the minus strand of DAJP01000021.1, from coordinate 4,457 downwards.
ACAAATAATTTTGTTTCTCATAAACAATCCTCCGTTACCATTGTTATCTCATATCATATATAAAAAACATATTGCTTCTAATTGTAACAAATGTTAAGAAAAAAGATTTCTGGGTTACTCTTACAGATTTTTTGAATGTTATCGAATATTTAGAAAAAATTTTTCTGTGAGACTATTTTTTATCTTTATAATGAAAATACGCATTTTCTATTGTTCCATGCTGTTTCATGAGATTACTGACCGTGTCATAGAAAACGACGTTGCCGTTCATCAAGAAATACACCGAGTCAGCAACATGCTCGACAAGTTGGGTCGAATGTGTCGCAAGAACGGTAGTCCCCCTCCGTTTTTTAATAAAATCCTGTATTGTTCGTGAGGCGAGTGGATCCAACCCGTACACCGGTTCATCAAGAAGAAGGTTTTGTGGCTGGTGCATGATTGCAGAAAGTAAGGAGATCTTCTGTTTCATCCCCTTTGAATACCCCCCAAGCTCATAATCCAACGAAGAATCAATACCAATCATCTGAGAAAGACCAGTGATGATCTGTTCAGCGTCTTTCAGTTTTCGTAAGGATGCGATGTAAAACAGAAACTCCCTGCCCGTTATCCGATCATAAAGCTCAGGCATCTCAGGCAGATATCCGAGCCGTTGACGCGCAAGAAGCGATTGTGTCACAATAGAATATGAATCGACTATCACAGCCCCGGTATCGTAGGGTAAGATCCCTGCGATGATCTTGAGTAGTGTACTTTTCCCAGCACCGTTCTCCCCCATGATAGCAATGACTTTCACATCATCGAACTGCAACGACACGTTATTAAGCGCAGTGATTTTCCCATACCTTTTAGTGAGGTTCTGAACTGAAATCATTCGACAGGCTCTGAGAAAGAAAAAGGGGTTAATAAGACATCTGATACGTTTGTTTACTCTATCGTGTCTTCCAAGAAATGGACTTTTGCATATTCACAATGATAAGACCACTAATAACTAAGAGCCCACCGAGGAGAAACAACCAGGTGATTGAATCCTGGAATAGAAAATAACTGATAATCGTAGATAGAACCGGGATGAAATACAAAAAGACGCTGATCTCTGAAGCGGTCTTAATCTCTAAAGCGACATACCAGAGGATATACCCGATCACCGTTGGGAAAAGCGCCAGGAACAGAACCGCCCCCCATCCAGCCGATGATAACGCACCCACCTCAGTTATCAACGATGAGGAAAGAAACGGGATCAGGCCAAGACTTCCGAACAGAAACGCATAGACCGTGAGCGAAAGAGCAGAATATCGTTGCAAGAGTCTTTTACCTGCGATGGTATATCCTGCACCGACAAACGCAGAAATTAACACCGCGAGCGCCGCAAAAAGATAGGTAACCTCGAACGGATTTCCTGACGTGCCGGTCAAAGAGATAATCACGACACCAGAAAGCGATAAAGGGACACCTACTGCGATTTTCTTTGTCATTTTCTCCTTTAATAAAAGGGTGGCGAAAATCACGGTAAATACAGGAATCGTTGCGATGATGAGACTAGCGACTGAAGGGGAGATGTACATCTCACCATAGTTTAACCCCAGATGATACACTACTAGTCCGAAGAACCCGAGCAAAAATAACGGCAGAATGTCCTTTTTTTGAATCGGGGAGAATTTCTTAGGGAACACACATAGGAACATCAAAAAGACCCCGCAGGTCAGAAAAAGACGCAGGATCGTCAGGTTTATCGGACTGAGTTCCCTCAAACCGATTTTTATAAAAGGAAACGCGAACGCCCAGAAAACAATAGGAAGAAGGATGATAACATAAAAATATTTTTTTGCGTAAGGAAGTTGTTTCTCTTGAGAGGATATCATGGATACGCTGGGACAAACAAAATCTGTTATTTAAAAGCATGGAGAACTACCAATGCTCATAATGTACAATTTCATCAAGGGTTTTTCTTTTCGTTGCCTTAAGTAATGTTTTTGTGATTTGTTCGGTTATCCCTTTCTTTCCGATGGGATATCCCAGGGGGGTGAGTGCAACTATGCGTATTCGTTTCGGGACTTCAAGCATCTCTTTTAGTTTCTCTTCATTAAACCCAGCAATCCAACAGGTACCTAATCCAACATCTGTAGCTGCAAGGATGACATGCTCAAATGCTATCGAGACATCCACCGAATAATATTCAATAGAATTGTTGATGACGCTCTCGGTAGGATCCGCACATGCGATAATGAGAACAGGTGCTGTTTTGAGCCACCGGTTGATCATAGATGTTTTTGCTATCTGGCCGATTGTTTCTTTATCGTGAATCACTATAAAACGCCAACATTGTTTATTAACCGAAGATGGAGCTAGTCGGGCGCATTCCAACACATAGGAAATCTTTTCATTTTCAACAGTTTTATCACTATATTCACGAACACTCATCCGGGATCTAATGACATCGATAAACTCCATCATTGCACCTCAAGGGTTTTGAGAGGATAATAAGATGGTGTTATAAAAGGTGTTTTCTGTCAAGAGGAATGTTCTTATAAACCAGACATTGTTATGAACCGGGAAAGTACGGAGGAAACCTATGCTGAAGACATATGTGATATGGTGGCATAGTAAATTCATCGATGAGATAAACGTAAAGACACCAACGATTGCTGAGATCATTGATAAAACCAATAAAACCATCGAATCTTTGCAAAAGTTACAAAAACTGGAAGCGATGGGGAAGATAAAAGTAAAGACCACGGGATCATTAAACCCTATTTATTTAGAGATCATCGATCATTCTGTTGAATCTGAGGTAGCTAGAAATCCATTGGTCGAGATATTAAACGAATAGCTACTAGTAACAAAAAAAAAAAAATGGGGACCAGCAAGAAGCTGGTAATCAAGAGATCGGGGACTCTTAGCCTGCTCGACGAGAAAGGATCCGTGAGAGCAGTGAACCTCCAAATCCTATCTTATCAGCGTTCACATTCCCAATGAACGTGAAGGAGCCGATAGCGAACTTGTGGAATAGTCCTACTTTGGTCAGTGTCGTTGGCCCGATCAGGATACCACCGGTGCAATGCTTGAAGTGGATGTTTCCTTTCCGCATCTGGAAAGGACCAACAGTTTTGTAGTGGGCTCGGAGCGCATAAAACGAGACGCTGAACCGTGACTCCTGAACATTGTAGAACACTCCTACCACGGTTGTGTGAAGCACCAATCGTGACGCGAGCGCTGCCCCTGCGATGATCCAAGGGAGAGGATGGAATCTCCATTTTGTGATGGTGATGTTCGCAGAAGCGTTATTCCCTTCTGCATCATAGGCGATGACCGTAATGGTGCGTTTCAATGAAAGAGCGCTACTGAATTGGATGACAGGTCGCCATTCTTTACTCCAAGGTGGTGATGAAAGATTTTCAATCATCTTATCATCTACCCAGAATTGAACATAAGCGATTTCTGCAGAGTTAGTAACATTCGCGACGATCGTTATCCTCCCGTAAACAATCGTATTATTACCGGATAATGTCATTCTTTCTGCATTATTGAAGTAGAATTTTCCATGGGCGGGTGTTACAATCGTTACGCTGAATGGTTCTTCTTCTCCGGTCGTTGTCTTGAAATGCCATAATGGTCCAATGGTTGAGGCTTTACTAGAATCCCAGGCGACGATTCTCCAATAATAGGTCGTATTTACGAAAAGATCTCCAACAAGGCTTGGATCACAACTCGTTCCTGTCTGGTTACTTTTGAGCTTCGATGGATTACTTACCAGTCCAAAATATACGTCGTAGGTGAGGTTATCACCATCAGGGTCACTGCAATCCCATGAAAGAAGGGTACTAACGGCAATGCTGATTGAAGCGTTGACAGGAATCTCATTTTCTGGCATGTTTGGTGCGGTGTTATCTTTCGTGGAAAACTCCCATATAGGTCCACTGGTTGACTCGTTATCATCCAAAGCGATAATCTGCCAGAAATATTTTGTTGAGTATTTCATCGTCCCAGGGTTGTAGGTCGTATTTGGAAAAGCGGTCTCAACTTTATCAGGTGGGCTACTTATCCCGAAGTACACATCAAACACCGTATCATTATCAGAGTCAGTGCAATTCCAACTCAACACAGAATATACCGAGATATTCGTCGAACCATTTGCTGGATTCGGATCGCTTGGTACATTCGGCGGAGCGAGGGATTCTGCCCCTGTTCGGGGTAAAAAGGGGATGGCTAGCGCTGATGTCACTAGAGAAATGGTTATTACAAAAACGGTACTGATGCGCATTAATGAATAATTATTCATTTTTCTATTATTCATGGTCATCTTTTTTCCTCCAGGTATTACTTGGATGGTGTACAGTATACTTGCTATATATATATAAATTTCGATAAAAAACATCCAGGAGAAGCTCAGAGGAGAAAAAAACAATAGTTTATTTGGGGGAGTAAAATTCTATATAAGATTTAATATCCACAAGCAGATG
>DAJP01000048.1:832-13576 GCA_002496355.1 Euryarchaeota archaeon UBA346 | reverse complement strand
AATCCAGTGAACTGGATCGCTTCCCCTGTTTCGCTGGAATATGGTCCGCCAGCATCACAGATGAGCTCTTCCCCTGCGGGGAGAAGGGACATATCATCGTAATAGACGGGTGTCGCCGTGTTGGCGAAGAGGTCGACGGCATCGATAACCAAAAAACCATCGCCAGCATTATTCCAGCCGGCGGTCCATGCTTTTTCGATAAGCAAGGTGTTATCGTAATAGAACTGGAACCAATCGGTATTCAGGTCGATTTCTGTTCGAAGCTCTACCCATTCCCCCGTTATAAGTGGTAATGTAACCAAATCTGATTCTGATTCAACGATTTGATTTGCCATATCGAATCGAATGACCAGTGCCCATTTGTTGTTTTGTCCAGCACCGTCTGTATAATCACTGAGGAGAATGAAATAGGAATTTCCCGTATAGTCGGTTGGGATGTATTGCATACATCGATAGACCCAGTTCCCAGTGCTGTACCCTTCATATTCATGTACCAGGTCGGTTGCCGCATTGACATCCACTGAGTTGGGGCTGCTAAAGGATTGAACATTTGTAACATATGCACCAGATGCTGGTGTGTTGTCCCAACCTTTCCACCCTCCATCATCGCTTCCCCCGTCCAGGAATTGTCCGTTGGTGTAGGAATCAAAATTCTCAGTCCACGCTCGTGCGCTGGCACCAAGTGTAGCACTTGCCCCGAGGAATAGGAAGAATGCTCCTATTACCATTATTTTTCTCTTCAAAATATTTTCCATAATTTTCGCCTCCATATCGTATTTTTCTCTCTACGAATACGAATTTGATATTTTTAATGTCATATCATTGATTTAAATGTTTTGATTGGAATAAATTTTGATATTCTGAAAACTAAAAACAAATCAATAAAAAAAAACTAAAATAAAAAAAAAAAGAAAAAAAGGGGGAGTGTTTATTTCACTCCGAGGATGAATGGTCCGAGGACGAATCCGCTTGCGGTTGCTTCTGCGGTTAAGCCTTCATCGCAGGTTGCTGAGACGACAATGTTTGTTTTGCCGAAGCCTAGGATGAATCCTGCTTTGATAGCTTCATCGCCAGCTGGTGCGATGGTCGCAAAGTCTCCGGTGGATGATTTTCCTACGAAGACGAGCTTTCCGTCAAGGGTGATGGTCCAGGCGACGTTTGTTGCGGCGCCTTCCCCGGTGTTCTTCACTGAGGATTTAATGCCGAATCCACCGGTTATCGCTCCGATCGCGAGCACTGGTTGGGGTGCGGTTACGGTCACGGTTGCGGTGTCGGTCACTGTGGCTGCTGCTGCGTCAGTGACGGTCAAGGTTGCTGTGTAGGTTCCCGCGGTTGTGTAGGTGTGTGTTGGGTTTTGGACAGTTGCTGTGCCACCATCACCGAAGGCCCATGCCCAGGTGTAAGGTGTTGTTCCGCCTGATGCGAATCCAGTGAATGCAATAGCTTGGTTGATTTCACCGGTGTATGGTCCGCCTGCGTCGCAGACTAATTCTGCCCCTGGTGGTAAGAGTGAGATATCATCGTAGTAGACTGGTGTTGCGCCGTTCGCGAAGAGATCCACTGCGGCGATGTTTAATGATCCGCCACCGGTCCCTTGGACGGTATCGGTGTATGCGTGCTCAGCGAGTAGAACTCCGTCATAGTAGATTTGCAACCAGTCAGTGTCAAGGTCTATATGGCATCTTATTTCGGTCCATTGTCCATATACAATGGGTGCTACTTCTCCGCCGAATTCTGATCCGACCTCATCAAGTTCGCTGTCGAAGTGGAGTTGGACGACCCAGACTGTTCCAGAGCCGCCGCCATCATAGCCGCATAACAGGATGAAATAGGTTATTCCTGAGAAATCGACTGGGATGTATTGCCAGGCGGTATAGTCCCATATTCCTGATGAATATCCGGAATATTCATGGACGTTGTCGCTATTCAGCCATATTTGGTCTGAATAAGGGGCACTTCGGGCTTGGTCATCCGTTACCATTCCATATGCAGAGGGAGTGTTAGCCCAACCTGTCCATCCTCCGTCATCTGATGTTCCATCTAATAATTGTCCGTCGGTATACGAATCAAAATTGTCTGACCAGACGAGATTCGCACTCCCGAGTGTGGCACTTGCTCCTAGGAATAGGAATAAGATTCCTATTACCAATATTTTGCTTAATTTTTTTTCCATTTTTATATTGCCTCCTTATATATTGTGTTTATACTTCCATATTCTAAATAGTGCTTCTTCGATTTAAATGTTTTGCTTCAAATAAATTTTATTTTTTTCTTAAAATTACTAGTTTTTTTAATATAATGTATATGATTTTCGAAGTTATACGAGATGAACAAAGAAAATATCCCCCCGTAATGAGATATATAGAAAAAATAACTATATTAATACCGAAAATTAATTTTAAAGAAGAGACGGTCTTCTGTTATTCTCTTTCGGTACCTCGTGTTTTTTATACGAATTTCGAATCGTATTTCCCTTCATCGATCTCTTTTAATGCTTGTTTGGGAGATTTTCCCTCCACGGTGACACCCATAGAGGTACAGGTACCAATCACTTCCTTGGCCTTATGTTTCAGGTCCTTCCCAAGGATGGTGTCAAATTTCATTTTCGCTATTTTTACCGCCTGCTCAACGGTCAGATTACCGATTTTGGTCTTTGATGGCACCCCTGATCCTTTCTCTGCTTTTATCTCTCGCAGAATCAAAGAGGCAGCTGGTGGTGTTCCCACTTCGATTTCAAAGCCTTTTGTCTTTGGATCAATAATAATCTTCACTGGGACTTTCATCCCCTGGAATTGTTTTGTCTTCTCATTGATTGCGTTGATCACTTGCATGATGTTGACGCCTTTTGGGCCAAGTGCCGGGCCAAGTGGTGCGCCTGCTGTTGCTTTTCCACCGTCAATAAGTGCTTCAATGGTTTCTGGCATGTTCTCTTACTCCTTTTTACCTTCTTTCTTTTTGTCTTCTTCTTTACGTTTGATGATCCTGACTTGTTCCCCACGAACAGTAATCGGGATGGGAACCATGGATTCTAAGAGCTCAACGGTGATCTCTTCCTTCGAATAATCGATATGCGTGATTTTTGCTTTCTCACCACGGAAGGGACCAGCGATCATCTCCACCAGATCACCTTCAGTGATTTTTGCCACTGCTGATGTTGGAGCCAGGAAATGTTCAATCTGCTCGATAGGGATGCATCCTTCAAGCATATTACGTGCATATGAAATAGACTTTATCATGTTCTTGATAAGTTCTTCGTCAAATGCCTCGACGAAAATGTACCCTCGTAGATCTGGTGTGACAAGGATGGAGGGGATATTCATTTTCCCTTTTTTTGCTCTGCTGTTGATAAGATCTGCGGTATTCTGCTCTTTTCCCACTTGTGTCTTAATAGTAAATATACTAGATTTCTCGGTGTCATTATGCTCAGAACTAGTATTCTCCATAGATGCGACCAACCCTCTTAATAACCAAGTGCCTTCAGAATCCAGGGTGCGACAATTTCCCGTACGATGTAAATGACAAAACCCAATGCCCCGATGAGTAGAATCCCTAATCCTGTTATTTTCGCGGTTTTTTCATATTCTTCGTTGGTGGGTTTCCGAGCCATCTTCAAGACTCGGCCGTATTTCCCTTTTCCGATGCGTTGCTGCCGCTCTTCAATCTTATGTTGTAAACCCCAAGCTTTTTCTAGGAAACCTTTGCGTTCTTCGTTCACGCTTGACACCTGTTATTCGTAAGGGTCAAATGGTAAGGTATATATAAAGAATGTGGCGTTTTTTTTAAGAGATGAAATCAATGCCATATTCCTGTTCTTCTCTTGACCGTTGCGTCGGACCCATGATCTGTTTGGATTTCACACCGGTGATCACTAACATCGCTCGTATTGATTTTTTCATTGTCGGATCGATGGTCGTTCCCCAGATGATTCGAGCATTCTTGTCGATCTTTGTGTAGATTTCTTTAACGACTTTTTCTGCTTCTCGCAAGGTCATGTCATTGCCTCCGGTGACATTGACCAAGGCACCGGTTGCTTCTGTGATGTCCACTTCGAGTAATGGTGAGTTTAACGCTTCTGTGATTGCATCGACTGCTTTGTTATCTCCGTCAGCTTCCCCAAGACCAATTAATGCGACGCCACCATGTTTCATCACGGTCCTCAGATCAGCAAAATCAAGGTTCACCAGACCAGGCATGGTGATCATCTCGGTGATTCCTTTGATAGATCGCATTAGGACTTCATCGGCGACCTTGAACGCAGCGTTCAACGCAAGATTGGGGACGATATCGAGGAGTTTATCGTTCGGGATGACAATGACCGTGTCGCAGACCTCACGGAGTCGTTTTAAGCCTGCCTCTGCGTTGTTCATTCGGACTCTTCCTTCGACACCGAATGGGAGGGTGACCACTCCGACGGTGAGAGCACCAGCATCTCTCGCAATCTGTGCGGCGATCGGGGCGCAACCAGTACCTGTCCCACCACCAAGTCCACAGGTGATAAAGACCATGTCTGATGGAGTGATAGCATCTCGGATGTCCTGTTCGCTTTCTTTCGCTGCTTCTTCCCCTATCTGCGGTAATGATCCTGCTCCAAGACCCCGGGTAAGATGCCGCCCTATCAGAATTTTATAGGGGGCTTGAGCTAGAAGAAGATGCTGAGCATCGGTGTTAATTGAGATGAGTTCAGCACCATTAATCCCTTCACCAAAACAGCGTGTGATGGTGTTAGTCCCAGCGCCACCGCAACCAACGACCTTGATGGTCGTCGTCAAGTTTTTCAGAACATTTTCTAAATCCTCATCGTCAACACCAGAGACCTTCAGGCTATGATCACGCTTCTTCTGCCGTGTCCCAATGTCCTTTTTCTCCACTTCTTTAATCTTTCCTTCCACATTTTCTTTTGCCTGCTCGGCCGCAATAACATCTTCAATAATCTTTTTCATGTATCAACTCACCACCCTCACAACAAAACCCCCTCTTTTGTAGAAATAATTTTTCTCCAAGGATTGTTAACTGATTTTAATTCTTAAATATTTCCAAAGAAAAATCTTTATTCTTCACTGAGTGGGTCAGATATCCAAGGGAAATCCGATTAGCGAATAACGCGTACTTCTCGATGTTTTCTGCAGTTATTCCCCCCGAAACCTCTATTAGTATATGGGGATTTATCTGGCGGATCTTTCGCGCAACATTTTTTGCGGTTTTTGGATTAAAATTATCCAACATGATAATCTCAACACCAAATCTTGCTGCTGATAAAGCATCTGTTTCATTTTCCACCTCGATTTCTATGGGTACGCCCGGGAGTTTTCTTTTTATTCTCCTAAGAGTTTTTTCAATTGAGTTAATCATCTTAAGATGATTGTCTTTGACTAGCACCGCATCATAGAGCCCATAGCGATGTGGTTCTCCACCACCCAGGATGATTGCTTTTTTTTCAAACCTACGAAAACCCGGGGTAGTTTTCCGTGTAGCCGCAATCGTAACATCTGGATTTATCTTTTGACAGAGATGTACTATTCTTGTTGTTTCAGTGGAAATCCCACTCATCATTCCGATGATGTTCAAGGCCAGACGTTCACCTTTGAGGATGGAACGAACAAACCCGTTCATCTCCATGACCGGGTTACCCCTCTGAACAGAATCCCCATCTTTGGAGAGCAAACGAACTGATGCCCCTACTTTTTTAAATACCTGTTGTGCTTCTTCCAAGCCTGCAACAACGCAATCCTCTTTTGAGATGATGACTGCTCGTGCTTTTTCTTTTGTGAACAATGCATCGGAGGTGATATCTCCTTTTTTCCCTACATCCTCACGTAGGAATCGATCGATGTCATCCATAACAATATTTTTTATAGGTAATTCCTGTTTAAAGGTTTTGGGAGATTCCTACTATGAGACTTGGCATTATAGGATGTGGAGCTATCGGGACTGATGTCGCAGCAGCAGCAGATACGATGAAGGATATCGAGAAAATCTACTTACATGACATCAACCCAACCGCGTCAAAGAAACTTTGTTCAATGCTGAAAAAAGCATCGATTCAACCCGTTGAGGATTTTTTAAAGAATGTCGATGTTGTCTTTGAAGCAGCATCCCAACAAGCTGTCAATCAATATGCTGCAATGGTCCTTGATGCTGGTAAGGATATCATCATCATGAGCATCGGAAGTCTCTTCGATGATACCCTGCGAAAAAAGCTAGAGAACACCGCTCGCAAACATCATAGGAAAATCTATCTTCCCTCTGGTGCGGTCTGCGGGATAGATGGCGTCCTAGCAGCAAGCATCGAGAAACTTGATAGTGTGACATTAGTGACGACAAAGTCACCCGCGTCACTTGGGAAATCTGTTGAGGAACGCACCGTGGTGTTCAAGGGAAACGCACGGGATGCAGTAAAGCAATTCCCAAAAAATATCAATGTCGCTGCCTGTCTATCATTAGCTGGTGTCGGTTTTGATGAGACAAAGGTAGAAATCGTCGCTGACCCTGTTGAAACAAGGATCAATCATAAAATCCTGGCACATGGACGCTTCGGTAGACTGCGTGCGGAGGTGGAGAACATGCCAAATCCAAACAATCCTCAATCCAGCTATATGGCATCCTTATCTGCGATCGCTACCTTGCGCAGGGTCCTTGATCCGCTCCAGATTGCCTAAGTAAAAAAAAATCTGAGAATATTTTCCTGATGTTTCTTGTTGTTCGCACTAAAACCTTAAGAGGAAGGTTCTTTTACGAGACGGTAGAAAACAATGACGTTTGAACTCAAGGAACGTGACGCAGCAGGTCGTCTCTGCCGTTTTACAACAAAACATGGGACGGTCACCACCCCCAATCTCTTACCGGTGATCAACCCGAACAAAATGATAATTCCCCCTAAGGAGATGAAGGAACGGTTTGGGATAGATATTCTCATCACGAACTCCTATATTATTTATAAAAATCCAGAGTTAAAGAATCAGGCTTTGGAGTCCGGGGTGCATGCTCTTATCGATTTTGATGGATCGATCATGACGGATTCAGGGACGTTTCAGAACTATGTCTATGGTGATGTGCACCTTGACCCCGTGGAAATCGTCCAGTTTCAACGAGATATTGGAAGTGATATTGGCACCATCCTTGATGTTTTTGGGACACCAGGTCAAACAAAGGAAGAGTCCGTACAAGGAGTTGAGGAAACAATCGAAAGAGCAAAAAAAAGCATTCCGCATAAAGGAGAGATGCTTCTTGCGTGTCCAGTCCAAGGGTCTGTCTATCCAGAGCTGCGAGAATATTGTGCAAAGCAGCTCAGTGCCCTATCTGCAGATTTCTTCCCGATTGGAGGGGTCGTCCCACTCATGGAGAACCAACGATACAGCGATCTAGTCCGTTGTATTCTTGCAGCAAAACAAGGTCTTGATCCCTCGAAACCCGTCCATCTGTTTGGTGCAGGTCATCCCCTAATTTTCTCCCTGGCTGTCGCCCTTGGTTGTGATTTTTTTGATTCATCAGCCTACGCAAAATATGCCAATGATGGACGAATGATCTTCCAATGGGGGACGGAGAAATTCGATGATCTCCCAGAGCTTCCATGCAGTTGTCCTGTCTGTTCCAAATACTCGAAAGAAGAGCTGAAAGAGCTCGATTCGAAGGAACGGACACTACAGATCGCTTTACATAATCTGTATGTCAGTTTCATGGAATTGAAGCTCATCAGGGTCGCAATAACCGAGGGATGGCTTTGGGATCTTGTAGAGCAGCGAGCCGCGGCAAACCCGTTTCTGTCTGAGGCGTTGCGAGTATTACACGAACCCGGACATCTTCAATGGTTAGAACTCCATGAGCCGACGAGTAAAAAAACCGCTGTTTTCTACACCGGTCCTCAGACGATGTACCGCCCGATGCTGTATCGCTATCATCAACGATTATTCACCAGATATGAACCCTTGTTTGAAAACACGGTAGTGTTCCCTGAGGGAACAAAACCATATTCGATGTTTTATTCAAAGGAAATGAGAGATATTCTGAAGTATAAAAACATCAACCTTGTTGTGCGTTCCACGCTTGGTCCTGTTCCCTTCGAACTTGATGAGATGTACCCACTCGCTCAATCCGTATTTCCTCGGTCTGTAGATCAGGAGACCTGTGAAAAGGCTTCGCAGCTCATGGAGCGGTTCCTGAGGCGCACCAAGGAACTCGTATGGGATGATCGCGGATCGGTATCATCAGAGGAGCCTTTGAAGCATCCGATGGATTTTGATAGACGCCGCATCTCCGCGGTCGCTGATATGCAGTTCGGACTGAGGGCATCCGAGGCGCTTTTTTCTGGCACGCTTCATATAGTCAAATCAAAGCAAACCGGAAAAATAAGGAATGTCATCTGTGATGAATCCCATGTGGTTTCAATGCGTGCCGAAGATGGACTGTTCACATTAAAAATTGATGGTGGCCTGCGGTTGCATAAAAGAATGAAATATCCACTTTTGCGTGTGGTGGTACTGGATGATGCAGTGCCTTTTATCAAAGAGGGAAAAAGTCTGTTTGCGAAGTTTGTCTCAGAATGCGACCCTGACCTGCGACCATTCGATGAATGTTTAATTGTGGATAACCAGGATACCTTTTTAGGGGTCGGTCGGACAGTGCTGACGAGAGATGAAATGCTCTCCTTTCAACATGGGGTGGCAGTAAAGACAAGGGACTCTGTTAAATAAGAATAATCTGTCATATCCAAAACTCTTATTATCTCAAAAGAGATTACCAGCACCATTGCACTCGTAACGAAAAAAGGAAATTTGATGAAAAGGAATGGGAACATGAATAAATTTCAAGAGATTTCAGAACAAATTAAGAACCTCAAAGCCGCCCGTGATTTTCTACAAAAGAAATACGACACTTCTGAATTCCATAAAAAAAAGGAGAAATTCCCGCAATCCGCTGTCCCCCCAGCACCCGAAGATGAGGAAATCTACAAACTGCTTACCGCGATTCAACAGCTCGACAAATACATCAAGGAACTCCAGGATATACAGTTCAAAGTCCTCCAACAAGAAGAATAACGAAGAGGAGCTTAGGGCCTTTTATTTTTTTCTTATTTCCAGCATGCGTATTTTAATGTCCTCTTGAAGCTCTTCAGAAATATTCCTCTTTGTAAAGACATCAGCTTTTATAGCAGTCGATATCTTTGATGCAAGGAGCCGAGCGATCTTTCCCCGCTCGTTTTTCGGTGCACAGTTAATTGACAGATGCTGGAAGATCACACCATGTTTCGGTGGTTTTCCTCCCTCTTTTTTAAAACGGAACAACGCTTTTTCTGCACCAAGGATCTGTATGGTCGAAGCAGGCATGAGGGCCATACGCTGCATCCCACCAGCAAACGCGATGAGCCTTGCGCCGATAAGTGGTCCGATAATAGCGCTGGTGTTTGGAGCTATCGTCTTCATGTCCTTTTCGATTTGTTCTTGTAGTCGTTGAATCTCATCGTTCACCGCGGTGATTGTTTTTTCAAACGGCTTCACTTTCTTTTTTGCAGTTGGAAGCAATGCCCAACAACTCAGTCGCTCTGAGAGGAGATTTGCCGTCTGAATAAGATCATCCAGTGCATTGACCATCTGGATTAACTGTAAATCTTCGCTTTGTAACTGTTCATCTACCCGTTCTTGTGCAAGAAGCAATGATGCATCATGAAGCAGGTCTAGGGAAAACCCATAATCTTCCGGTCTGATTAGAATGGTCTGAAAAACCGAATCGTCGTTTTTGTAGGAACCAAGGAGTTGTAAGCGTCTTTCATTGATGATGACAACCATATTTTTTGCTAGTTTTTCTTCTTCCTCAAGGATTTTGTTTTTTTCAATTTCGCGTAACCGTCGCATGATTTCTTTTGCTTCTTTTGGGAAGAGTATTTCTTTCTGAACCGCGGTTTCATCACAGAGAAATGTTCCAAACCATTTTGTTATAAGATACTGGGTCATCGTCATCGGATAAGACATTCTTTCTAATGTACTTTACGATGTACTCTTCGTATTTTACTCTGGTGATAAAAGAGATTTTAAATATAGGAACTTTATTACGTGTGTTAACAAGTATCGAAGGATTGGGGGTTTTTTAATGAAACCGGAAAAAAAAGAAAGGATTGTTCTTACAAATGTCATCGAGACTGAGCTCGATATCTTAAAAAGGCATGTGCTTGTTCTTCAAACTCTGAAACAAAATGAACCCGCTGGTATCATTAAATTATCTGAGTTGACCAAGCACCCACAGCATATGGTACGATATTCGTTACGTATATTGGAGCAGGAAGGGCTCATTGAGCCATCCCCGCAAGGGGCGGTCACCACGGAGTCAGCCAATAAAGCAACCCCAATGCTGAAACAGAAATTAAAAGAAATGCAAGAAACAATATCCGACATAGTGAAAGAACTCGGGTAGAACGTGTAAACAGTATCTTTTTTGCCGCGGTAACTCAGCTGGGAGAGTGCACGGCTGAAGACCGTGATGTCGAGGGTTCGATCCCCTCCTGCGGCATTTATTTTCCTATCGTTTAATTGAATCAGAAAATCGTTCAAAATACCACTAAAACGATTAAGAAAAGTTCTAATTTTTAAGTTATCTCTTTTTTAAACAGCAGATTTTAAATAGATTTATCGGTTTATATATTACATCTCAATGATGGTGAGATGCACCTCTAGACGGATTTCGGATGGGACATGAAAAATAAATCCTCCTAGAGCAACTCAGAATTAGAAACTATGTCTAATGTGACTATAAAAAAGAAGGTGGACGAGGAAGGAACATGAAATTCAAACGTAGTGGAAGTCAAAAAAAAATACTCATCACTATTGCAACATTGCTTTTATTATTAGGATCTACACTCATACCTCTTTTCAACATAATAACAGACACTACTGTAATTAAAGAAGAATCACTAAGAATTATTCTTCAAGATAATCATTCAGAGCAAAATGCGGTAGGCGACCCTGTGGGTGATCCTGCGATCCAGAATATCAACACCTCGGAGGTTTTCTCTTCTATTCAAGGAGCGATCAATGACTCTGATACGGTAAATGGAAACATCCTTGAGGTGAACTCTAGTACCTATACCGAAAACGTCATCATCACCAAATCGCTGACTATCCATGGAATCGGTACCGGTGAAAATCAACCCCTTCTTGATGGAGGCGGAGGAATTGGTTGTGTTATTGCTGTTAACAATGTCACAATTGACAATATGAATATCTCGAATTCATCGATAGGAATCTTCAGTAATTATTCTGGTGTAACAGTTTCGAACAGTACATTTTGGTTCGATAGTCATGGTATCGATTTGAATTATACAAAGACCTGTGATTCCGATACGAATTATCAGTTATATGACAATTCAATTCAGAACAATCGTTTTTTGATTGACACCGCCAATGACTATGATGGTGCGATAATCATCAACATCGCGTTGAATTATCAGAATCATAGTGGAGCGGTGATAATTGGAGATATCACTGTCATGGATAATCACTTCCTGTTGAATGACTCGCATGCCTATGCGGTTTTATACAAAGAAAATTCCATCAGATGGTTGAATGAAGGTTCGGTTTCAATTGGATCGTTTATTTTTTCGGATAATACCTTGTATAAAAATAATAATGGAAATAACGGTGTGTATTTCATTGGTTCGCTCACCCATCTTAACAACGACAGTGTCTCGGTGGATGATATTATCGTCTCTTTCAACACGGTATTCGACCAAACAAATGCAGCATTCTACCTTGAGCAATACATGGCTGAATACTGGAGTGGTACGACAACAGGAATCTACGGGGAAATCTTGGTAACGAACAACACCATTAGTTCTTCTGTTTCATCCGATGGTATTCAGATTAGTCAGACAAACATATGTGATTTTCAGGATGACGCATCACTTTCCATTGGTGATTGTCATATCGAAGGAAACAACGTCATAGTCAGTGAGGGGTATGCGATTGTGTTCTATATGGATAATATCGGATACCAACTTCAGGATAATGCATCTGTCCTTGTCGGTCAGGTGAGTATCTCGTCAAATGTACTTTCTGCTGGCAACGGTTTATTGGTCGATTACTATCAATGTGGTGATACACTATCTCAAGATTCGAGTTGTACATTAGGTGCTCTGCAGATTGTGAACAACATTATTGATAGCACCGAAAACGGCATCCATATCCAGCAGTTCTCCTATCTTGGTTTTGAGCTCTATGACGATGCGGTTTTCTGCTTGGCAGATATCCATCTTGATAATAACCAAGTAGAGAGTGGATCGCATGGGATATATTTTTCACAACTCTTACTTGGTGAAAACCTTTCTGGATCATCTGTATGTTCATTCGGTAATCTTACATTGGATGACAACGATATCAGCAGTAGTGGAGATGGGATTCTTTTCACGGATAACGTCTCCTCCTTCAGATTAGGGAATTCGATGGGTGGAAATTCTGTTGTTTCATTCCAAGACATTCAAGTGTCCCATAACACGATTAGCGATTCTGCTTCTGGTGTTTTCATTGGTCCTTGTCTGTTCGGGGGAGAAAACAACAACCTTGATTTGGATTCTTTCATGATTTCTAACAATTCGATTTCGTTTTGTTCAATCGGTTTGGAACTAGAAGATTTTTCGATCTCTGACTGGTGTCAGCCTGTGATAAAAAACAATAGCATCGATAATTGCAGTATCGGGATTATTTTGAGTCAATCATATAACAATCTTATTTACAATAATTATTTCGACAATAGTCAAAATGC
>DAJP01000048.1:0-458 GCA_002496355.1 Euryarchaeota archaeon UBA346 | reverse complement strand
GATGATGATACTCTTGGTGATACCCTACTTCCCTACAACTCCTTGGGAGATATCTCCACCGGTGGTGACACACGACCTTTGACTCATATAACGGGGGATCTGAGCCTTACCGAACCAACGGATTTTACTGCAACAGTTGTTGGTACTGATCAAATCAATTTATCATGGACGAAAGGCATCAATGCTATCTATACAAGGGTGATGCAAAAGACAGGTGGGTATCCCGGAAGTATTTCTGATGGGTCTTTGGTGTACAATGGTACTGGTGTAAGCTGTTCCAGCCCAAGCCTTTCTCCAGGGGTTAAATATTATTTCCGAGCATGGTCCTGGAATAACACGACAGGGCTTTGGTCATCAACCTATGCAAGCGTGAGTAACACCACTTGGATTGTACCTCTTGCCCCAAGTGGTTTTTCTGCGACAACAGTCGGTATAAATGAAATCATTCTGTCATGGAC
>DAJP01000068.1:3412-3758 GCA_002496355.1 Euryarchaeota archaeon UBA346 | reverse complement strand
ACGCCGTTGGAAAAGACAAGGATGTTTCCTGCGCCGGGAAGACCAGGTTTGATCCAGCAGCTTTGATGTTGGAAGTAGAGTTTTTTATCGCTAGCGCCCACTCCTGGATTGTATGTTTGTGGGTTGCCCCAACGGTAGATGAGATCGCCACCATGGCCGTAAATGCCTCCTTCGTGGCTTGCGGCTTCTTCCGTTGTTGTGCTGTGGTCGAGAATCCAGACCTCATCGAAGTTATGGGCGCTGATGAGGATTTGGTCGAACTTGGGGTTGTAGTCCACAGAGGTGAAATAAGGCCAGCCGGTGCACCAAGCTTGGTCGAAGTTGATGTTGGCAAGTTCAGGATGCT
>DAJP01000068.1:0-3090 GCA_002496355.1 Euryarchaeota archaeon UBA346 | reverse complement strand
ATGCCATTCCCAGACGATGTCACCACTGGTTGGTCCCGTCTGGTGGACTTGGATGAGCATATTTGGGAAGAATTGGTTGCCGACGGTGTTGGGATCGCGTCCTGCCTCGACTGCTGAATCATGTGATTTGATTTCTTGCATGATGATGATAAAATCACCGTTAGGGAGGAGTGCGATGTCATGGGTGGCGTAGCTGCTGTCTCTTGTGTAGTGGTATTCCCAGAGAATCGTGCCGTCATAGGCGATTTTTTGGATTCCACCTCGGCCTGATTGGATGGTGAGATAGATGGAGCCGTTATTCCCCATATAGGAGTCATATAAGGGGTAATAGGTACTCTCCCAGGTGTGGTTGACGACACCGGTTTCATTGATGAGATAAGTCGTCTTCGAATGATATGGGGTGAAGAGGATCTGACCTTCCGTTTGATTGAGTGGCAGGGGTACCATCAGGTTCTCTATATTTTGTGAAAGAGCTCCGGTGTTGAAAAGAGTTGCCGTAAAAAGGGCGGTGATAATCAGCACTAAAATTTTGGTATAATTCGTATGGTTCATGTTTCCTCCTCATTTTGACATCTTTGAGTGGGATGGATGCTTCGATGTTTCTATCCAGTTGATCACATGTACAAATGCTGGTTTCTGGATAGGAATCTTCCTTAATCTAGTAAGGCTCCTGGGGCTATATAAAAATATACCTGAATTTTCATGAAAAGTCATGATATTAATGAATGCATCTGCCTTTTTGTACTGCTCTCAAACGATTTCTCAGATAATTTCTATGAGAAGTTTCTCCGTAGAAGAATCAGGTTCTTTTGCTACCATTTCACTTCAAGAGGGAGAGGAGGAGCACTTGTGTGCCCTCGACAATCTTGGTCTCATCGCCGACCATCACGGTCACCTGGATGGCCCCAAGACCGAAGAACATGTTCGTCTTCATCGTCTTCGTTTCTCCAGCAGCGACGTCGATGGTCCCATTCACGGTTTGGTTCAGTCGGTGAAGGATGCCACCTTCGACATGAACCTGCCAAGTGACACCGGTCGCGTTCGCAGTCCCATTGTTTTTGATCTTCACATGGACGCCTAGGCCACCCGTGACTGTGAATGAGAGTTTGGGCGTCTCAGGCTCTGGTCCGAATTTTATCAACCATACGTCACCATTGTAGTATCCGGTGGTCGACCCTGCGATGATATAGCCGCCGTCGTTTGTCTGCTGTGTTCCGGTGAACGGTGTGGGCAGCGTGATATTCCATGCCTCGTTCCCAGAGCTATCTGTCTTGACCAGCCCGTTACCGGTCGCGATGTACCCACCATCAGTGGTTTGTTTTGCTGCGTAGCCGAAGAACGTGGCGTCAGTTAGAAACGGGGTTTTCCTCCATGTCTCGTTACCGTTTGCATCGGTCTTCAACAAACACCCCAGGTAATTCATCGCTCCTGCGATGATATAGCCGCTGTCGCGCGTTTGCTGCACCGAGTTGCCGTAGTTCTCGAGTCCGACGCGCGTTTGGCCGTTGGTTCCTTCGTATTTTTTATCCCAGACCACGGTTCCACTGGCATCTGTTTTGAGGAGCCAGATCTTTCCCCAGGCCGAGACGTAGTTGCAATCCGACATTCCAGTAACGATATATCCGCTTTCTGCAATCTCTTGGACCATGTGGCCTTCTTCATCCATGTCGCTTGTGCCAAAGGTCTTGAGCCATTGCAGGGTTCCATCCTGGTGTGTTTTTAGAAGATATAAATTCGGAGACCCCTCAGTGCTTGCATTGCCACCACCGGTCGCGATGTACCCACCATCGCTGGTCTGGCGAACACAGTAGCACCATGAGTAGTTCAGGCCAGGATAGGTTCGGTTCCATTCCTCATTCCCCTGAGCGTTTGTTTTGATGAGTACCGTCGAGGAGATGAATCCCTGGTTCATCGTGTGAACCTGTCGTGCTTCCCCGGAGTTGAGTAGTGTCGCGTTAAAGAATGTGCACCCAAGGATGTATCCACCGTCCATGGTCTGTTCCACAGACCATATCCGTCCTGAAACAGAGGGGAGGGAATAGTAATCATACGTCTTGTTCCACTCCATAATTCCATCAGAGTCTGTCTTGATTAACCATGGGTTCCATAAAGCGATACCGAAGGATTTGGCGTACCCTGCAACGATGAATCCTCCGTCGGTGGTCTGTTGCACGTCGTACGCGGCATCATCTTTGTCTGGACCGCCAAACGTCTTGCTCCATTCCTCCTCTGGAGGAATCCCTCCAAGTAGGTTTGGATGTCCATCTGAAATGGTCAGTTGTTGTTTCGAAGTACCGCTGATGCAAGGGGTGATACACATCCCAAAGCATAGGGCGAGCATTCCAATAGCCATACTTTTTTTGACAACTTCTGTAGTCATGAATTCAAACTCCTTTAATCTTCTGGTGTATGTATGTTATAATATAATATTATATATATTCATTTAAATGTTTGGAATCAGTAAAAATAAGAGTATGTAAGCATTGACACGGTTTTCCCTATCAAAAGTTCCTCAAAGACGGTTCATAGATGTGATAAGTGGAGAACTGGTAGGAAATCCTTCCGAGGGGGGGGATGATAAATAGATGTTCAATGCTCCCGGGGGGGTCTGAAAAAATCACTGTTTTTTCTGCTGTTGGAAGGAAGTTAAGTGCTCCCGTCGGGATTTGAACCCGAGTCGAAGCCTCGAGAGGGCTTCATGATTGGCCGCTACACTACGGGAGCAAAAAATCGTTATCCACCGGATGCAACCTGAAGGATGCGTAACTCTTTCTCATCATCCAAGGTATCATCCACTGGAATCGGAGTGGATCCTCGCATCACGATCACCGCATCAGAACGCAACTGAAGTTTTTTCAGAAGCATCTGTACCGTTTCTCCTTTCTTGATCTCAACAATTGTTGAGGTATCCTGGGGGAAACGCGTGATCTTTACCTTCATACGAACCGATACTCATATAAAAAACCCTTAAATTAACCTTTTGACCGCTTCTCCCTACATGCGTGCTGGGGTAGCCAAGCTCGGTTCACGGCGACGGTCTCGAAAACCGTTGGTGACAACACCTCAGGAGTTCAAATCTCCTCCCCAGCG
>DAJP01000039.1:8952-13720 GCA_002496355.1 Euryarchaeota archaeon UBA346 | reverse complement strand
GGGAAAAACCAAACTGGTTGAAATGCTCACAGGTACTCCACACAAACCCGGTCAGAGACCCGTTCCAGTCCACCTCGTAGATGACATCATCCTTCACAGGGCGCCAGCTGATACTTGTGTTCAGGACCGTATGATGCGCAAGCACCAGGGTGTCACCCTGAGGGAGAAACTCCTGACCAGGAGCAAAGTACCCCACCGGGTTTCCCTCCCGCTCGAAATCATGATGCTGACGAGCCCGACCATCCTCCCAGTCATGAAAACTCCAGACGATGCTCCCATTCCAATCATACTCATTCAAAGCAGCAAAATCACCACAGCCGATCCCAATGAATCTAAAGTCGCTCCCTGCAATAAGAGACCCACCGGGCAGCATCTTCGCCGGCTGAGGGAAATACGATGGCCAGCGATGAACAACCGTCCCATCCATATCAATTAACACCGTCGTCGTCTCTCTATTCAACAGGGTATACCCTTCACAACATCCAGCGAAAGAGGTAACAACCGCGCCAACGCCATCATTATTTTCAAAACCTGACATCAACGCAGAGACTCCAATGATACTCCCACTAGAGACAACAAGGAAGGAAACGACACAACCAAGAACAATGAAACAGACACCTGGTATCCTTGATGTCATATAGGGAACCTCTCACCCGTACTATTCAAAAAAATAAACCGTACTAGGATATAAAATTTATGCTGATGCCCAGGAGTACGATACCGATTCTCTGTGTTCTTTTTACTGTTTTTTCTTCTCAACGACTGTTACGATGATTCCGAGGGCATCGAATTCACAGAGTGTCCCTGTTTCTTCCGTAGGTACCACTCATGCGTGCTTCTCCTCCTACGCGCTTTTGCCTCCGGTCTGCTATCGAGTTCCTTCTTCTTCTGTTTCACCGCAGGCCGCTGATACCGCATCCGGTCATACGCTCGTCGTTTCACCCGCACATAGTCACGTTTTCGGTACTCATTCTTATACACCCGGACCCGTGCCTTGACCGCGGGTCGCTGCTGGTACACCCGGGCACGAGCCCGCTTCTTCTCCATCACCTCCGGCCGATGCACATACTCTGCTATGCGTTGCTTCACCTCAGGTCGCACCTTGTACTCTTTATAGTAGACGTTCCGACAGTCCTTACAGTACGGATCCAGGCCATCCGGGATCAGACAATTCCTGCGAAACGACGCACGCTGCAGGATCCGCAAACACGACACACACTGCTTCTCCACCGGCAACCGCTCCTCCGGAAACCCCCGCTGCCGAAGCCTTGCATCCCGCTCCTTATCCCTCCTGAGCAGACACTCGATACAATACGGGTTGTACCCATCCTTGCTCGCATGGCGTCTCCAGAACGCGGACACCGGAAGCACCCGCCCACAGGACAAACACGGTTTCTCCGTCACCGTCTCCAAGGAAAACTCAAACGCGGCATTCTTCCGCTGCTCCTCCCATCGGGCGAACACCGCCCGCTCGTTCTTCCGATAACAGGCCTTACAGACATCATAGTACCCTGATTTCCGTTCCCGGTTCTGACTAAACATCGAGACCGGCAGTACACACCCACACACGCTGCAACGCCGCTCCCGCACAATGACCCCCTTTGCTTTCCGCTCCGCGGACCACGCGGTCATATTCTCCTGCCGGACCTTCACCACACATTCGATGCAGACATGACTATGCCCATCCACGAGCGACTCATCCTTCGAAAAACCAGACAAGGGTTTCAACTGATGACAATGAGAACATTCCTTTACCTTATCAGACCGGACACGACTGGTCCTGCGACGTTCCTTGACCCGTTCCACCCACCGAACACGTCGATCCGTCGTACACGAGATGCACAGATCAGAAAAACCGTCCTTACCCCGACGGTTCAGATTGAACCGATCTGAGGGATGCACCTGGCCACAGGCCTTACATCGCTTCTGAAGAACCCAGCCGTGCTCCTCACGCGCCTGCTCATACCCCTGGATCGTCTTCTCCGACATCAGGGAAATACAGGACCGACAATACCGCGCCTTCCCCCACGACGTATACGCCCGAGCATCTGTCAGCTCATACGTCGGTTTCAACATCCCACAATACGTACACGTCCCCATCTCACCATGCCAACTGCCTTTGGCAGCCCGTTCCCGCCGCCGATGCTGGTTCTCCTCCTGACACTCCAGACACTCCCGGTAGTACCCATCACGAGTTGACATGTTCTTCCCAAAATGAGCAATCGGTCTACTTCTGCCACAGTGCCTGCATCGTTTCTCGGAAAGCGCACCCGTTTTCCTCTCGATGTCCATCCTACAGTCATGACAGTACACGTCATAGCCTTGTTTCTGAAAAAAACCACGGTCATATTCCTCAAGAGGCTTGACTTCTTTGCATCGCCGACATCGAAGTTGAGAAACCTTGATGATGAATACTGCCTCCACTCCCAAAAAACAACGGTAACGATATATAAAAAGGTAATCGTGAAAAGGACGATTTCCTCAAGCGATGCTGTCAGTCCCCGTGAAGAATCCTTTCGGCTTCCCTCGCCTCAATTTTTTTTGTTCACAAAACAGAGCGCCTCCTGACAATGTGAACACAGGATGCCTACGCCCTCCTCAACCGTCTCCCCCTTGAAGAACTCCTCGATCCTGTGTGTCGAACTGCACCGCGGGCATGTCTTCTTCTTCACCGGGTCCAACTGTTCCTGCAAGGAAGAAAGCTCCCGTTGATGCTCCACGAGGATAGACATCACCACTGATTCGAACAGATTCGGATTCTCAATTTTCGAGCCTGCAGCAGCATGCTGTTTCGCACGATGCATCAGTGCATCGAACGCCTCACGGTCCAACTCCTCCAGTTCTTCCGCAAAGCAGTCCCATTCCAATCCATAGGCTTCCACCAATTGTTCAAGTGACATACATTCATCAACTCCAAAGAACCAAGACAGCGGTCAACCTATTTGAATGTACGAGACGGATGAGTGAAAGTATTCCTCACGATATATTGTAAGGGCCGGCGTTTTTAAAAATAAATATCTTGCATATGATTCGAAAAAATTACGAGTATTACTCAGTAAGAAGAACACAACGATATATTTATATAAAAATTTGAGTATCAATACATAGAGAACGGTAGAATGAACCACAAAGAACCAACAGTGAAAGGAGTTTCTTGTTTCCTTATCCTCTGTCTATTCTCCAGTATGATGCCCGGTATCACTTCCACTGCGACCATTCGACAACTATCGTTTCCTGAGCAATCAACCCTTGATCGTTCATCAGACATCCTTCAGATGATCCAGCAGGTCAACGCATCACATTTACAGACCTATATCCAAAACATCCAGGATTTCGGGCCTCATCCCACCGGGTCAGCCGCCTGTGATGCCGTAGGAGCCTATCTGTACGAGACACTGGACTCTTTCCAATTATCCGTCCGCTATGATCCCTGGAGATACAAACTCAGAACAGGAAACAACATCATCGCAACCTTACCAGGGGACCCAGACGACACCAGCATCGTCATCGTGAGTGCCCACTACGACAGCCTCAAGATAAGCCCCGGGGCAAACGACGATGGATCCGGCGTCGCAGTCGTCCTTGCGGTCGCAGACATCATGAGCAAACACAGTTTCAACAGCACCGTACGCTTCGTACTCTTCTCCGGCGAAGAACAAGGACTATTGGGGAGCCATGAGTACGCACAGAACGCCTCCCGGAACAAGGATCATATCATCGGTGACCTCCAGCTTGATGGCGTCGGCTACGCCGTTACCTCAGATGATGGCAACAAAATAGAGCACCATGCCAACGACCAGTCCGTCTGGATGATCGACCTCAGCACAAACATAGCAACCCTCTATCATGAGGAGATCGGACTGGAAATCCTCCGCCTCCCTCACGTCGTCTTCAGCGACCATCAATCATTCGTCGACTATCACTACGCGGCAAGCTACCTGTGGGAATATGCCTCCACACCCTACTACCACACCTCCGAAGACACCCTGGAACATATGAACATCACGTATCTTGCGAAAGTCTGCAAACTCACCCTGGGCACCCTTGCATCCATGGCGGAGCTGCACCCGCGCCTCACAAACAACGACATAGGAATCTCGATCAAAGGACAAATCCTGGCAAAACCCTGTCAGTTCCGTATACGGATCGAAAATAAAGAACCACAACTTGATTCCGCGAACGTCACCATCAACATCGCCATGAGGAACCTGCGGACCCATCAGTATGTGATCGTACAGCTCCATACCCATAACCTCACCTGTAACTGGACGTTTACCAAGGAGATAACAACCTACTGGGAGTTCCAAACATTGGGTCGGCAATATACTAGTCAACTCATCTCCCTTGAGGTGAGTGTCACTGGGATAAAGGATGATGTCTCGCTGTATGCGACGCAGCGGTCGATCGGTGTCATACTTGGTCGGTCTATCTATCTGATCCCGACATGACTCTCTTTGCTCCTCTGACAGTACTTTTCTAAGGATTATAACTGATAATGAACGATCCACTGGGCGAACCTGAGCCGTTTGGAAAAAGCAAAAAGGTTCATCCACCCCAGTTTCTTCTCATGATCTTCAAAAATAGTCCATTCATCAAGGAACCGGATCCCCGGTCCCCAGGATTCAAGATCCTTTCCATCTCGTATCCCAAAATACATGGTCGCATCAGGACCAAGATGATGGTCCTTCTGGAATTTCCTCTTCCACCGTTCCTTCTGCAAGGCGTTGATGACAAACGTGTTCTCCACCTCGCAGACAAGCTCACACCC
>DAJP01000039.1:5803-8685 GCA_002496355.1 Euryarchaeota archaeon UBA346 | reverse complement strand
CGTTGCTGCAACCGTAGAACAAGGGACCGGACCTCCTTTTCATGCAGGTACATCAAGAGTCCCTCCGCGAGGAATAAGATCTTTTTTTGTGTCGCTCCCGGCTGCTCCATCCAAGCAAAATCAAGCACTGATGAGGCGATCATATGGTTCCGTTCAGTCTCTTGGAAGAATTGTTTTCGAAGCTGTATCACATCCGGAAGATCAAGGTCGTACCATTCAACAGAGCCGTTATCGATCCGGGAGAATCGTGAACTTAAACCACATCCGAGCTCCACGATGACCCCATCCGGGTGACGAATCAGAAAATCCTGGCAGTATCGGTCAAACCTCCGTGACCGAATCGCAAGGAAAGCGATGAGTTTTTTATTGGCGATCCTGCGCACCTTTCCTTTCGACAGTCGCTGGTGCAATGGTGAGACGGATGATGCGAACGTGGTGTTGAGTGCATCGGTGATCTCCACAGCCTTACGATCATTGAGAAGAGGGTTTTTCGACCTTGTTTCGATGGCTCGACCGTAGAGAGGAATCAATAGTGTTTCTGAGATATCAGTAAGCGTATTCATCTGTGTCTCAGCCATTTCCGTCATCGCGCTGTAATTCTACGTTCACCTTTAATGTTTTGGAGCGACATCGAAGAATCACAAGACTCCTGAAGAACGCTCCGGTGACACTGATTTATGATGAGTATAAACTCCTTAATTCTTCCTACATCATGAGTAACTTATCTTTCACATCGTCCTAGAACAGATATTTTCTAATAAGCATATCTTCAATGGGCACAGCCCAATCAATACTCGTATAAACCAACCTCTTGTTTCATGAATGAAATGGGACCGACCGAGGAAAAAACTCCTGAAAAAAAGAAAGGAATCTTCATTAATTTTCTCACAGGATTCATCAGAATACGAGGGGTCATGAATTGGCTCGCGATCTCTTTTTTCGGGTTCCTTCTAGGAATATCCTCCCTGGATATCACCAGATACATCATACCATTACTATTTTTCGCAATATCCACATTCTTCATCCTCGCGTTCACGTTTTCTATCAATAACTACTACGATGTCGACACTGATAGAGAAAACCCACGAAGAATCACTCTGAATGCCATGGCATCTGGGAAAATATCAAAACAAACGGGGATGTTGCTTAACATCATTTTCATTGTCATCCCCCTGATTCTCTCCCTGTTCTACACACCAGAGGTCTTTTTGTTCTGCGCGTTCTTGATCATCTGGATGTGGATCTATTCTGCTTTACCCCTGCGATTGAAAGGACGACCCGGGTTGGACATCCTGTGGCATTTCATCGCATTACTCGCCTTAGTACTCTGGGGTTCCTTTATTGCAGGTACCATCTCTCTGATAAATATTCTCGTCGCAGTATCATTCGGCGTCTTTGGTTGTTTCGCACAAATAGATAATCATATCCAGGATTATCCTTTCGATAAAGCAAGCGGGTCAAAGACATTCGTAGTCTGGATAGGACTCCACAAAGCAACGATCGCCCTACAAATCTCCTTCATCCTTTACTTACTTTCTCTTATCCCATTGATCGTTCTTTTCTCTTTGTATTCCTCTTTTACAATCCTCATCGTCTGCGCAGGGATTGTTCTAAGTCTAATAATAATAAAAATAAAAAAAAACACAGGAACACCAGCTCTCTATCATATCATAAATATTTTTGGCTGGTCCGTCTACATCAGTTGCCTCCTCTATCATCTCAGCAGTCTCCTCTAAACCAAAAAAAAAACGATGCAACCAGAAAAGAAAGATATCCGCTGTCCGAGAAACCTGAAGAGAAGTTCTTTTTAACCCACAGGGATATTCTCCTACTGTGAAAAAGGATTTAACCGATGAGATCAAAGAACTCAACAAACGCATCAGCGAACTAGAAAAAATGCTCTCCGTCCTTCTCAAACCCATCAGTGACGTCCGCAAGACCACCCAAAGTTACCTACGACTCGCTGGTCTTCTCCTTGACCATGGGGGGCTCACCCCGGATCTTATCCTCCCAGAGCTCAAAGACCCTATCTCAAAAGATATTGTACGAGTCCTCTTGGAACGACCAGAGCAGAATGTCTCCCAGATCACTGAACTAGTAAAAAGCAAACGAGGCAGCGCATCCCGACGGATCATCCGAGCAAAACTAACGGATCTTGAGGCAAAGAACATCATCCAGAGACAACAACAAGGATCTCGACAGGTGTATACGCTGACCCCCGAGGTGATCAAAAAGTGGACACAACTGCTCGGTTTGAATATATAGATTGACCACCCTAACCGGTGAATAGAAACAAAATGGAGGTATAATGACTATGAGTAATCACGACGAAATGCCAGACCCGCAAAAAATAAAGGAAATTATGGACGTCATCGGAGAAAAAATCCCGGGACTCCTCAAACAACTCAGTGAACTGCTGTATGGAGCTAACAGCGCAAAACAATACGCAACAGCAGCCGCGATCTTCTACAAGGAACTCAAAGCCGCGGGTATGACCGATGCGCAAGCCTTCGAGCTGACCCAGCAATACATGTCCACACTGAACCTAGGAAACCTCATCGGCAACGCAGTGAAACACAACCACGACTAGAACAAAGAGACAACCATGACCAGACACGTAGAAAGGGATCTGCCCAAACTCGTCGGATCCCTCACCCTCATGCTCCCCGGCCTCGTCATCCGGTTCGGAATCCAAGCCTTCTGGTTCAAACACAAGGCGTACAGAGCAGCACGGATATTCCGCAGAGAACTCTCCAGACAAGGACTGGATAGCACCATAACCCAGCGGCTCACCGACTCATACCTGGAAGGCAGCGACCCGTTCAAACTCCTCAGAGCACTCCGATAACCCTTTTTTTTCCTCTTTTTTAAAACCAGGAGAA
>DAJP01000039.1:5117-5540 GCA_002496355.1 Euryarchaeota archaeon UBA346 | reverse complement strand
GAAAAAGACGTTCACCACGCCAATACATATCTATTTAAGGGATGGGGTGTTGTTGACCTTCCAAAGAAAAGTGGGATGAACGTTTCATAATTTCGTTTTTTTACGGACTTCTGAGATTTTTGTTTTGAATTCTTTGTTTAAGATGGTGAGACATGTATGGTAGACTGTGAAGAATGTGATAAGAAATTAGGGATATTCGAAGGATATCGGCATCCTGCGTTAGGAGATAGATTTTTGGTCTGCGAACGCTGCTATAATAAGATAGAACAAGACATGAAACGCTGGAGTGAGTTCTGTGTATCAGACACCTTCAACACCGCATCAACCAAAAACGATATCCAAGAGGCATGGAATCAGAACATCTCCGATGATCCTCCCCTCCAAAAATGGTTCCGAAACCTCTGGATGAGATACGACAATCTC
>DAJP01000039.1:3844-4702 GCA_002496355.1 Euryarchaeota archaeon UBA346 | reverse complement strand
TTTTTTTGGTATCTCATGTATAAAACAGCTTTTGGATACCCTCCCGAAGAATATATATGAGCAATACAGATACTAAAATTCGGTGGTGAGTACCATGGATATAACTGATATTATCCCAGATTCGTTAAACGACATTGGAGCGATCGTATTTTGGGTGATCATTCTCATTCTTATCATCGCGGTGGCCATCCTGTATTGGTACGCTCAAAGGATGTCGAAAAAAATGGTTCAAATGCAAGAAAATCTGGATGCGCATCTTGACACCGTGAAAAAATCAAAAGAAAAAAGAATGCAGGAACTCTCCGAGGTCAAAAACAAAGTCGACAGGATCCTCGAAGAAGAAAAAAAATGAACGGTAGCGATTCACCTGGTTTTTTATAAATATTCCCTATTGTTTTCTGAGTCAATGCTGTTTTCCTTTTTTTGTCAGTTCCACGGTTTCTTTCACCCGATACGCAACAATCTTCTTCACCAGTTCATACGGCACCGGCTCATCCAAGGGGAACTGCACCGATCCTTTCCCTTGCTTATAAGCAGATAATTCTTTCTGAAACGCAGCGATCCCCGACGGGATCGGATAGAATCCGATATGGTGCGCAAACGCAGCGAAATGCACCAGGTTCTTCCCCGCTAACCGGAACGTCGGCATCTGATACCGGATCGCCTCCTCAGCAGCTGGAGCAGCCGTATGGATCACCTCTCGGAGACGCTCCAACTGCTTCTGCACCTCTTTTGGATACCCAGCGATATACGCATCGATCGTCTCCGGTTTTCTGTCTCGTTTCATAGACTCCCAAGAAAAGGAATACAGGATTCCTTCTTATAAATGATGAAAAAATAAATAAAATACCTAGAAAA
>DAJP01000039.1:0-3516 GCA_002496355.1 Euryarchaeota archaeon UBA346 | reverse complement strand
GTTTTTATAGAAGGCCTCGATATTAAATACCAGAGATAAACAAAGGGAGATAGTATGAAGAAAATACTTCCTGTTATAATACTAGGAGTGTTAGTCCTTTCCGGACTAGGAGCAAGTGCACTGCAACAGAACGATCTCAAACCAGCGGCAGTGACCATGGAACAACAACTCATACCCAATCCATCACCACGAGACTATACCCACACCGTATTGGTAGAGGTCGGTACCGCCACCTGGTGTCCCAGCTGCCCGGAATCCAACGAGGCCTGGCATACCATCTATGGACAAGGCACCTATGACTTCGAATACACGGAACTGGTCGATGATAAAAACACGGATGCTCACGCAAGGTTCTACGAGTTCAATCCAGCATGGGTCCCGACATCCTATTGGGATGGTGGTATGTTTGTGTATCCAGGTACCAGCCAGGCAACTTTCATTACAAACCTCAATTCAGCTGGCGCACGTGTTGTACCTGATCTTGTTGCGACACTCTCAGCCTCATGGCTTGGAAATGCAGAGATGCAGATCACCTACAATGTCCAAAACAATGAGGCAACCAATTACCCAGGCAAACTCAGAATATATGTGCAAGAACTGGAATCACGATGGGATGATAACGCAGGCAACCCGTATCATCATGCACTGATTGATATGGCACAAAACATAGTCATTGATATCCCCGCTGATGAAGCAATTTCCGACTCCTTTACATGGAGCGGATCTGCAGCTGGTTACCCAGATGTCACCATGGAGAACCTACAGGTGATCCTTGGGGTCTTTGATGACGAGGCACACACAGGTTATTCAGATCCACCATCCGGAAGCCCGTTCAACGCGTATTATACTGACGAATGCATAGCTGTCCTACCAACAGAGGGACCTGTTAATAATCCGCCATCAGTACCAACGATTCAGGGTCCAGCAACGGGTATAGCAGGTGTTTCCTATACTTACACGATTTCTTCAGTCGACCCTGAAGGAGACGATGTCTTCTACTGTGTGAACTGGAGCGATGGCACTGGTGAAGTCTGCACGGGCCCCTTCCCCTCAGGCCAACCAATCACCGCATCTCACATCTGGACCGAGCCAGGAACCTACACGATCATCATAAAAGCAGAAGATACCAACAACGCAGAAAGCGACCCAGGCACATTCATCGTGACGATTGCAGAGGCACCCTCCATGCAAATCACGGTTGCCGGAGGTTTCGGAGTAAAAGCGACCCTCACCAACAACGGACCGATCGATCTGACGCACATCAACTGGTCCATCACCCTTGACGGAGGCCTGATTCTTGCAGGGAAAACAACCACCGGGACGATACCTGGCCTTGAGAACGGCGGCGAACGCACCATCAAACCATCACTGGTCCTAGGCTTCGGAAAGACAACCATCCTTGTCTCCGCAACCAGCGAGGAAGGCATCAACGCAAATACAACCGCCAGCGGATTTGTCCTCGGACCATTCATCCTAGGAGTAAAATAAACTCCACCATTTTTTTTTTAAAAAAAAATTTGATGATTAAGAGAATGAACGGAAAAAATAAGCACTGATTTTTAGTGCCTCATTGATGTTTTCTTTTCTACTTCTTCTTTCTTCGTCTTTTTGATTTCTCTACGACTTCCACTGGTTCAACCGATGGCCTATGTACCTCTGCCTCCAACCTGCTCAACCACTCCTCAAGCCGGTACACCTTCTCATGTAACTGCGCCCGTTGATGCGCCTGTTTATACGTCAAACCTTTTGTCTCCATCAACTCCAGCTCAAACTTCTCATGACCCTGCAAGATGCGCTCCCGTCGCTTCGGATCATCATACACGTTCTTCCGTATCCAGATCTCATTTTCCGGTATCTTATGCCGGAGGCGGACCGGTAATTCATTCTCCGGAAGCAACCCATGCAACGCGATATACTCTCCCATCACCGAGACTGGCTTGACCTTCACAATAAAAGGCAACGACTCCTTCCCACGACCATATGGATCATACCGCTTCGCATCAACCCTTTTTTTCGATCCCTTCCTCGTTTCTATGAACTCATCACTCCATGGTCTTTCTCAAAGACGCTTCAAATGAAAACCCTACGAACAATAAAAATGCATCGAAGCATCCCTAAGGAAGATACAAGGAAACAAAAGACGCATGATTCCTGTTCAGCAGCAGATACCTATTTAACCTAGTGCCTCTTATACAGCCGAGAAAGAAAGAGAAAGAAGAGTTACACATTTTCGGCATTACGAACGTTTGCGATTTTTTTATTATCATTCTTTTAATAACCCAGAGATATGAACTCTGAGGCGGTGATACAGAAAATGAAAGGAACAGTAAAATGGTACAATGATATGAAAGGATTTGGTTTCCTCACTGGTGAAGACGGAAAAGACACCTATGTCCATAGGACCGCGATATCAGCAGGAATGAATCTTCATGAAGGAGACTCCGTTGAATATGAGATTGAAGACTCAGAACGCGGACAACGAGCAACAAATCTAAAGAAATAAAAAAAAAACACGCGACATTGAGAATGAATAATTTTCATTTATGTGGAGGTCATATAGAATGAACGAAATAACCCAGAAACTTCAAGAGTTAGCAAAAACAAGAAGCAACAAAAAATTGATCTACAAACAGGCGAATCAAAAGAAAGCTGATTTTTTTGTTGCTGACCTCGTAATCAAATAAACACTTTTGATCGCGATCAAACAACGATAAAAAACTGGCTCTGAAGCACCTCTACGGAAACGATCAATCCAACCTCCTCAAAACCCTCTCGGAACTCCTTTTTTTTTTTTAAAAAAATTTCACGCTTGAAATATCATTTACGGAGATCCTTTCTTCCTAAAACCCGAAAACCCTTTTTTCAGGCTTACTAGTCCAACAACGAGGATGATGAATCCGACGAGATACACACCCCAGGAGACGATATCATTCCAGATCACTAACCAGAGATACCCATGAACAAAGAACGCGCGGTAACTGATCCAATCGGACCAGCCGTCCTCGACAAGGAAACCCCGCAGGTTATCCATCTTCTCATTGTACACATCACCGAGGGTCTCTGGGGCGGTCCCGTTCTTTGTGTAGGTCTGGTTCCGCCATTCGATCACTGCTTTCGTCCGATTGATGATCGCATCGATATGGTTATACTGATAATCCATGCGGATATCCGGAGTCTGTTCCCAGGGGAGCCACGCGCCATACAACTCAGCAGTCAAACCAAGGTTCCTCATACCTTCTTCACAGGAATTAAGCTCAGAGATCATCAGCTCAGGGCTGTTCGCGTAATACGCATTTAAGATATGGGAATGCACTTCGTAGTTCCACTGATAATTCGGTCCAATCGTCTGATATCCCGAGAGAAGTGCTGCGGGGAGAATCAAGATCACGAGTCCTACGAGAATCCATACAAGTCCTTTTTTCATCGTCGTCCGCCTCCAGTGAATTTCTTTATAATACACTCTTCTTTATAAACGTATAGCCGGTTGAACATTAGTTGATATCTTAAAAGAGAGGG
>DAJP01000114.1:604-5798 GCA_002496355.1 Euryarchaeota archaeon UBA346 | reverse complement strand
GGAGTCGTCAAAGCATTAGAAGAGACCAGCTTCCAAATTTGGAAAGGAGAAACATTCGGGTTAATCGGTGAAACAGGGTGTGGGAAAAGCGTCACTGCACTCTCAGTGATGGGACTTATCCCCAAACCACCTGGAAAAATCATGAACGGAAGCATCCTTTTCAAAGGAGAGGACCTGCTAAAAAAAACAGAAAAAGAAATGCAGAACATCCGTGGGAACAAAATATCGATGATTTTTCAAGAACCAATGACTGCATTAAACCCAGTCTATACCGTCGGAGAACAAATAGCAGAAGTGATTTTGCTTCATGAGAAATTCCCAGAGCAAGACCAGAAAATCCCCCGGTACAATTTCTGGAAAAAACGGAAAATAAAAAAAATCATACAAAAGAAAGCATTTGAAAAAGCAATCAACGCATTGGATCTTGTGAAAATCTCTGATCCAAAGAAGGTCGCCAAACAATACCCCCATGAACTAAGCGGAGGAATGCGGCAGCGTGTGATGATTGCGATGATGCTTGCATGTAATCCTGATTTATTGATTGCAGATGAACCAACAACCGCTCTGGATGTCACCGTCCAAGCACAAATCCTTGACCTGATGAAAGAACTGCAACAGCGTGTGGGCACAGCGATCTGGCTCATCACCCATAATCTAGGCATCATCGCAGAGATGTGCAATCGAGTTGGTGTGATGTACGCAGGGTACATCGTCGAGATTGGGACAACAGAAAAAATCTTTGAAAACCCTGATCATCCCTACACAAGAGGACTGATGAGGGCGATACCCAAGATCACCGAAGACCGGAAACGATTAGATATTATCCCTGGGTGTGTCCCTAATCTTATCATGCCACCAACAGGGTGCCGATTCCACCCACGATGCAGATATCGAACACAGATCTGTACAGAATGCAACCCCCCACTCAAAGAAGTAGAAAAAGACCATCAGGTCGCATGCCATCATTATGAGACCGTCAGATATTCTATTACCTCGAGGGAAGAAGATGGAAGAGATTATTGTCAACGCGACTAATCTGAAGAAATATTTCCCGATCAAAGAAGGAATTTTCTCCTCAACAAAAGAGCAGCTCAAAGCAGTTGACAACGTCAACTTTGAGATACGGAAGGGGGAAACATTTGGTCTTGTCGGTGAATCCGGGTGTGGGAAAACCACCCTTGGCCGTATCCTGATTCATCTGATCCCGCCTACCTCAGGCACCTTGCTGTTTATGGGATCAAATCTGAGCGAAATCAAGAAATCAGAGCTTCGAAAGCTCCGACCTCATATGCAGATAGTGTTTCAGGACCCGTCCTCATCGTTAAACCCTCGCATGACAGTCAAAACCATCATCGGGGAACCGTTGAAGATCAACAAAAGGTTCAAAGGGGAAGCATTGAACGCCAAAGTCCTTGAATTATTAAACACCGTTGGTCTTGATGAACAGCATATGTATCGATATCCCCACGAGTTCAGCGGCGGACAAAAACAACGTATCGGCGTTGCACGAGCGCTTGCATTAAACCCTGATTTCATCGTGCTTGNNGTGGATGGCGTTGACTTCGCCATCGATCAAGGCAAGACCCTGGGACTCGTCGGAGAAAGCGGATGCGGGAAATCGACGATCGGCAGGCTTATCCTCAGACTTTTGGAGCCTGATCAAGGGACTATCTTTTACAAGGGCCACGACATCGCCCCTCTTTCTCAGAAGGAGATTGCCCCCTTGAGAAGAGAGATGCAGATCATCTTCCAGGATCCTTTCGGGTCCCTGAACCCCAGGATGACGGTCGGCCAGTCGATCGAGGAGGGACTGCGAACGATAAGGATCAGGAATCGCACTGAAAGAAGAGCTCGGGTCGAAAAGCTTCTCAATACGGTGGGGATGGCTTCTTCTGCTGCAGACCGTTATCCCCATGAGTTCAGCGGCGGGCAGAAACAGCGAATCGGTGTCGCACGAGCCCTTGCGTTAAACCCTGATTTCATCGTGCTTGATGAGCCGACCTCATCACTGGATGTCTCAGTGCAAGCGCAGATACTTAATCTCTTCAAAGACCTGCAAGAGAAATTCCAGTTAACCTATTTATTTATCACCCATGACCTCAGCGTGATCAAATACATTAGTGATCGTGTCGGAGTGATGTACGCAGGAAAGATCGTGGAATACGCACCTACCAAGGATCTCTTCTGGGAGCAGCTCCATCCCTATACGAAAGCACTGCTGTCAGCAATCCCCATACCTGACCCTAGGATGAAAAGAAAACACATCCATCTGAAAGGGGAGGTCCCCAGTCTGATTTCACCACCATCTGGATGTCGATTCCATCCGCGATGCCCCCAAGCCATGCCGAAATGTTCAGAGTCAGAGCCAGAGCTTAAAGAATTCCACAAGGATCATTTTGTCGCCTGCTTCCTATATTGATTCTCAGCACGATAGTTTTTATACAATACAATGATTTGATGGATTGTTCCGTATGACGCCACGTAAGAGTCGACTGGATCTTCATGTAGAAAAAACCGAGAACCTCGTACACTATCTTCTCAAGAAAAAAAAGGAAAACATCCAGAACAGCCTCGTACGACCACTCTATCAAGAGGCGTTAAAAAACCTGTTTCTTGTGGTAGTACTCCTCATCGACACGTTATTTCCCCTTGAGGCGTATCGAAGTCTTCCGTTCCCGGTCAACATCATCGTGTCGGTCATCATACTTGGCGTCTTTCTTTACATAGAAATCCGGCTGTACAATGCGATCTGGGGAAAACATGGCCGTTGGTCCCTTGACAAATACAAAAAAACAATCGTAAAAACTACTGATGAAAAAACAGATTTGAACTGATTATTTCTTTTCTCGGACCCAATTGTAATGCCGCATCTTACTGGTTTCCCCAAAACCACAGAACGCACAGCGTCTCTTCTGCACATGGAATGAATGTCTACCGCAGCGTCGACAGGCGATATGGGTGGTTTTGCCACCAGCTCTGCAGGTTGTTCCCTTCGTCATAGTAGATACCCCTTATTCTAAGGTGATATATAAATGATATTGTCTCCTCTGACGATGACTTTGTCATGTTTCGACTTCTTATCGGAGTGAACGATTTCATCAGCATTTTTCAGGACCAGGTTCATATGCGGGACATCATAGCCGTCAAGAACCCCTTGGTATTCGACACCACCTCGCAGTTCGACGATGACTCTGTTGTTCAGGCTAGCGTGTAAGAGTTTTAATGGTTTTTCCATAGCTGTTACCTAGGAGACACGAAATGGGGATTGCATTTATAAGAGTTTGGGCCTTTCTTCTCCAGGATAACTATTAAAACAGCCGTGGGAATATCTTTTGTATGGCTGTAAAAATTAAGAATCGCCATCGCTTAAAAGAACGGGAAGTAAAGGAGTTATCTACTGAGTTGCAGACTCGGTTTGGTGATGATTTCCTGAGCGGAAAGGTGACGGTCGATATCGGCTCTGTTGAGGAATTCATAGTCTTGCTTGTTGATGATAGCATGGATTTTATGATGCAGAACAACAAGGCTGTGTTCACATTGCAAGGCCTCTTGAAGCATCAGCCAAAAGCAAAATATGTCGTTATCGACATGGGCGCTGTTGGTTTTATCACCAAAGGTGCTGATGTTATGGCTCCAGGGATTTCCGATGCAGATCCGTTGATTTTGAAGGATGATTTTGTCTGGATCTGCGATGAGAAGTATCGCAAGCCCTTGGCGACAGGGATCGCGTTGATGAATGGGGAGGAGATGAGGACGAAAAAACCAGGTAAAGCAGTCAAAACCCTGCAGTATGTCGGTGATCGGTTCTGGATGCTCACTCATTAAGATTCTTATTGAATAGATTCTGCGATTATCTCGGGGAGCCTTTGGAGGTTTTTTGAGAACCGATGATCATCAGTATACAATTTTATGGTTGCATTCTGTGCCTGTGCGAAGGGAATGATCCATTCGTCTGGGACAACATCATCAAGGGTCCCTCGCAGGATCGTTATCGTTGCAGGGATTTTCTCTGTGAAGAGACGTGGGTCTTTCATCTCTTTCAGAATCCGTAGGGGCATTCCTTTGATGGTCGCAAGATCAATTTCTGGTGGGATGATCGCTGGGTTGAGAAGGATGAGTTGTTTCACAGTTGAGTGAGACAGTGCGGTGGACGCAGCAAGGAATCCTCCAAGAGAAGATCCAATAAGGATGACTTGTTGATCTTGTGCGATGGCTCTTGAGATGCGACTCAGACATTCTGAAATGATAAGGTCCTCAGGAGGGCTTTCTCGATAGGTTATTGGTATTGCATGTACTGTTTTTTTGAGGAGTGTTGCTTTCTCTCCGTCGGGGCTTGATTGGTACCCATGAATAAAATATAACATAGTTTTCCCTTGAATCTTGTAGGAGTGATAGCGAGAGATAGAAAAAAAATGTTTTGTTTTGGATACTATGATGTTTTTGGTGTTTCTGGTTGGTCAGCTGGAGCGGATTTCACTTGGTTCGTCTCGTTTTGTGTTTCTGATTCTTCGCTTGCGATGATCTCTGCTTTTACTTCGTCTAATATGGTGAGCATATCATGGAGTTTGATGCGTGGTTCTTTGATGAATCGTTGGCGGACGGTCCATTCCCATTTGCCGGTATCGAACATTTTGATTTTTAGCGTTATGCGTTCAACAAGTTTTCCGTTCTCGTTCAACCTCACACCCGAAACCGATATCCGTGGTTATCGTTTATAATGTTTTTCCTTTCTGAATCTATGATGTAGAATATCGTATGTTCAGAGTATAGTTATAAGCAGAATTATCTAGGAAATCCTGCCTTGAATAAATTGATTTTTTTTTATTTAAAATCGAAGCGAAATATATAGGGACAACATGATTATTTTAAGGATGAGACTGAAGGGTGTCTCATTATTTATATCGTATCTTTCGCCATAGAACAAGAGTCACAGTAATCGCGCCTAGGAAGATAACGAGTTCAAAACCAGGCGTTTTTCGAGGTTCTTGGTAGGAGGTAAGTCCATAGGTTGCATTATACACATACTCCCAGGTTCCATCGCCATTTTTATCAATGAGATAGCTCTCCCCGTTCCATTGGACAGACACGGTTTGATGCGTCTCATCTGAATAGAATGCATCATAGGTGCCATCACCATCATTATCAAGAAGATATCCTGCACCCCGTGTTTGGATGGCATCGATATAGATGGTGA
>DAJP01000114.1:0-234 GCA_002496355.1 Euryarchaeota archaeon UBA346 | reverse complement strand
GAATATTACTTCGTGATTCGATGATCGAACCGCTCCATTGAAATGTATATTGTAAGGGGTCATTGTCTGGATCGGTTGATACTGCAGTATAGATATATATGGTATTTTTTGTCCCGCTAGGTGGTCCTTGGATTGTTGGTTTTGTTGGGGCTCGATTGGTCTGTTTGATGATGCAAGAGGTTGTATCGGTGTCATTACCATTTCGCTCATCTGTGACCGTGAGGGTGACGACAT
>DAJP01000031.1:6072-8663 GCA_002496355.1 Euryarchaeota archaeon UBA346 | reverse complement strand
CCTTGCATTTCGGGCAATGAATGATAAGCTCATCGACGAAGGGTTTATGCAGATCGTATTTCTCAGGAAAATCCTTGCTGAGGTCCCGGAGTTCCTGTACACTTCCCACACAGATGGCATGATTGCATTTCTTGTTTGTACAAGTCCAGATTGGTAGGGGTGTCCCCCAGTATCGGTCCCGT
Source organism: Euryarchaeota archaeon UBA346 (assembly GCA_002496355.1). Lineage (GTDB taxonomy): Archaea > Thermoplasmatota > E2 > DHVEG-1 > DHVEG-1 > SM1-50. Next base: position 8,481 of record DAJP01000031.1, on the reverse strand, counting down.
GAGAGCGCCCAGTCCTTGACGTCCCGAATGAAATCACCGAACCTCCCTTGTTGTAAATGCGAAGGATACCAGGCTATTTGATCGTTGTTTTTCACTAATGATTCCTGGACTTTTGACATGGCGATGAACCAAGATTCCATCGCGTAATACAACAGGGGTGAGTCACATCGCCAGCAGAAGGGGTACTCATGGGAATGTTTCTTTGTTCCCGCAAGCAATCCTCGTTCCTCGAGATATTGAATGATGTTTGGGTCAGCGTCCTTTACGAATTGTCCGCGCCAGAGGGTGACTTCCTCCGGGAACGTCCCATCCAGTTTCACCAGCTGTACGACAGGCAGGTCATAGGCTCGTCCGATAGCATAGTCATCCTCTCCGAACGCAGGAGCGATATGGACAATACCAGTACCATCTTCCATGGTCACGAAATCAGCAAGCACCACATACCATGCTTTCTTCTCAGGTGATGCATACTGGAAGAGCGGTTCATACTCTTTATGTTCGAGTTCCTTGCCGGTATACCGATCAAGTATCTCATATTCCTGTCCTTTCAGAAGGATTGCCGCGCGCTGTTCTGCTAAGATAAGAATCTCACCATTCGACCGAACCTTGAGGTACTGCTCCTTCGGATGGACCGCGAGTGCCACGTTGGAAATCAAAGTCCAGGGGGTCGTCGTCCATGCAAGGAAATAACCTTCCTCGTTTTTTATTTTGAATTTCACAAAAATCGATGGATCCTCGACCACTTTATAGCCCTGGGATATCTCATGGGTCGATAATGCAGTCCCACAGCGAGGACAATATGGTACGACCTTATGACCCCGGTATAACAGTTTTTTCTTCCATGCTTGCTGCAGTGACCACCAGACAGACTCGATATATTCGTTCTTCAACGTGATATATGGATCGTCCATGTCAAGCCAGAAAGCGATCCGCTGGGTCATCTCCACCCAGGCGTGTTCATAGCGAAAAACACTTTTTTTACATTCTTCGTTAAATTTTGCGACACCATACGTTTCGATCGCCTGTTTATCCTCAAGACCGAGTTTTTTTTCCACCTCGATTTCGACAGGCAGTCCATGGGTGTCCCATCCTGCTTTTCGGAGGATATAATGGCCATTCATGGTCTGATACCGTAGAATCAGGTCCTTCATGACGCGGGTGAGGACATGACCCGGGTGTGGAAGTCCATTAGCGGTAGGCGGCCCTTCCAGGAAGATGTAGGGGCGGCATCCTGTTCTCAGTTCGATTGATTTTTTAAAAATAGTGTTATCATGCCAGAACTTTTGAATACGTTCTTCGACTTCTTTGGGATTGTATTTCTGCTGAGGAGGTTGTATCATCGATATTCACCAAATACTACTCGGGATGTGTTGAAGTTGTCAGGTAATACCACAACGTCATTAAAACCGTTTCCCTTCAGAGGATTTATTAGTAATTTTTTGGGTCTGATGATTTCATGATCTCTCGGAGAAGGGAGGTGGCGTAGCATCCTTTTTGTAAATCAAAATGGAGGCTGACTGCTTGATTTTCAGATGAGTATTCATCCGTATGAAGGGTCCATTCAAGGGAAGGTAGTAAGGCAAGCAAGGGTCGTCGTGATCCTGCCGTGGAAAGGAAAGGAATCCCCTGGATGATAAAATCGTGTGGGTCGATCTTCTGAGCATCGATGATGGTATGTTCAATACGTCCCATTTCACCATCCGCGTACATACTATCGTATCCGACGAGAAGACCGGTGACAACCGCTTTTCTCTTCATGATCTGACGATTGACTTTCTCGATGTTTGATGCGGTGACGGGGATTGGTTCATTCATAATTACTTCCTTTCGCATCGGATAGATGATATCACCGATGATTGCCTGATGAACCGGGATGTTATTTCTGATCCGTTCACTGAGTATTTTATTGAACAACCAGGATTCGTATGCGTTTACGAACAGCAAGAGAAGATTCTTCGGGAGTTCGTTGAAGGCTGCTATGAAATCTGATGGATCCTGGATGAGCTTGTTCAACATCGCTTTTTCAAAATTCAATGAATCTGGGTACGAATGGAAAGCTTTTTTGTAGTCCCGTGTTTTTTCAAGCTCAGCCCGCTGTGCATTGATCATTTCGTTTTCCCCTGACAGGGGGTTTCCTATGTACGTCATGGCAGCTTTTTCAAAATCACCTTGAATGATGTATTTCCCTACGAGATGAGTGATCGGTCGGATGACTCCGAACCGTTGAATTCCATAAAAATTCGGAAAACCACCCCAGTGTTGAAACGGAGAGATAAGGGAGATGACATCCTCAGGTACGATATTCTCAGGGATGTGTCGTATGGTGATATCGAAATGATTCCCGAAAAGATCACCTATTCGTATCGGAACATCGGCTCGATAGATGTTTTGGATTGAAACGTCTTTTAT
>DAJP01000031.1:706-5827 GCA_002496355.1 Euryarchaeota archaeon UBA346 | reverse complement strand
GGATTGAAACGTCTTTTATGGTAAGCGAAGAGAGCGCCTCAGGGGGAACATGGTCAAAAGACATCAATTGGGTGGTCCAAGCCCGTTTATCTTTTGTGCCAGCAAAACTGATTCGTCGTTGAGACAGATGCAGACAACCTGCGAGTTCTTGGACAAGGGTATGGGTTTCCCAATTCCGGCTGGTGACTTCAGCGATCGTGAAATTACCAAGATCTTTCTTCGTCGGGTACAAACAGAGCTCTGTCACATGAAAATCATCAATACGGACGCGTAGTTTTCCACCGATACCAGGATGGTCTGTACAGTACGAATTAATTCCGATTTCTTGTTCAAAATCAGGTGTTTTCATCACCGGGCTGCCCTATTATTTTTCAAAATTAGACGCAAACAGCTTAATTTCGTCCTCAAGATATTTTACCGCTTTTTTTAAGACGTCCTCGGGTGAACCTTTTTTTACTCGGATGAACAAGCGTTTTTTGACTGCTAGCGGGCTGTCTGCCATGCAGGCAGCATATTCCACGTCATCGTTCTGGAGCAAGATATGAGTGATTGGATGAAGAATTGTTTCGTCTTCACCGGTGATTTCCAATTCAAGCTCAGTTTTTGTCTTTCTGATGGTTTTCAAATCCATAGTCTCACACATTCCTCTTTCTGAATCACAGGTGTTGGATATCAAGATTCCCGTAGTCTTCCGTGATGCGTCGGTGTTCTTTGTTACCGCAGTTCTCGCATTCAAGCCCGTGACTTTTCTTAATAAGGGGATGACGACATTTTGAACAGAGTGCCAAAATAGCTCCAAAATTTCGTTCTTTTGTTTCAAGCTGTACACTGGGGCTGACTTGGATAACCTTTGCACGGATGTAATCCTCTGCTTTATATTCAGATGATGCTTCTTTTATGAATCCTTGCGCGATTTCTTTTACATGGATAGTGGCATCGGTGTCACTAGAGATGGATCTGGGTTTTCCGGAGACATGTTTCACTTCAACGATAATCATTTTTTCTTTTGCCATAACTACTCTTCCGATCACAATGTCTCCTTTTTTTAGGAGTACTGGTGTACTTGTCGCTGGTTTTACCTCTGCGGTACGATGTTTCTCATCGACAACGTAGGTGCCTATTCGCGCTGCTCTGATGATCCCATTTTCCTCAAATGTACCGTCTCCGGGCATTAATTCCTCTGAAGTGGAGAGTTGATCACCAGGCATGACAAATTTTTGTTTCATGTTTTCTCACAAATCCAAATAGGCAAGCTAATCTATGTTTTAAAGGTTATGGTTCGATTCTTCTCCTAAGGAAGAATTGGTGATACTGGAGTAAAAAGTCTTATAAATGGCATGTTTATTTCGATGTTCCTAAGTATCCAGTTTATTGATAGGTGAAAAAGTATGTCACGAAAACCAGCAAGAATGATCCGTCTCGTAAGAGGACAAGCGACAACGAGGCGAGAGTACATGGGCGGTGTTCCCGCATCCCGTCTCACACAGTTCGTCATTGGTAATAAAACAGCAAAGTTTCCTGTTCAATTGTCATTAGTGACAAAAGAGAAATGTCAGTTGAGGCACAATGCGTTGGAATCAGCACGTATCTCAGCGAACAAATCTCTTGAGAAATTCATAGGTTCTGCGAATTATCGATTGCAAATCCGAGTCTATCCTCATATTGTCATCCGTGAAAATAAACAAGCGACCGGGGCAGGGGCAGACCGTGTCTCCCAAGGGATGCGACGGGCATATGGTAAACCTGTTGGAACCGCTGCTCGCGTGAAAGTGAATCAAATTCTCATGACGCTTGACACATCAGAACAATACTTAGTTCCTGCACGGGAAGCCTTACGGAAAGCAGGCATGAAACTGTCAGCACCATGTGTTATTAATGTCGAAAAAGGCGCTGAGCTTCTTCATTAAACCCTTTTTTTTTTAAATATATTTGATAAAAAAAGGAATCAGGATTAACCCTAAAATGAGTAGGGAGATCGCGAGGGATACGTTTTTTACGATTTTTTCTTTCGTTTCCTCCTTTATCCCTTTCTTCAACCGTAGGATGATGGCTCGGACTCCATCGTTGAAGAGGAACCCTCCATCAAGCGGGATCATCGGGAGCACGTTGAAGAGGGCTACTGCAAGGTTCAACCAGAAAACCCAGTAAATCGCGTTGACGAACACCCAGAAGAGAGGAACAGGAAGTACCCCTAATGGACCCGTGATTTGATAGGATTCTGCAAAAGGGGAGACAATCGGGTTGTATCCAGCAAAATACCCAAGCAATGGGAGACTGTAGAACGTCAGCAGTCCTTGAGGAAAATTATAAAACGGGTTTTTTAAGATAGTGAGGTATTCCTTGAAGACCGAGTCTCGTAAGAGCGATTGAACCCCCAAATATCCTTTTCCTTTGTAGGATTCATTATTGACATAGACCGTCGGACGCGCCGCATACTCGATGTACTTATCGCCAAGTACCACCTTGGTGCTATGTTCTTCACCATTTTTCACATAGGTGATGTTGACTGTCTGATTCGCCTGGGTGGTATTCCATGCGATGAAGTATTCTGTGCCATTTTGGAGTATCGTGTCATTTAAACTGGTGATTATCACACCCGGCTGCAGACCGATTTGTGCTGCAGGGGAATTTGCATCAACGGTAAAGACAATACCGCCTTCATCCCGGGGTTGCACTGCAGACATGCAGACGCCGGAGAACAAAAGAATACAGATCAGGACGACTACGAAATTAGCTGCTGGGCCTGCAGCATAAATCCTCATCCGAGAAAGAATGCTTGTTTTTTTTACTTCCTCGTCATCCGGCTCGCAGAACGCCCCGATTGGGACGATCAGATACAGGACACCAAGGGATTTCACTTTTAGTTTATCGACAAGTGTCAAGATTCCATGGGAGAACTCATGGACGATGATAGCAACGATAAGACCAAGGAGGACGTATCCGAGGAATTCAAGCGGAAGGATAGGATTAATACCGGGGAGCACTAAAGCAACCTCTGGTCCAGGTAATGCATTTCGCTGCTCAGCAGTGAACCCGAACACCAACCAGGTAGTCATCACCATTAACGCAGTCATCAACACCATAGTGACAAAACAGAACACGATGCTGATATTCCCATAGATCTTCCAGAATCTCTGTCGTTTCGCACGATTCTTCAGAAACTGAATCCCTTTCTGGGTCCGCCACATCAATGCAGGGCCGTAAAACGAGATATTATGTTTCTTCAGGAACCCTCGTTTATGAAGAACAAACACAATCCCTGCATAGAGTAGGATGATGCTTATGAAAACCAGGATATTTTCAGTAATCGTCATAGTTTCGTGCGCTGAATACCTCAACGGTTCTTAAAGTACTGGGAGATGATTATTTTGTCTGATGTTTGAGCATATTCTGTGTTTGTTCTTCTATGTTGCGTTCATAGGTCTCCGCAATGAATTCCTCTTTTATGTAATGGTAGCTTACTGCACCGATAAAGACAATAATGATGCCTGCTGCGATATAGCCCCAGAACGTGAGGGTGAAGAAAGAGTCTATGATGAATCCTCTGCCGTTACGGAACTCCCAGATGACTTGTCCAAAGGTGTCAAACAACATCGAACCGATGAACCCGAACGCAAACAGTGAAAACGGAACAACCCAGTACGACCAGAGGATCTTTTTCTCTCTGATGTAGAGGTCAGTGACCCGCCCGAACGCGGCAAGCAAGCCTGCTGCAACGACCCCCCAGACGATCGCTGCAAGAAACTTCAGGACAAGGACATCGAGGAACTGCTGATACTGGTTGAAGGTGTTGTTATAAGCATAGAAAAGGCTGACTGCAATGATCACTATCGCAAGAATCGAGGTATAAAATGATGGTCTCCCCGTGAGTAACCCATCCCTGAACTCATGCCAGATGACCGCGACTTTTTTCTCAGAGTTGAACGTCCGGATCAACAGATAGATACCCAGGGTGAATAGGATCGCACCAAACCCGCTGGCCGCCATCCCAAAGATAGCAAAAATCGCCCAGACGATCAGGATTAACGCGATCGGGAGGAAGAATTGTTTCTTTACCTTGTCCTCATCAAGTAGCTTTATGATCCGATAATATGTATCCTCTAGTTGTTTGCTTTGTTTCACGTTCACCCGTCGAATCGAAGTAATTTTCAGACGACTCTGGATGATAGGTAAGATATACTCATCCTCGGCACCATCACTGATCAAGATCGCATCCTCAGCATTGATCACTTTAATGACAAAATCAAGCTGTTCTGAGAGTTTCAGGTCTGATTTCACACCGACATTGATGTCCCCACATAACGTTGCTATCTCAACGTCCTTTCCTTCTTTTTTTAAGGATTCATAGATGGAGATAGCATAAAAAATAGCATTTAGGTCCGAGTCTTCCGCGTCGATGCATCCTAATTTGTTCGCTGCGTCTCTATTATTCTGGATTCCTATGATGGGACTAGCTACCTGGGCTTTTCTACCGAAATCATCGTCACGATCGATATTGAGCACCAGGGTCTTCGCCATTATTTTCAAAAATAATAACAATCACTGTATTTAAAGTTTTATAAGATTCCAAGTCGCAATCATTCACATAAAAGATTTTTTTTGTATTTCTTATTTATTTTATAAAAAAAAATAGAGAGGTTGGTTTAGTACCCAACCAGGTGTCGCAGGACGGGAAACAGGTTCGGGAACATCTCAAGCAGATGCTGTATAAGGCCATGCAGCGAGAAGTGATATTCTGTTGGCATTATCACAGAAATGGTACCCCAGTCACTTTCTGCATCAAAGATGTCTTTTGCTTTTGCCCTCAACGAATAAGTTCCTTGTTCGGAATAAGTATGTACTCTTGTGATTTCCATCCCGGATGGATAGGGGCCAATCCATTCACTATAGGTTCCGTCTCCCCAGTCAATATAATAGTAGACATCATCATTGTCTGGATCTACTGTTGTAAAGTTGTATCCATATGAGAAACCGATAGTTCCCTGTGCGGGTCCTGTGATGGATGGTGTTTCAGGCGGCTCGTTTTCGTTCCCACCACAGGCACCATTGGATTTGAAGTATGCTGCTGGTACATCATAATAACCCCAGTAGGTCTCATCCATGATCTCCCAACCAAAGTTC
>DAJP01000031.1:0-555 GCA_002496355.1 Euryarchaeota archaeon UBA346 | reverse complement strand
CCTCAAGGTAAGGGATGAACGCTGGACCGGGGGGGATGTATTCCTTTGAGTAGAAAAACGCTGCGGGCACCTCATAGGAGCCCCAGTAGGTCTCATCCATGATCTCCCAACCAAAGTTCTCCGCTGGATTATCAACACACTCTTGAACATCATCAGTAAGGTCCCAGCTCATCCCAACACCAACGGAGCCAGGAACATTCTCAGAAGCACTGATTGTGCTTGCTTTCGATGGCTGAGTATTGAAATTAACAGACATCTCATGCCAGTTACTAGTGAGTCTATATACCGTCAGTGGTCTTCCTGCCGGGTCTGTATTCCCATAATCGTAGTAGTAGAGGTTCAGAGAAGCGGAGAGGATTGGGGTGAGCGGGGGAATTGATGAGGTATCGAATTTTATCAAGATATCACATTCCCAGATATTAGATCCCGCGCCATACCGATTCCGTGTCGCCAGCATCTCAAGGTCTCCGTTGATCTCCGATGGATCATAGTTCGCAATATAAGTATCATCAATAGGGACGAACGTCTTCGTTTCACTTGCTAAGACGACCTCAA
>DAJP01000001.1 GCA_002496355.1 Euryarchaeota archaeon UBA346 | reverse complement strand
TAACACCACATGCTTGGTGGGTATGATCCTGCTAAGTTGGTTGCCCAAACGTTGAACCCAGAGTGTGCTGCCATTGGCCCAGAGGTTGGTGCTCCCCATGCCCATGCATCAGGTTGTGGAAGCTTCGGGGCATGTGTGTAACCACCGTCTGTTGCCTCGAAATCCTCAACAGTTCCCGAGATGAGTTCTTTTCCGATTAAGAGTTGCACTGATACATTGGTCTCAATGTTCAATCCATCGTTTTTCAATTTTACGACGGGGATGATTGGTGCCGCATTCCCATTGATTGGTTGCAAGATACTGTTGATTGCAATGTCATGATCCCATTCGCAACACCCCATCCAAGGGATGGCGAGTCCATCCACCTCCATCCCACCCTCGAATGAACCAACGATGGTACAGGCTCCTGTCGAGATATCACAGGTTAACAATGCCGAGGGTGTTCCATCGTTGAAAAACCCAGCGATGTAGAGTATATCGTTGTCTCGGTCAAATCCACAATCCTGCCCATAGACAAACCCATATCCCATGGACCCAATCGCACTGGCTGCACCAGTTGTTTCGTCAATGGAGTACAGCGTGCTATCACCGGTCCAAAGGACATCATACCCGTACATATTCCCATCGAGATCACAGGCTAATCCGATGATGGTGTTTGAGACTCCGTGGGCACCAATCAGGGTTGTTGCACCGGAGGTGACGTCCATGGAGTACAAATTATTGGTACTTGTGACATACCAGGTCGCTGTTGTGCTGTCATAGGTCATCCCGTTGACTCCAATGGAGCTGCCAATAAAGGTTTGGGCACCTGTAATCCGATCAATGGAATATAATCCACCGGCATAGTCACATCCGTACCAATTCTCTATTACATCGATATCAGCTCCACCGCAGAAGTTGGGGAACACGCCTGGTGCGAGCAAATCGATTGCATCAGGGGTTTCGAAGGTGATTGGCCCCATTTGATGTCCACCACTTGGGTCGTACGCATTATATGCCAAGAAATATCCACGGCCTATGGATTGTATCTGGTTCGAAGATGTTTTTTGCGGCTGTCTTGTTTTCGGTGCAAGTCCATCAATGGTTCTTTTCTCTAAACGCTGATTATCCTTGTTTTGTTGCTGTTCGAATGAATAAATTATAGGATGGGGTGTGTCCGTATTGGTAAGAGCGATACTTTCAATGATTGGAACAAGACTAGTGATGAAAAAAAAGCTTGCTATCATACCTACTATTATCTTTCCAGAATTCGTTTTCATCATTGAATTTTTCCTCCTTACTTGTTTCCAATGCACCGACGGTATATAAATTTTTAGCCAAATCTAAACAAAAATAGATACGAATGTCACCCTTTTAGAGAAATGAAGAAAAGAGCATTTCTTCCTGTAGGGAAAAATCAGTTTGTTTGTAGCGTTTGTTGAAAGCTACCACAAAATAATAAAAAAAAAGATGAAAAAGAGTTTACTTGCTGTTGAAGAGCTTGTTCATTGAGATATCTTTTCGCCAGATGATTTTTTTGAGTACTTTTTCATCGCTAGTGTTCGCAAGTTCGATTCTCTTCTCCGGGGGTATGATAATGAGCTTAAAGAAGCTGTAGAAGTCCCCGGCGCCCCCAAAGATGTTGACGATGGGGAACATGAGGAAGAACGGCTCGTTTGGGTTGATAAAATACACCAAACACCAGATGAGGGGGGAAAAATACAGAAACGCTAATTTTTTGTTATCCGCCACGTAGCTTTCGTTGTCCACGAGAAATCCGATGGCTGACCATTTGGTAATCACGATCGCCTTGAATGGGATGTTGTAATAGATCATTGTGAGCAGGTGGGTCAGTTCATGGAGGACGACAGCTAAGATTAATCCAATAATGAATTGCCAGAATGCATCCATGTTTATCCCTCGTATTTTATAAACATACAATAATATATTGTGTAAAATATAGTATTTAAATTATGTTATACAACTCTTACCGGTTTTCGACGCAATATGCCTTAAAATACGATACACTTTCAAAAAAATTCATCAAGGAAAAAAATTGACTACACAATACTAATATCTGCCATATAGTAACTAATCAAAAATCCTATGATGATTAAAAAAATACTAAGAAGATAGATAAGAAGTGACTTTGTTGAGGTATGCTTCCAACTTGGGATACTATAATGCAACACAAAATTCGTCACAAAAATCACTGCGCCAAAGATGGAGGGAATCGGCACATATTGGATAGTCAGTTTCGACCCTTCATGAATAATTGGGGTCACAAGTCCTAAGACGATGGTAGAACTAAGAAAGATCAGGATCGCATCCTCCTTCTTGCGGTATTTCCCTCGGTGGACGAACCCTTGTGCATTAATGGTGTAAAGAAAACTAGACATGAAAGTGACGAAAATACCGGTGAGTACCAATGCACTTTCTTCGAAGAGTAAATCACCCATCAGAATCCGAATCAACAATCTGTTTTTAAGCTTGATGAATCTCTTACAATTTATTAAAAAAGCTATGATGAACGATATTTACTTGTTGCGTTCCTCGAACTCTTCAGCGAGGGTTTCTTCCTCCTCGCCAAGTTCCTCTTCCTCGATTTCCTCTTGCCGTGGTTGGATGAAATACTCGGTCCTGCAATTCGGGCATTCTATCATCGACTCAGAGGATTTTCGAATCCAGCGATGACCACAGAACGGGCAATTTTCTTTTTTCATGCCGACCCCGTACGCACCGAATATTCCTGCGCTAGTTTAAAAATATATCTGAGGACTGCAGAGGAAGTATTTATTGATTTCGTGTGACAATGAAAAGCAGACCGCATAAAAAACCCTCTGCATGTTTCGCTGTTTTTCCCGCATTTTCAGGCTCAACGGAGACCATGACGCTCAGTGGACCAAACCCAAGACACGGGATTCTTTCATACACCACAGCCCCTGGTTCGAGAGAGTCGATCGTGTCAATCAAGGAGGAATTGATGACCCCAAGGACCCCACCGTTCACGCTGATGTTACATCTAATCGCGTTTGTGACCGTGTTTCCCACATTACGCAGTCCGACAGTAACACAGAACAATCCGCTGGAGATATCGACCTTGGTTTTCACCGGGTAATTAACATAACAAGCGGAATACCCAACCTTGCAGACCCTGTATTCGATAC
>DAJP01000025.1:14793-15133 GCA_002496355.1 Euryarchaeota archaeon UBA346 | reverse complement strand
GAGAAATTCAAAGGATACTGGATGGTCGACTGCGCAGCAGCGACACAAAACATCTTGCTTGCTGCTCATAGTCTAGGGCTTGGTGCTTGTTGGCTTGGTCTGTACCCCCGTGAGGGAAGGATGGCCGGGATGAAAAAACTGTTGCACCTACCCGCAAACATCATACCCTTTGCAGTCGTCTCTCTTGGATATGCTGCAGAGATAAAACCAAAAGAGAACCGTTACAACCCAGCCCGGGTTCATCAGAACAAATGGTGAAGAAAAAAAATTATAAAAGGATTTTCCGTCCAGCCGCATCCCGATGAAAGGAACCGAAATCCTCAATTTTTTTCAATGTCTT
>DAJP01000025.1:14132-14473 GCA_002496355.1 Euryarchaeota archaeon UBA346 | reverse complement strand
CAGATGCCGATCGCGCATTTCATGTACCGCTCCAGAGACGCTTGCAAGGGAATGGTTTTACACAAGGAAAGAAGAGCGCTCATCATCTGCTCTGGCCCACACGTGTAGACCGCATCGATCCTTTCTTTCTTGATGATGTCTTTTGCCAGTTCTGAAGCAAAACCCTTGTATCCCAGGGACCCGTCATCGGTGGATATAAGGACGTGAGCTCCGATCCGTTGAAAACGATCCTTGAAGAAGAGTTGATCTTTCGTCTTCACACCAAGAATCACTGTTGTGGAGAGCTTCTTCTTTTTTGCTTGCCAAACGAGAGGAGCAAGCATTCCGATACCGGTGCCGCC
>DAJP01000025.1:11919-13792 GCA_002496355.1 Euryarchaeota archaeon UBA346 | reverse complement strand
AGTGCTTGGGTCGCGTCTCCAATGTTACGAAACGTGATTCCTATCACGTTCTTCGTTATCTGTGAGACACTCATGGGGATTTCGTCAACACCAGGGATCCAGATCATAAAAAATTGACCGGGTTTCACATCCCCTGGTGAGCGGAATGTGATTGTCTTAATATCGGTAGCCTCTGTAATGTTTGAGAGAACCGTGGTGATGAGGGGTCGGTTCATTGGAAGGACGCTCCTATCAGTTCATTAAGTGTTCGATATCCGTGGTTCTTCATCCAAGTTTTTATCTCCTGACAGACTACGGTGAACACCTCAGGACCACGGTAGTACACAGCGGATCCGATCTGGACAGCTGAAGCACCTGCCATGAAATACTCGATGGCATCCTCTCCAGTAGTGATCCCTCCGACTCCGATGATCGGGATGTCGACTGCTTGTGCGATGTCATAGACGCAGCGGACTCCAATGGGTTTGATCGCTTTCCCTGAGTACCCACCGGTCTTGTTAGCTAACAAGGGACGCGCGGTCTGCAGGTCGATTGCCATAGCTTTCACGGTATTTATTGCCACTATCCCATCCGCGCCAGCCTTCTCAATGGTCTGAGCGATCTCAACAATGTTCATGATGTTTGGAGACACTTTGACCAAGACGGGGAGAGAAACAGGACCTTTTACTTTTTTTATGATATCATGTAATAAATCTGGATCGCAGCCGACTTCCAAGCCATAGTGCTTCGCATGGGGACAGCTGACATTCAGTTCAACAGCATTCGCCCCGAACCGCTGCATTTTCTTTGCAAGACTTGCAAACTCATCTGCATCTGCAGCATAGATGCTCCCAATAATCGGCACCTTAGTTCTTTTGAGTTTTTTTATCTCCTCACCATACTGCTCGATACCCGGGTTGGGCAGACCCATCGCATTCAGAATGCCATGGTCCAGTTCAATCACAGTTGGATTTGCATATCCTTCCCGTGATTTTATCCCAATTGATTTTGTGACGATCGCACCAGCTCCACAATCGATCATCCGTTGCATACTGCCAGCGTCCTCATCCATGATGCCAGAAGCAAGCATGGTTGGGTTTCGTAATCGAAGCGGACCGAGTGTTGTACTGATGTCTATCACAAGACCACCACATCGTGAACCATGTGCGTGTATAAAGTCATTTTCACGGAAATGATATCGTCGGTGATGAAAAACAACTGATGTTAACAATCGTTAATTATATAAACTGACAAGATATATCATATATACATGCAACGTGCACCCTGTGAATACATGATCTGGAACGGTATTCCTTCGATACGAAAAGAACTTGCAGAAGCACTCATCAAAGAGTTCGGTCTCAGCCAACGGGACGCAGCAGAAAAACTCGGACTAACCCCATCAGCAGTCTGCCAGTACCTCTCAAAAAAAAGAGGAAAAACTGATCTATTCGATGAAACGATCATCCAAGAGATCAGCATCTCCGCCCATCGTATCATGAAAAACGATGGGACCGATGTGATCATTGAAACCTGCCGGATCTGCCGACTGGTGCAAAAAAAACAGACAGTCCCGGTCGATCTTCGATAATACAATTTAATGAAACATCATCGAATTTTTTGTGTACAGTCTCAATCAATATCATCGGTGTTATGAATCAGGATGAAACTTTTATGGTTTTTTTGGACATGCTCAAAAACCAGGGTGAGTGTCCCACCATGATGAATGACGAAGCTATGACCTCCATCATTCATGGTCCAATGTGAATCGACGAGGAGTCCTTCTCGAAATTGAAAGGTCTCTTTCGGCAACCAGATGACCTGTGTGCTGCCACCTTGCACCCGGTAAAATATCACTGCCCCTTCATCCACCAAGGCTGAGGAAAACAATCCG
>DAJP01000025.1:9669-11496 GCA_002496355.1 Euryarchaeota archaeon UBA346 | reverse complement strand
ACATTGTGTATTAACCTGCTGTTCTGCAAGAAACGTACGCACACCCCCTGAGGCTCCAACAAGGACAAGGACGATGGCTGCGGTGATCGCAAGGCTCATCATCAGTCGGATCGGCAGCTGGTCGACCGCGTCATCATCTCGAAGGATCATCAGATCGCCCCCTCATCGATCCGAGGAAGAGTGATCTTTGATAATCACCGGCTCTGACCCACCATGCCAGCTGATCCGTGGCCGTAGCTGTACGATATGGACAGACTCCGAGGTGTCATCGACCAATAAAGCAACTCCGCGCTCTGTACCGACTTTTTTTATGGAATCCTGGATATCCCCATGCATGTAGACCGGACGGATCCGACTCAACGCATCAATATCCTCCTGCGCGGTCAACCGATGACACAGGAAGAGATCGCAATGGGAGAGCACCTCAGGTTCTATCGCGCTTGGTCGTTGGGTCGCAAGCAGAAGTGACAGGCCAGGCTGCCGCCCCTGCCGCATCCATTCCTCGATGAGCACTCCTTTGCTCAATGTCTTCTTCTCCGAAGGCAGGAACACCTGTGCTTCATCCACCGCAAGCCAGACAAGAGGGATGCCATTCTCCTTGATCCGAAAACCCATTTTTTTCTGCTCAAAAATCTTTCGAGATTTTACGCGCTCCTCAAAAATTTTTTCACTTAACACCGCGACAACGACATCCTTGAGAAGCAAACTTGGTAGCACGCTCAGATCAAGGACCGTCACAACACCTGGTTTCACTATCTCAGCGATAGACAGGCCATCCTTGTCAAACACACCCCAGGAATCAGCCATGCAAAAAAAGTTCTGCACCGCGGTTTTCACCACCGGTTCCGTCTGGTCATCCTGCTGTATCATAGTGACGATGTCGTGTAGCGAAAAATGATGCCCCGTTGATCGTAACGCAAGGATCACCTTGGTCAGAATGACACCGATGGGGTCGGTGAGCCGCAGGTCAAACAATTCACACCAGTGCAGCGGTGAAAGCTCCGCGATACAAAGCGAGAATGGCTCAACAGGGATTTCCCGTTTCGAATAACTCCCCGTCGCATGGGTAGGGACTAGGAGGCGAATCGGAAAACCAGAAGGTTTCAGACCCCACTGTTTGATTCGTTCTCCATCATCCTTACTGGGGAACTGCGTGGACCAAAAAATCCCAAGCGTATCAAGAACAACTACGGCAAGATGCTGTTTTATCGCCTCATCAAGCAAGGCGATCTCCTCAAGAAACACCCCGATGGAATACGATTTCCCGTACCCACGTTTCCCACAGATGAACACCATATGCGGCCGGGTCACATCCAGAAACACAGGCGCCCCTAGGGATCCGTCAAGAGCGTAGTACCGACCGATGGTAAGCACCCCATCACCAGTTTTATCCCTACGTCCGAGCACATACTGCCTCTCAGAAAACGAACACGACCTCCCACTCATAGATTCTTTCATAATGTACCTCCCGACTTTCTATTTTTGTAAAACAGAAATTATATATCCCTCTAAATATTATATACTTTTTGCCAGAGACATTATTTTTAAAAAAAATCTCTGCGCATTTCAACACAATCATCATCAAAAAAAAGTCTGGGGGAAAATCCATGGATGATACGAGATGTCCATACGATATTAAAAGAAAAACGGAAAGCAAGACACTCACCATCAATTGTCGGATGTGTTCGAAAGGCAATTCAACATTTTCTGATGAACAGTGTAGATCAAACATCATTCAGATCCTGCGAAAAGAACATGGGGTCGATCGGCTCATCCTGAATCATGCCATCGTCAAGGTCTACACAGGTGACGCCCTGCAACTTATGA
>DAJP01000025.1:0-9353 GCA_002496355.1 Euryarchaeota archaeon UBA346 | reverse complement strand
GGATTTGCCACAATGCCAACCCTGCAGTGAACAACGACAGCACGAACTTCATGCATGTCTTGAGGATATCCACCAGGACCCGATCAACACCTATCTGCACCTGCAGGAGCTTCTGAAGAAGAAACAAAACAAAGATACATCCTGCACCGGTTGTGAAGAAAAACATAGAAAAATGCTGCAAGAACTAGCAAAAAACGATGGATTATCTCGCATCATACCTACAAAGAATTTCAGCAGTCAGACCTTCTACACCACCTATATACGTCCCTACGTGCGCCCCGGGTTCATCGACTCCTACATCCACTTGGAGCCTCCCGCAGATGCAATCTTCCTGAGATCATATGAAGTATCCCGAAAAGCTGGACGTCCATTACAAGTGTCATTATATCTGCTGCATTCACGGCCTGAGAAACTCTATTTTGTCGTCCCACCAGAGTACGAGCTGCCCCGTGAGGAACTCTACCTGCTTGAGGACGTCCGACAGCATCTCTCCAGACATCGACCCAAGGATGTCTCGTTCATGGATACGGAGACCGCAGAGGAATATTTTTTACGCCTCGGAGCACAGATCATCGTATCCTACGCACAGAAAAGACATCTTGACCTGGATGCAGAAAGAATCGTATATCTCGCAGATCTCTTCGCAAGATACAGTGCAGGTTTTGGTATCCTTGAAGACCTCTTATATGACCCGCATATCCAGGATATCTATGTCAACGCCCCGGTGACAAACAATCCATTACATTTGGTTTTAGAGGGAGAAGAATACACATCGAACATGTATTTTTCCGACAGCGATATCGATGCACTCGCATCCCGGTTTCGTACTCTCAGCGGACGAGCCTTTTCAGAGGCATCACCAGTCCTGGACATGGATCTGGAAAAATACCGTACGAGGGTCACAGCCATCTCCAATCCCTTGACACCCAGAGGGATCGCGTTCGCGTTACGCAGACATCGATTAAAACCCTGGACCCTGGCTCATTTTGTTGCTAATAAGATGATTTCTGCTGCTGCCGCTGGGTTTCTCAGCTTCCTCATCGACGGACAAGCATCCCTGCTGGTGGCGGGGAGTCGTGGCTCAGGGAAAACATCATTACTCGGTGCATGTGTTTTTGAGATTCCGCAACGCTTCCGGCTTCTCAGCATCGAGGACACCCCGGAGATCCCCGTAGACGATTTCCAACGATTAGGATACAAGATTCAATCATTGATCACAAAATCAATCACCACTAGCTCACTGTCGACCGAGGTGGACCCAACCGATGCGTTACGTACTGCGCTGCGACTCGGTGAATCGGTTCTGATACTCGGGGAGGTCCGTGGAGTCGAGGCAAAGGTCCTTTTTGAAGCGATGCGTGTTGGAGCTGCAGGGAACCTGATCATGGGAACGATCCATGGGTCGACGACCAGAGACGTCTATGAACGGGTCGTCTATGACATCGGTGTACCAGCCACCTCATTTAAAGCAGTCGATGCAGTCATCATCGCCGCGCCCATCAGGTCTGAGGGTGGGATCGAGCGGAAACGCCGGGTCGTGCAAATATCAGAGATCACGAAAATAGGGTGGAGCACCAATCCAGACCCTGAGAAGATCTTCCAGGATGTCATGCTCTATAACACGAGCAAAGATGAGCTCTGCACGACAGACCTCCTGGACATGGGGCAATCCCAGGTGATTCAGTCCATCGCGGAAAAATGGGGAATCACCGTGGAAAAAGCACTCGAGAACATCCAGCTACGAACAGACATGAAAAAAACCATTGTCGAACATGGGAAAACCTGTAGTCAGTTGCTTGAAGCAACGACGATCAGGGATGCCAACAACATGTTCTGGATGTGTCTTGAGGAAAGCAAACAACGCTATGGCATCGTGGACTATGACGAGGTTCGAGCACGATGGATGAAATGGTTCACGGACTACCGGAGGCGTCTGATATGAGGCCTGAACCAGTCTGGTTCATCAAAGGGACCTCATTTGCAAAAAAATATTTCTTTTGGCTTTTGAAAAACAATGAACGAACACAACAAAAACTACAACGATATTTTCCTTCAGAGTATGAGGATATCCTCCGGTTCTCAGACCTAGAGATAGAACGCTATGATATTTTGCTCTTTGCATATACCGCTGCGTTTCTCTCCTTCCTTTGTTTTTTTGTAGCAGATATGCTCCTCCTCTGTATCGATTTTTTTTTCATCGTGCAGCTGGACCTTATGACAGTGATTCTGATGCTCATCAGCTCCATTCTTGTCCCATTCATCTTGTTGAACCTTTTAGCGTATTACCCAAAAACCTATGCGAGACATCTCCAGATCCATTCGCTTGGTGACATCCCTGAGATACTCAGTTATCTGGTGATGTACCTCAAACTGGTCCCAAATCTTGAGAACAGTGTGAAATTCGCAGCAGCAGAATCCTCTTCGACGCTTGCAGTCGACCTTCGGAAACTCGTCTGGGATACGGAGATACGACTGTACCATGGGATGAATGATGCGATCGTGCATTTCGCGATACGATGGGGGCGATGGAGTGATTATTTCAAACGATCCTTGCATCTCCTCCGCAGTTCGATACAGGAACGAGATGAGGCTTCCCGGATTATCACCTTGGACCGTGCATTGGATGTCTCCTTGGAGGGAACAAAGGAGACCATGAATCAGTTTGCGAATCGGCTACACCAGCCAACGGTGATTCTGTACTCGATAGGTATCATGATCCCTTTGTCTTTGGTCGCAATGCTGCCCGCAGCAGGCCTAGTAGGATTGAGAATAACGATTGTTCAGGTCTTCCTCATCTATGATCTTCTGCTGCCGTTGTTTGTGTATCTATACACACGCAAGATTCTTCTGTCACGACCAGCAGCGTTTCAACCGTCGATGATTCCACCAGATCATCCAGCGTTGATACCGATCAAGAAAAGAAAACGATTGATCGTCTCATCACTGATGGGGTTGTTCGTGATGATACCAGGTTTGATCTTTCTAATCATTCCCTCCTTTATTCCCTTAAACGCATCAGATGAAATACTCTATTTTATCTCAGACAGTCATGGGTTAAACTCAGTGTTCCCGGTCACATTATTTTTTATCTGGGGAATCGCGACTGCAGTATCGCTGTATTGTTTTAGCGTCTATCGTCCTTATAAAAAAGTCCGTGATGAAATAAAACAAATGGAAAAAGAATTCAGTGACGCATTGTACATCCTTGGAAAACGGATCTCGGAAGAAAAATCCCCTGAAGAAAGCTTCGCGTACGCGGCGCAGACCCTGCAGGGAACACGCATTGCTGAGGTGTTCTCGCAGACAAGCTATAATCTGATTGCCCTTCATACGAGCTTGCATGATGCGCTCTACAGTAAGGAATATGGATCGTTACAGTATGTGTACTCCGATCGTATCAAAGCGATTTTACGGTTGTTTGTGGAGGGAACAAAAAGGAGTCAGCGAGCGGTGAGCACATCATTGATTCGCATCGCGGACCATCTCAAACAACTCCAGGAGGTGGAGAAAAAAATAAATGATATGCTTTATGAGCTGACCTCGACGTTACGTTCGACGGTATCTGTTTTTGCTCCGTTGATCGCGGGGGTCACTCTTTCGATCACCACGTTGATCTCCACTATTCTTCTGTCGTTGCAAGCGAAACAATCATTGGATACCATCGACGGTGTTCCTTCGTTCCTATCTTCTGCTGCGGGCTCGTTCATGACGGAGAACATCAGACCAGAGTATTTCGTCTTCGTTATCGGAGTCTATCTTATTGAACTCGTGATTCTCCTCACGAGATTCACCAATGGACTCAACGAAGGGGACGATACCGCCTCCTTTATGTACAGTCTTGGGAAGACCATGCCTGTTTCGATTATCGTCTTTTCACTTACCGTGATTGTTGGCCAATATTTCTTTTCCCAACTCATCTCTCCAACGTGACAGTGGTGATACCATCGAAGATAGCCAAGTCAACGATCTTTATATTGCGTATATGAATATTTGGAACAAAAAGTGACAGGGATATGTACATGAATAGGTAGCTGAGAATATACCAGGTATATTACATAAGAAAATTATTTATTAATAGAATTGACGATGAGTTCTAGGAAGGTGGATTGGGATGCAGGATGAGGGATCAGTCGCCTCAACGCTCGAGTTTAAACGTCCGATAGCGGTTCGAGCATTGAGACGCAGTAACGTACGGAAGAAAATAGCGGAGTATCTTTTTGAGATCAGCCCAAATTATAGTTACACAGCTGAAATAGCGTATCATGTGCGGACAACACCATCAAATGTGATTGGCGCTATTCGAGGCATGGAAGAACGATACAAAGAGGATGAATCACTACTGAATCTTGATATCGTTGAAGAGAAAAGCTGTGGGAATAATGTTCGACTCTATGGGATCACTGATTTTGGGAAGGAAATGATCAAATCGGTGAAAGACAAGGAGTAGGTGGATAAGAATGTCTATGGCATCATACCTCTCGTCGTTTCATAACGAGGAATATTATCTGATGGACGAGGAGTTTTTCACACCGTTACAAAAAAAAGAGAACGAATAAATCCTCAAGCGATCATCTCAGAAGAACCTGAGACCGTGAGAAGCTCCTGGAGTACTGCACTATACTGTTCAGGTTCTACGGTGAGGAGTTTTTTTGTGTATTGATGGAGGAATTCTCCATATTCAATCTCTTCTTTGGAGTACTTCCATTTTTCTTCGCTACCTTTTCCAAGGGCAAGTAAAAACGCGTACGCGATCGATTTTGCTTTGGGTGTATCCGGGTGGTTCTTTATCTCTGCCACTGCCTTTTTTTCACCAAACGTCCGATATGTTCGACTGACCGCATCAATAAAAGCCGCAAGCGGTGGCAGGTTTTGATACACGGGGAGCCGTGATAATATCGTCTGTCGCTGTTGATACTCATAGGCAAGGACAATGATATGTGATGGCGTTTCATCTAGCTGATACAACGATGCCGCCTTGTCCGTATCCCCCAGGATTGATTCAAGGAATTCGTTGCCGTATCGATCCCAGTATCGTTCAATGATTTTTCCAGGGGATGTTCTTGAGATAATCAATGGTTCCTGGGTCTTAGAAAGGAAGAACTCGAGAGCGGATTTCTCATAGGGGGCCGGCTGTAAAACTTCGATGAAACGGGATGCATCAGTCCCATAGGAAACTCCATCAAGTGCAAAGATCTGTTCTTCAGCGGTCTTTACTGATTCTTCCTGGCTTTTTGATATTTTCTTTATAAAATCAGCATCAGTGAGCCCCCCGGAGAGATAGTCTTTTAGAGATGCCGTTTTCTGCGCATCGGAAAGCCCCGGATGCTGCCCCATTTGTGTGATGACCTCGATAACAAAATCATCTGAGAGATTACGTTGCACCATGTATTTGGAGATGGTAAACATCGTGTTCTTTGTCGACTTGGCACAATTCTCGCACAGAGCGATAGTGACCTGCGCGGGCGTCCATTCGATTCTGAGATAATTCAAAGGCAGGTACTCTTTCTTCCTTGCAGTACTTGGCGGAACATGTGGACAACTCACGATGTCATGGTGGGAGGTGAACCCAATTTTTGTTCGAATGAAATCGATAAACTCAGTGGGGGGATGTGCGTCTTTCCCCGTGCAGACAAAACCACCATCCCAGGAATACACATGGATGTTTTTCTTAAAGACGATATCAGTGATGCCTCGGAGTCGGAACACCGGGTCATCGAAATGTTGGACAGCGATGAGTTTTTCCCTGTCTGCCTTCCCCCGTTGCGCATAGGTGACATCACCGGTGGGAAACGTCAGGGCTGCAAGATACGGTGCTTTCTCTGAAATCGCGAGCAGATAGGTACCAGCGAGCGCTCCATCCAGTCCTTTTTTATGGGAGAGCGTCTCAAGTTTTTTTTCATTGGAACAATACTGATGGACTTTTGTGATTTTTTTTCGAAGTTTCTGGAAATATTTTGCACTTTCGTCGGAGCAGGTAGGAAGGATCAAAAATGGGTCTTGTTGTAGTTTTTTTGCGTTCTCAATCAGGTATTTCTCTTGTGATTTTGGTGCTGTACGTGCAAAACTCCGGGTCATTCTCCCTTTCTTTGCCATAGTATCAGACCATAAAAGTGAGGTGTTCAAGTATATTGTGGTTGAAATTAATATATTCCCTTCTTTTCACGAAAGAAAATATGAGATGTATGAATAATATCTTCTTGTTCGTTCCCGGGAGATTTTTCTGTATTTCTTCTAAAAAATGAACCAAAAATTTATATGAAACATCCTCTATAGAGATAAAAATGGGGATATGTATGAAGAACTATAAAGATAGGCTTCTTGGTAGATTACTTCAGAAACACACAAGGAACAACACCCTATGTGTCCTTTTAAGCGTCCTCGCATTGACACTTCCAGTCTATACAATATCTATACAATCATATGAGATAGAACCAGTTATTCCACAAGAATCCCGGGTACTGAGCACCGGGTGGACACATATCGACAGTGGAGTGACCCAAGATCTTAATAATGTTTTTTTCATCTGCCTGAACCGTGGAACCATCGTCGGAGATGAAGGAGTCATCCTTCGAAGTGGTGATGGTGGAAACAACTGGGTTGCACAAAACTCAGGAGTCATGGAAAACCTCTATGGTGTATCCTATTACGGGTACAATGTCATTTTAGCTGTTGGAACAAGCGGGACTATACTATTAACGAATAATTCCGGTACTAACTGGACGACGTTACAGACCGGGATGATGGGGACGTATTTTAGCTGTCAAATGGTGAATGAAACAGTTGGGGTAGCAGTCGGTGTGAACGCTATCTTCCAACCGTTCTTCACACGAACAAACGATGGGTGGGATACTTGGGAGTCCTCGAGTTTTTATATCGAACATGATAGCGTGTTTTATGAGGGGCGACTCACTGATGTTTTTTTCTTGAATACATCTGTTGGATTGGCGACCGCGATCGTAGATATACCTATGGGGGGTGCGATTGTCCGTACCACTGATGGGGGAAGCACCTGGGAAACAGTGTTATTTTATAACGAAGCGCTCTTGAGTATCGGTTTTACTAATGAGAGTATTGGATATGCGGTCGGAGACCATGGAACAATAGTGCAAACATCTGATGGTGGCCAGAGCTGGCAACAGGGAGAAACCGGGGTGAGCACCCTGTTGTGGGCTGTCGATTTTACTAATCAGACCTCAGGAACCGTCGTTGGGGACAATGGAATTATCCTACGAACAGAGAATGGGGGATCAGACTGGATCCAGCAATCAAGCGGGACACCGGTGAATCTTCTTAGTCTACAGTATGTCACTGACAGGTTTGGTATCGTCGTTGGTGAACAAGGCGTCATCCTTCGTACGGAAACCGGTGGGAACCCTGAGGATGTCACACCACCAGAGACGATCTGTACTATATCAGGAACCCTGTTTGAGGACGTGTACATCAGTGATGTACTGGTGACACTGAACGCCACCGATGATATCACTGGTGTGGACACCACGATGTACAAGCTTGATGAAGCCCTCTGGGAAACCTATTCTGAGCCCTTTTCTGTGACCAAGGACGGTTCTCATCTGCTTCGGTTTTATTCCATTGACAACGCAGGCAATATCGAAGAGGAAAAAACCTATGAGTTCACCATTCAACATCCGCCAAATCTACAGATCACTATGACCGGGGGATTTGGCATAAAAATCCAGATAAAAAATCTTGGTTCCACCAATCTGACAAATGAGCCCTGGAATCTCTCGTTACAGGGCGGGATGATCTTGTTTGGAAAACAAAGAACAGGAGACCTTACGATCAATGCAGCGGAGGAAATCACTCTAAACGCCCTGGTGTTTGGGATAGGAAAACCAACCATGACGTTCACCATTGCATCTACCCAAAAAACCGTAAAGGGGACAGTCTTTTTATTTTTCGTCCGCTTTTGATCATCAGTTCGATAAGACGATTTCGGGAGTATTTTTATTTTCCGTAACCTTAAAGGACAGCGAAAGTGTTTCAGATACTGTGATCCCATGGATGTGTATGATGCCATCATCTCCCGTAGGAGTATTCGTCGGTTTCACCAAAGAGCTGTTAAACTAGAGATCCTGAAAAAATGTGTGAACGCTGCAAGACTTGCGCCCTCTGCGGCGAACCTCCAACAAATCGAGTACTGTATTATCAATGATAAAACACTCTGTGCCAACCTCTTTGAGGCGCTCCACTGGGCTGCCTATATCCAACCGAAATGGATTCCAAAAGAATCTGAACGACCAACCGCGTATATCATCGTGCTGGTGAAAGACACACAGAATCCGTATTATGAACGAGATGTTGGTCTTGCAACAGAAAACATTGTGCTGACTGCTGAGGGGGAAGGCCTGGGGACCTGCATTTTATGCAATATCGAACGAGCGAAGATACAGGAGGTATGCAGCATCCCGTTGACTCTTGCAATTGACTCGGTGATCGCCCTTGGTTACAAAGCTGAGACATCTGTCGTTGAAGACCAAAAGGATTCTGTGAAATACTGGCGTGATGAAAAGGATACCTTGCATGTGCCTAAGCGGAAACTGGAGGATATCCTCCACTTGAACAAGTTTTCATAGAAATGGTTGGGGAGACAAAACGTTAAAATCGTTCTTATTCTATATCGTGCTTTATGCGAGAATACAAAATCAAGCGAGGTCATAACCCAGATCTTGATGCACTGGTGACGAAGTATTTTGGGGCAAAAGGGGACATTGGGAAAGGCATGCAGTTTTCCGTGGAGGGAATCGGTGCGATTACATTAAAACAGGAGAAAAGCTCTCTGTTCATTGGTATCGTTCCTCCGAAAACTGTCTGTGGTGATTATTCCGTCATCAAGAAATGGAACGATTTCCTTTTTGACGCGACAGGGAAGGATACTAAAGAACGAAAAAAAGAGTTCGGAAAAATTTGATAAAAAAAATTATTTATTTTTTTCCCATATTTTTAGAAGTAGCGGGAGTAAATTCTGATTTTGGACAAATATTCGATAACAAACCTGTTCATTATCGTTTTGTACAATAATAAGGAAACAAGTCTTTTGAAGTGTTTTTTTGTATTGTATATTGGGGTAATGCTATGGGAAAAAAGATAGTTGGATTATTGGTAATAGGGCTGGTGCTCCTCAGTGTTTTTCCATTAGGAGGCTCATTTCTCACAAACTCTTCTGACGAACAGACATTGAATCGAAAAACCCAGTCTTTCTCGATTCAATTTTCATCCCAACCAATACTATCAGAAAAAGATGGATTCGTTGAAATAAAGGTTGAAGGTGCGACAACCCAATTATTAGCACCGAATAAACCAGTGGTGCCTATTTATGTGAGGACGTATCAGAT
>DAJP01000028.1:15077-19170 GCA_002496355.1 Euryarchaeota archaeon UBA346 | reverse complement strand
TAAGCCTCTTTCTGTTTTAACGGTATTTGTCTAATGCGCCCTACCTACGAGCAGTCTGAATAACTGATCCCGATGTTTGGGCTTGCTCCAAGAGCAGATTGGCCGTTTCACCAAATCCCAAGGAGACCTCATCACCAGGTGAATCATCGCATAATCCAAGGGCTGTGTCGTTTCTGTTCCTCTGCTAAGACTCTCGCCTTACCTGCTTGCGCAGGATCCTGATTCAGAGTGAGAGAGGACTTTCCTCAGCAACCATATAGGTCACCGTCAACCGTCCACCTACGCCCAGCAAAAAAAGGATGTATTTACTCAGGGTTATAAACTTTGTCCCCCTAATCTTTTGATAAGGGCGAACAAAGGAATACTTAGGGGAAATGTGATGTTGATTCACGCGAATTGATCATCATACCATTGAGGTATACCTGTGACTTCAGGACGGTTGAGACCCCCGCTGGGACATCAACAGAGAGGATGACAAGACGTTTCTCACCAGCATTAAGAGGGGAGATCATCATGGTTTCTTGATTAAACATGCGACTCTGGTTATCGTAGAACGCCCCTCGAACCTCGATGCGGGTAGTTATTTCATTTCCCAGGTTTTCCAGAATCATCTGCAGTCTCACGTAATCCTCACCATTGCTGACGGTATATCGAGTTGCGTTTTTCCAGCGATGCGCAAGCAACGATCGTGACGTGAGAGGATACACCGTGACATTGGTCAACCCTTCATATTCTTCAGGTATTTTCCCAACATTCATATGCAATGTAGTGGTTTCTAAAAAATAATACTGATCGATATAATAGGAGTAGGATGGTATGGTTTCATTCAAACGGACTCCTACAGCCATATGCTTGGGGAGACGAAGCAGAGACACGTTGTAGCCCAAACTCTGAAGTAGCGCTGCGGTAAGGATCGCTTTGTCCTCACAGTCCCCTTGTTTGTCATGTAGGGTCTCAATTGGGTATCGTGGGTATTCATACGATTCATTGTCCGGATCATCGTTTTTGTATTCGATGCTTTGGACAAACGAGGCAACGAAGTTTATTTTCTCGACATCGGTTCCCAACTCTCTCAACTGGAGGATTTGGTCGACGAGAAATTGTATGTATTGATCATCATATGGATCAAACACATAGGCTGCATAGTCCACGAGATCGAACCGGTCTAGATTTTTATAATAATTCGCGAACCAGTCAACTTGAGGAATCATCAAGGTATGTGTTCCTAGGTAATACCAGGTGTATTCCCAGGATGTTATCTGATTTTTCTTCATCACGGTGTGATTGGAGTGGAGACGGAGTGATTCACTACTGTCGTACAGTGCGATACTGAGTTGATTTGACGCAGGAGATGATTCAAGTGAGGAAATAAAACAGGTGACCTGTTCTGTAGAGGAGGGGAGAACCACAGTCGGGAGAAGAAGCACATTCTCTGTCGATGATCCTTGGGTTACTGTCAATCGGTACGGGTACGCAGGGAGATCCCCTGTGTTTCTCAGGCTAAGATGCAGGGTGATGATTGGGGAATTTGTTTTTTTATTCCATCCATCGACACTGAGTGTGGTTAGAGAAAGATTATCGCCATGGTATGATACTTCGTTTTCATAGATTGTTTTTTTCGAGGAATCAACAGCCTCCAATCGGTAGATTCCCGAGGGTATCGTCTTTCGATATTCTGAAAAATATATACTTTCGTTATGGATTCCAGCATAATATGTCTCAGAGAAAAGAACCGTTTCCGTCGGTCCGATGAGTCGGAGATCTATCATATCTGAGGTGTTGAACTGGACATCCATCCGTGGGAATCCTTGGTCGTCATTTACAACAAGGGAAAGCAAGGTGAAATGTGTTTGATGGAGGAATGTACATCCTGAAAAGATACTGGTGAGTAAAAGGATGGTAAGAAGGAGTGTCTTTCCTACCGACATAGCACCTTCATTTTTCGTTCGATCACGGTCCCTAGTCGTTTCATCCCGGTATCCAGCTGTTCGTTGGTAGAATACGAGAAGTTCAGTCGCATGGCACTACGCCCACCACCATCGACGCAGAATGCTTTGCCATGGACATAGGCGACTTTTTCTTTGAAGGCATCAAGGAACATGGCTTCCGTGTCGATCTGCTCAGGAAGAGTGACCCAGGCGAACATCCCACCTTTTGGTCTGTTGCAGATGTACCCCTCGGGGAAATATTTCTTCATGGAGTCCATCATGATGTCTCGTTTCGGCTTGTACATCTCGCAGATCTTCATGATATGCAGATCCATCGATCCGCTTTTCATGAACTCGTTGGCGATGTATTGGGAGAATGGTGCGGAACAGAGGTCCTGGGCTTGTTTGCATAACGCAAGTTTCCTCATGACATTTTCAGGGGCAATGACCCAGGCGAGTCGTATCCCTGGAGCAAGGATCTTTGAAAACGTGGACATGTAGATGACTCTTTCTTCATCGTCGAACGCCTTGATGGGTTTTATGGCAGGGGTATCGTATCGAAGCTTGCTGTAGGGATCATCCTCGATGATAACAAGATTGTATTCGTGGGCAATCTCAATCATTTTTTTCCGTCGTGATTCTGGAAGGACGGTTCCTGCCGGATTCTGAAATGTTGGAATGGTGTAGATGAACTTCACCGACATGTCCTGTTTGATGAGCTCTTTTATTTTCTCCTCCAGGAGATCTATTTGGATCCCATCTTTGTCCAAGGGGACTCCAACGAGGTTTGCTTCGTAGCTGCGGAATGCGTTGATGCCGCCGAGATAGGAGGGTAGACCGACCATCGCGATGTCACCAGGATTGAGGAAAATCTTTCCGACGGCATCGAGCGCTTGCTGGGAGCCGCTGGTGATCATGATGTTTTCCATGGTTGCTCCCGTCGTCATTCCCTCTTTATGGGACCGTTCAGCGATTATTTCCCGAAGTTCGTTGATGCCTTGTGTCGCTCCATACTGCAGCGCAACCTTCCCATGATTGTTGAGGACATTTTGAACAATGATTTTAAGATCCTGGATTGGAAACGAGAGTGGATTTGGTAATCCGCCAGCAAAAGAAATTATTTCTGGATCTTGGGTGACTTTGAGCAATTCACGGATTTCAGATTTCCGCATCTTTCCTGCTCTATCTGAATATAACTCATCGAAGTTTACCATGAAACTCCCTCAGCAGCGACATCGACCTCTATTTTATATGTATTTCGTCTAAAATTAGTGAGATAAAAAAAACCAATAACGAGGGCATTATTTGTCTTGTTTTCCCTTACGTATAAACTCCTTGCAGTGTTCCTCGAACGCAGGCATGGTTTCTACAGTGTCCCAGTCAAGGTTAAAACGATGCATGAATAACATGAGTTCTTCATTGGAACTAATAGTGTGTTTCCCCTTTAGATTCATGCAGCTGACTTCTTCCGGGTCGATACTCTCTTCGCCCATGCGTCTCACGGGTTATTGAACATACTTAGTACTTATAAACCTTTCTCCGATTTTTAAAAAAAAAAAAAAAAAAAAAGATGAACCAAGGGTGTTACTTCTTTTTGAGGTAAGGGAGACTGGTTCTTTTATTGACACCGACAGTATATCCGTTTGGTAAATCGCATGGTGTCCCGCTTTTTGGTGAACGTTTGCTGAAGAAATAGATGGTTTGTTTGCGTCCACCTTTCAGGTTTACGCTGCGTGTGTATAATGTCCATCCTTCATATATGTATACCATACCACACCTCCTAATGGATTGGATATCTCCTTTGTTGATTTAAATCTTCTCCTGTTTCTTCCACAATTGTTTTTCGGTGGTTCTGATCATCTCAACAGAGTGATGGTTGATAAAAAAGATTATGAATGGTAAGTTTATGTCTACCTCACATCAGACGTTGCCAGGATGACTGGTCAGAGAATGCGGATGTGATCTAGTGGTTATGATTGAGGCCCTCCAAGCCTCTTGCCCGGGTTCGAATCCCGGCGTCCGCACTTCTTTCTTTGAATGATGGTCTGCAGGGGTAGCCAAGCATGGCCAACGGCGCAGGACTTAAGATCAAAACACAAGAAAGGTTCGTGTGATGAGACATCCTGTCTCGCAGGAGTCCGAGGGTTCAAATCCCTTCCCCTGCA
>DAJP01000028.1:0-14830 GCA_002496355.1 Euryarchaeota archaeon UBA346 | reverse complement strand
CTTCCCCTGCATTTTTTACTATTAGTTTTTTGTGGACTTTATCCTTTTATTGTATCTATTTTGATAATAGCCAAAACAACCCAGCATTACGAAGTAACTGATTACTAAGACATGTCCATATACTTTGGATATGATGTACCCGTACCAATTCAAGGCGATACTCCCAATTTGAAGAAATATAAGGTATACTATTAAACCAACGGGCCAACGGCTTGGGTGATGTTGAGGTTTCTTTTTTGTAATTAAACGATACCAGAGGTCATAGACAAGATAGATTATTATCGGTAACCCCGTAATTAACCGTCCTATATCGCTTCCATTGAGAATGTTCATTATCC
Organism: Euryarchaeota archaeon UBA346; assembly: GCA_002496355.1. GTDB lineage: Archaea > Thermoplasmatota > E2 > DHVEG-1 > DHVEG-1 > SM1-50. The sequence goes on along the minus strand of DAJP01000028.1, from coordinate 14,492 downwards.
ATAAAGCAACGAATGGGACTAAAAGTAAACTAAAGACCGGGGCAAGAATCAATTCCAGCTTATCACGTTCATAAACACGCAAAAGATATACTAAACATAAGAAAGCATAATATATTATTGCAGAAACAACAACAAGATTGTCTATTAAGGCCTGTTCCATTATATGATGCTCCTGAATTAATTATGCAATAATATTTTCACAGATAAAGATTGTGTAATGTCTACACTGAAGACAACAGGAAATAAATCATTATCTGTCAATGAATATCATATTGGTAAATTGGGGTTCAAATCCCTTCCTCTGCACTTTTTTTTTATTGAAATTACCTTATTGTTTCTGCATGATGAAAAACTCGTACCCATAATAATCAGAATATTTCTGGTACATCGAGATTTCTTTTTCACACTCGGAAAACATCGTCAAGGCGGTAGTATTTTCAGGATATTTTTTCTTCAATGCATTGATGCTTTGTTGCATTGGAACATAATAGGATTCTGTCCAGGAAGATTGTGGTAACGTGAAATGATTAAGCAGTCGATACCCTTCGTTCTGAATGAGAGCGATGTTACTAGGGACATCCTTAATATCAGGGTATCCCTCATCCCAGAACTGTTGCAGCAGCTTTGGGACGGATGGTTGGAGAAACACCGCTTCAGTCACCCCAAGATACCCCTTCTTTTTGAGAAGTTCATGACATTTCTTCAATCCATTCTGAAACCCCATGAAATACAAAGCTCCCTCAGACCAGATCACATCAAAGGTCTCGTTTTTAAAATCCATCTCAAGCATCGACTGATTCTTAAGAATGATCCGTTTCTCTACTCCATCACGGACAGCGTTTTTCAGTAATATATCCAAAAAAGGTTGATAGTTATCCAATGCGATAATCGTTCCCATCGAAAGTTTTGCTAGCTCAATGGTCTGCATCCCATGTCCACATCCGATATCAAGAATACGTGGTTCAGGTGGTAAGTTTTTCAAGAACCCAAATGCTTTTCGAGTTGACTGGGTATCACCAGGTCCCCCACGAGGTAGACTGCGAAACAACTCATAGAAATAATCCATTGAATCCATAGTAGTATCAATCCTTTGTATGATACAAGAAGTGTTATAGAATTTATATTGTTTTTTAAAAATATCTCCTAGAATTTAAACAGCACAAAATTCTTTCAAATGATACCAAAACAGTATTAAAAGACAAACCAGATGCAACAATCAACTTGGTGTCAGCATGGAATCTGACTTGTTGAAGAAACTTGCAGAAAAATCAATTTCAAAAGAGCAGCTTTTCAACAAAGTAAAACAAAATAACGATCTGATTCCGCTACTTCTCAAAGGTGTTTCGTCATCAAAACCTGCAGTCCGGTATGGTTGTTCAAAGGTATTGATGGGCCTAAGCGAAGCAGAGCCAGAGCGCCTGTATCCCTTCATGGATTTTTTTATCAGTCTTCTTGATAGTAATTATCGAATATTGACCTGGAATGCGATTATCATCATCGCGAATCTGACAAGAGTCGATAAAGAAAAAAAATTCGATAAGATTTTTGAGAAATATTATAGTCTTCTCGATAACGAGTATATGGTGACGGTAGCAAACGTTGTCGATTGTTCTGGGAAAATCGCGCTTGCAAAACCATATCTGACCTCACCCATCGTTGAGAAACTTCTCAGAGTTGAGACGATCCCAACAACGCCGCATCTCAGCCAGGAATGTAAACGGGTCATCGCTGGACATGCGATCGAAGCATTCGATCACTTTTTTCCTCAAATTGAACAAAAAGAGAAAGTCTTTTCTTTTGTGAGAAAGCATCTCAAGAGCCCGAGAAAAACTCTTCGAATCGAATCAGAGGATTTTCTAAAAAAATGGGGATCAGCGGTTTAATTCGACCTTCTCTTTCGCAAAGAAATTTATGATTCAGATTATAAATTAATCCATTGAAACCACCAGGAGAAAAATTACCAATCTATAAATAGTAGGAATCTATTGCTCGTCCAACATAAAGGGAGTTAATGAGAATATGAAAAAAATACTAATCGCATTAGGGATATGTATAGCTCTTGCAGTCATGCCAATGACAACTGCAGCACCGTTATCCAATCTACGGCCGATGAACATTATCCATCATGCCCGTCCGGCACTCACCAATGGAACCTTCACGGGAGTGTTTGCAATGAAAAACGAATCCGGGTATAACCCACTGGGAGAATTTTCAGGGACATACGAATCATGGGAGTGGACCGGTACCTTTGTTGGCACCTGGACCATGTATAATGGAAGCGCGTCAGGGACGATGACCGGATGGAACTGGGGGTATTTCTTCTACGGTATGCTTAATACAACAGGAAGCGAAGAATCAAATTGGTTCATTGGCCTCTACCGTGTCAATACAACAGATAATACATTCGAAGCTGGAGCAATCATCTTAGCAGAGGAGCATTACATTCTATACATGATGGGTTCCATCTAAGGAAAATACATTTATCTCCTTTCTTTCCTTTTTTTATATATCAAGATGAACATATAAATATTCGAACTTCTATATTATACACTGGGGGAACTAAATGAAAATATCTGCAAATCATATACGAACAACGAGAGTCGTCGTTCTTGTTTTCATAGTGCTATCAAGTCTTTCTATCTCAGGGATTGCGACAGAACCCCTTCAAGATTCCCTGAATCACTCTATCAATTCGGATCGTCGTCAGACCCTCTATGTTGGTGGAACGGGCCCGAACAATTATTCGAAAATCCAGGATGCTATTGATAACGCAACTGATGGCGACAATATTTATGTGTATCAAGGGATGTATTACGAGCATGTTCTTATCACAAAAAACGTTTCTCTTTACGGGGAGTCGCGTGATCAAACAATAATCGATGGCGAGGGAACTGGCAATGTCATCAAAATTCAAGCCGATGGTGGGACCGTAACTGGATTCACACTACAACATGGTGGAATCGGAGCATATATTGTGTATGCATCTTATGTCAACATTATTGGCAATACCATTACGAATAACTGGGAGGGCATTGGTCTTTTAGCATCTGCTCATTGTTTGATTTCTGAGAATACTGTATCACATAATGGTTTTGAAGGGATCAACCCGGTCCAGACTACGTTTACTACGATTTCAGGGAATTTGATCATCGACCATCTTCAAGGCATCTATCTTGTGCAATCCACTAGTAATACGATTTTTGGTAATGTGCTGAGTGGGAATATGCGTGGAATAGAAATACAAGAATCATCGGACGATAACCATCTGTTCCATAATAATCTCTATTCAAGTGAAGAGGATAACGCCTATGATGTCTGTAGTAACTCCTGGAATGATGCGTATCCGAGCGGTGGGAACTACTGGGATGATTACACCGGAGGGGATGCCAACCATGATGGGATTGGTGATACCCCCTATAATATCCCTGGCGGGGGCGGGAATAAGGATTATTATCCATTGATGTCAGCTTGGGACCATCCTCCAGCACAACCAAGCGACCCAGATCCACAGGATGGCGCAAGTAATGTGCCTGTCAACCTGATGATCTCGGTCTTCGTCTCTGATGCGGATCAGGATGTCATGGATGTCTCGTTCTATGATGCTTCGATTCAGCAGTTGATTGGAGTCGATGAAAATGTCCCGAGTTCAACGCGGGCATCCATATCATGGAATGGGTTAGAGAATAATACAATGTATCAATGGTATGCTATCGCTAATGACGGTTCAGCGACAAACCAGTCAGATACCTGGGAGTTTACAACAGGAAACGGGACGAACCAACCTCCGTGGTCACCAATCATCACAGGTCCGACTACCGGCAATGCAGGACAAACGTATAATTATACGTTCATTTCCGTTGACCCCGAGGAGAAATATGTCATTTACTTTATTGAGTGGGGTGATTCTTCCAACAGTGGATGGATTGGCCCGTTCCAATCAGGTGAATCTGTGAACGTCTCTCATAGCTGGACAACACGAGGAACCTATACGATCAAAGCCAAGGCAAAAGATATGCAGAACGCGGAGAGTGATTGGGGATCACTTTCCATTAAGATGCCGATGGGTTCTTCTGAGAGGACGATGTTGTTCATGCATTTTTTCGATAAATTTTTCGAACGATTCCCCTCTGCTTTTCCTCTACTGCAAAATCTCTTTTTCTTGAAAAAATCCGTTCAGTAGATCCATTTGTTACGAAGATTATTCTTCTGAGTTTTGTTTCTCGATGAGAACAGTAAAGTTCCGGGGTAGTTCTGGATAATCTTCGTACATATCAAGATCTTTTAATTTTTTCGCCAGGTTCTGTGGAATATTTTCCCGTGGTGTGTTTTGTAAAATCCATGAGAGTTCTTCTTCGGTGAAAGTGATGGTGTCCGGATTGTACGCAAAATGTTTTTTATTTTGAGGACAGATGATTTGGCAATGCATGCATCCAATCAACGCGTTATGGGATTGCTTTGGAACCAAGGCAGGGAAATCTTCGATGTTTTCATTGAAATACGTGAGGCAATGGTCTGCATGTATGAGGATTCGGTCGTTTGGGATGCACTGGGTAGGGCATGCTTTGCTGCAGAAAGAACATGATGTACATGCGTTCATGAGCTGTTTTTCGTACCAATCGTCGGTTGGGAATTCATAATCGGTATAAAATGCTTCCAGGCGGGCGTAGCTCCCCATTCCGTCAACATAACAGAGGTTGTTCTTCCCATATTTTCCTAATCCGCTTTTCACTGCAAGTAATTTCATTGGTAATATGGCACGGTCAACGGTGTATCCTTTGTTTCCCAGGATCTTTAATAGAATATCTTTACAGGTGGCCCGTACTTTGGAGAAGACATAGGTTGGTGGGATGATGGTTTGATACCGTTTACCGTTGTTGAAAAACTCTATGCGGGTGACTTTTTGTGGAATCCCTATCACAATAATCGAGCGGGCTTTTGGAAGTGTTGTAGGAGAATGAAAGACAAATTGACCATAGTTCTGTTCGTAAAATTTTTTTGATATCATCCCATCTTGTTGCCAGGTGGTGAGTTCTTTCTGCAAGTCTTGGAGATGGATGATGGAGACGGTTTTGAATTTTGCGTGGATCTTTCCAAATTCGGATTGTAACATTTCCGATATGATGTCCATAGGAACGACCTTCCAGCGTTTCTGAGTATGCGTTGGTTGTTTAACAGAATTTCCTTGTTTGAGTGTTTGAGGTTCATAAAGGTGGGGGAAAAATATAAATAATAAATGTTATATATACTTAACATAATGTTAGAAATAAATAATAAAATGTTATCAATAACAAACAAACTAATGAGGGAAAAAAAATATGAAAGGTAAAAAAGAAATTGTTGTAGGCATCCTAATTGCGGTAATGATACTATTGACCCTGTTTTTATATCTAATGCAGACCGGAGATATCAATGCAGATAAAATCTTGCTTGTTGGTATAATCTTGATACTCGTCATTTTTGCGATGTACATACTATGGGACAGAATAAAGAATGTACGAAAAGGATTACCAGCAAAAGATGAACGATTAATAACTATCAACTACAAAGCAGGATACTATGCGTTCATTGCAGCAATCTGGAGTGCTCTATTTGCTCCGTTACTTTTCGACATATTCTCCAAAAATGAACTTAAAGGAAGTGATGTCACAGCAATCGTGATACTTATCTCAGGATTTGTATTCGTCATATCGTACTTATACCTCCATTGGAAAGGGAACTAAGTATGAAAACCCACATCAAGGAACTACGAGCACGCTACAACCTTACCCAAGAGGATCTCGCAAAAAAAGTAGGAGTTCGACGAGAGACCATCCTCTTCATAGAAAAAGGGAACTATAACCCCTCCTTACAACTTGCCCATGACATCGCCAACGCTTTACAGACAACCATCGATGATCTCTTCATATTCGAAGATAAATAAGACCATAGTTCTTGTCGTCAGGGTACAGTGGTTTATTTAGAGAATAAAAAGACTTGCCGCCATGAGAGCCATGCCAAGGATGAACCCAAGAATAACAGTATGGCTATGACCATAGCGATGCGCCATGGGGAGAAGCTCATCGATCGAGATGTATACCATGATCCCTGCAACGAAGGCTAACAGCGAAGTAAGAACTGTCGATGATAAAAATGGAAGGAGAATGAGAAAACCAATTACCGCACCGATTGGTTCAGCTAACCCAGCTAAAAACGAGTATTTGAATGCCTTCTTCCGACTCCCCGTCGCATAAAAAATAGGCACAGAAACCGAAATCCCCTCAGGGATGTTATGAATCGCTATCGCAAGGGCTATGACTAATCCGAGTCGTTCATCACTCAGAGCCGTTCCAAACGTGGTCAACCCCTCAGGGAAATTATGGATTGCAATGGCTAAAGCTGTAAACAACCCGGTTCTCAGTAAGGTCTTATCCACCTTCAGCGTCTGTTCACTAGGCATATCCTTGTAATGATGCGGATTTCGTGCCTCTGGGATGACCATATCAATACAGGCGATGAGTAGGATCCCAAGGAAAAACACGACGATACCTGTGAATTGACCGATCTGATTGACTGCTTGAGGTAACAGTTCGACAAAGGAGACATAGATCATCACTCCTGCGGAAAAACCTAACGAAAACGAAAGGTAGATCATCTTTGGTTTCCGGATAAAGTACGCAATAAGGCTCCCTATTCCGGTCGATAGACCGGCGATGAGGGTAAGCAAAAATGCAAAGATGATATGCGCGGGGAACTCCATTTCGTTCCCCTTATATATCGCCTTTTAATAAGCGTTCGTAATATTGTGAGCTTCCAGTGTCTAGAACCTCCTGGATGATTTTTTCAGTTGTACTGCCGATACCTTTGATGCTCTGCAATTGATACCGTATCGTTGAGAGCGGAACTTGTAGGTTGGATAGTGAGTATGCAGCGAACCCATAGGGGGATTTTTTTCCTTCAAGCTTGAGTAAATAATCAAGATGTTCTAGTATCACGACGATCAGATCATTCTGACTCAGAATACCTTTGAAAAGTGCTGGTGGGATACGTTTCGGTATCTTATAGAGGTTCATCAGTGTGTGAAAAGACTGATGCAATTGATGATAATACTCAGAGGTTGCCTCGCCCCATTTACTTCCTTTGTAAATCATCTGGTACTCGAGTAGGAGGTCTGGATAATATTTCTTAAGAATATTGAGAAAATAATTCTTTTGTTTTCCGTCCTTAAGTGTCATCCCACCACAGATGATGAAATCCACTCCAACATCCTTTGCATCATGTATCGTTTTGTGAAGTATTTCTTTTGTATCCGTGATGAAGGGGATGACCGGCATCAGAAACATCCCACAGGCAAGCCCCTGGTCTTTGAGGAAAGCCATGGTTTCGAGTCGCTCCTGTGGCGATGGCACCCCGGGTTCGAAGATTCTGCTGATTGATTCATCGGTCGAGGAAAAACTAAAGCTGACAATCACCTTGCTTGTCTCATTGATCTTCTGTAGAAGATCTATGTCTCGGCTCACGAGCGTTGATTTTGTGAGGATGTGGACCGGGAACTTTTTTTCAGAGAGAAGAGTAAGCGTTTTGCGGGTTAGCCCGTATTTCTCCTCAACAGGTTGATAGCTATCCCCGACACCGCCTCCGACCATCACATACCCTGGTTGTAGAGGGGTGCGTTTTCTTCGGAGATCCAACTCTTGAGCTAACACATCAACAGCATTGATTTTCACGGAGACATCGGTCCCAAACTCACCTTCGACATAGTATCCCTCTGCTCGACCGTCACAGTAGACGCAGTTATGATGGCATCCTCGATAGATGTTCATCCCGTACCTTGAGAGAAACCAGGAGTCGATTTTCTTGTGTTTTCGCAGAATTGTTTTTGCTTTTATTTCGTGGATTACCAGAAGCTTTCACCCTTTGAAAGATCACAACTCACAATGTTTGCAGTCTTGCTGCATGCATTTTTTGTTTTTCTGTTTCCAGTGCAAGGACCATTTCTTGATGTCTTTGATGATGCGGATAAAATCTTTTCCGCTTTCAGTAAGAGTATAGTCGCATTTTATCGGGAACCCATCGGTGATAATGGTCTTTGTAATCAGTCCCTCATGTTCCAATTCTCGAAGTCTGCTGGAAAGGATCTTTGGGGTGATATCCAAGAGACTATGCTTGAGTTCCGAGTATCGTTTCGTCCCTTGAGTTTTATAGAGCTCTAGAAGGATCAGCAGCGTCCATTTTTTCGAAATGAAATCAATAGTCCGGTAGACGCTACAGGTCTGCTGCATGGTATCCTTTTAGATACTATCACCTATAAATACCTTTGTATCTATTATATACCTGGTATAAAAAAGATACTTAGTGATGAAGATGACCAAACGAAAAATCATAAAAATCAACGAAGAACAATGCAACGGCTGCGGAGCATGCATCCCAAACTGCCCAGAAGGAGCAATGCAAGTAATCGATGGAAAAGCCAGACTCATTAGCGACATCTTCTGTGACGGCCTAGGCGCATGCATCGGACACTGCCCGCAGGATGCGATTACCACCGAAGAACGCGATGCGGAATCATACAATGAGAAAAAAGTTATGGAAAACATCATTAAAGCCGGGGATAACACCATCATTGCTCACCTGAACCATCTCAAAGATCATGGGGAAAAAACCTACCTCAAACAAGCCCTAGATTTCCTTAAAGAAAAAAACATCACAGTCTCATTTAAAGAAGATTATCAAACACCACCTCATGCTTGTGGATGTACTGGAGCAAAAACCATGGATTTCTCCACAGAAACAAAAGAGAAAAAAATAGAAACAGGTATCCATCCATCACATCTTGGACAATGGCCGGTCCAGTTACATCTCGTCTCCCCGACCGCATCCTATTTCCACGGAAAAAATCTATTGCTCGTAGCTGATTGCGTCGCATACGCACTTGGGGATTTTCATAAAGACTATCTACAAGGCAATAGTCTTGCTATCGCCTGCCCAAAGCTTGATTCAAACCTGGAGTCCTATCTGGAAAAACTCATCAGCCTCATCGACGAAGCACAGATTAAGTCACTGACGGTGATGACCATGGAAGTACCATGCTGTCGAGGTCTCCTGGCACTCGCTCAACAAGCTATGTCCCAAGCATCAAGAAAGATACCGATAAAATCCATTATCGTTGGCATCAAAGGAACCATTCTGAGAGAAGAAACCATCTGCTAAGAAAACCTTACAGCATCATCGATTGTCGCAGTTTCTTGATCCGATCACGCAACGCTATCGCTTTCTCAAAATCAAGATCATCTGCTGCTTTTTTCATCTCCAGCTCAAGATTGACCAGGATCACCGGGATTTCTTTCCGCGGGATATGTTTCGTATCGGTGATTTCCACGATTTTCTCTTTTATTGGTTTGATGATGGTTGTCGGGGTGATCCCATGATCTTTATTATACTGCAGTTGCACGTCACGCCTCCGATTGGTTTCTGCAAGAGCCCTCTGAATCGAATCAGTCAGGACATCAGCATACAACACCACCTTTGAGTTCACATTCCGGGCAGCACGACCAATGATCTGGATGAGGCTGCGCTCATCACGTAAGAACCCTTCCTTATCCGCATCAAGAATCCCAATGAACCCGACCTCAGGGATATCAATACCTTCACGAAGCAGGTTGATACCAACAAGCACATCGAATTTCCTAAGACGAAGCTCCCGGATAATCTCCGAACGCTCAAGAGTATCAATTTCAGAGTGGAGATACCGTGTCTTTATCCCTTTCTCAGCAAGATACTCGGATAGTTCCTCAGCAAGTTTCTTCGTCAACGTGTTGACAAGGATCCGATCGCCTCGTTTAATGGTCATCTGTATCTCCCGGATCAAATCCGAGATTTGCCCTTCGATTTTTCTCACCTCGACAGGGGGATCAACCAAACCAGTGGGCCGGATGATCTGCTCAACTATCTGCTGTGATTTACCTAGCTCATATGCCCCTGGTGTTGCCGAGACAAACACCACCGTGTGCATATACCGCTCGAATTCTTGAAACATCAACGGTCGATTATCCATCGCGCTTGGTAATCTGAATCCATAGTCGATTAGGGTTTGTTTTCTTGAGAACTCCCCATGGTACATCCCATGGATCTGCGGGATTGTCCGATGACTCTCATCGATGAACATGAGAAAATCAGAGGGAAAATAATCAAGCAGACAGTATGGTTTCTCACCTGGTTTGCGTCCATCAAGATGCCGCGAGTAGTTCTCAATACCCTTGCAGAACCCGGTCTCCTGGATCATCTCAAGATCATACAGCGTCCGCTGTTTCAGCCGATGCGCCTCCAGGAAAGGAAGCTGAGGGAGGCGCTCTTCTAGCTCATGTTTTATTCCCTCAATCGCGCGTTTCTGACTGCTCTCTGGTATCACGAAATGTTTCGCAGGGAAGATGAACAGATATTTCAAGACATCAACAACATCTCCTGTGTTTTTTTGTAGTTCTTTAATCGATTCAATCTTGTCTCCGTACATCTCGATGCGGTAGATATTCGGGTAGTACCCTAAGATAAGATCAATGGTGTCACCCTTCACCCGGAAACGACCAGGGATGAGTTCCGTATCATTCCGCTCATACTGGATATCAAGCAGACGACGGAGCAGTGCGTTCCGTGGGAGCCTTTGCCCGACGCGGATCTCAAAACCAAGCCGCTGGTAATCAAGCGGGTTGCCGACGTTGTAGATACAGGACACGGAGGCAACGATGATCACATCCCGGCGTGATGACAGCGACGCGGTCGCAGCAAGTCGCATCTGCTCCAGTTTCGGGTTGATATCCGCATCCTTCTCGATATACAAATCTCGTTGTGGTAGGTACGATTCCGGCTGATAATAATCATAATAGGACACAAAGTACTCGACTCGGTTGTCCGGGAAAAACTCTCTGAACTCACTATAGAGCTGGGCAGCAAGTGTTTTGTTATGAGCGATCACAATCGCTGGACGTTGAACCTGTTGGATGATCTGGGCCATGGAAAATGTTTTCCCCGATCCTGTGACCCCAAGTAATGTTTGAGCAGAATAATTCTTCTGAATTCCTTCCGCAATTGATGCGATCGCCTCTGGTTGTGATCCTTTTGGAACAAGGTCTGTTTTTAGGGTGAACTGCGTCACGATCTCAACTCTTTTTTCCGCAATAAGCGATTGTACGCGATCGCGAAACGATGCGCCTCATCACGGATCTCTCTGATAAATAACAATGCTTTTTCTTTTTTGCCCAGTCTGAGTGGTTGTGGTTGTCCAGGAAGATAGATTTCCTCAAAGTGTTTTGCGATGGAGAGAAGTGGGATTTTTAGCCCGATGTTCTCAAGCTCACAAACAGCGCTGTGAAGCTGACCAAGCCCGCCATCGATGATGATTAACTGTGGCAGCGGTGCATGTTCCAGCTGCAACCTTCGATACCGCCGTCGTACGACTTCAGCGATCGCAGCTACGTCATCAACACCCTCCACGCTTCGAATACGGAACCGTCTATAGTTTGTCTTATCTGGTTTCCCATTGCGGTATTGGACCATGGAACCGACCATGGATGTCCCAGACAAATGGGAGATGTCGAAACATTCGATGACCTGCGGGGGTTCCTGCAGGTTCAACTGGTGCTGAAGCGCCTCTACTTTTGAAAGGTCCCCAAAGAATGTTATCTCGATATTCTTTCCAACCAGATCAAGGAGCTGTTTCTTTGTTCCTTTTTTCGGGACGATGATACGTACTTTTTTCTTCCGTTTCTGCGTAAGATACATTGCAAGAGACTCTGATGGTCTTTGAGGGACGATCACCTCTGATGGGATGGGGTTTTCCGAGTAATACTGTATGATGAATTCATCGAAGAAATCAGGGGAACAATCAAAGATATATTCGTTTTTTGTCGACAAGGTCCCCTTGTAGATGTTAAACAACATAAGATAGACAGTCCCTTCTTTGATATGATAGTTGATGATGTCTTGGTTAACAGTATAGTGCCGTTGCATCTTCTGATGTTCCTGGAGGTGTTGTATCGCGGTGATCTGATTCCGGAGAACCAATGCCCCCTCATAGTCAAACGACTGGGATTTTCTGGTCATCTCCTGATGTAGTGTTTTTAGGAGCTCAGTTGATTGTCCAGAAAGGATCAATCGAACGTTTCGTATTCTTCTGTCGTAATCCTCTTGGGTGATCGCTCCAATGCAGGGGGCAGTACACAATTGGAGATGATACCGCAGGCAGGTTTTTTTTGGTAATTTTCTACAGGTCCGCAAAGCGAACGTCCGGTTGAGGAACTGCAATACATGGTCGCGTTCAAGAGCCGAGACAAACGGACCGAAATAAAGCCCAGTCCCTAGTTTTTGTCGTGCAATGAGAAGCCGTGGGAACGCCTCATTGGTAAGCTCGATAAACGCATAGGTTTTAGCATCCTTCAGGTTGATGTTGTATTTCGGCTGATGTTTCTTTATCAGCGTGTTTTCCAGAATCAGTGCTTCGACTTCGGTGTCTGTGACAAAAAACCCAACAGAGTCAATGACCGTAATGAGACTGCGGGTCTTTGGGTCCTGTTCCTTTTTTTGAAAATAGCTCTTAACCCGTTTCCGTAGGTTTTTTGCTTTCCCGATGTAGATGATGTGCCCCTCGGCATTTCGAAAGAGATAGCACCCTGGGTTCGGAGGTAGCGCTGTGACATCAATCATTGTTTCTTCCCGTGGAACAAGGGACGAAGGATCTGACCGGTGTAACTCTTTGTGTTGTTTGATACTTCTTCAGGTGTTCCACTTGCGACGATCTTTCCTCCGAGATCACCACCCTCTGGTCCAAGGTCTATGATTTGGTCTGCGCATTTGATGACTTCCATGTTGTGCTCGATGACGACAATGGTGTTTCCCATGTTCACCAGGCTGTTGAGGACATCGATGAGTTTTTTGACATCATGAAAATGCAGACCAGTGGTGGGCTCATCTAGGAGATAGAGGGTTTTTCCTGTGCTCTTCTTTGAGAGTTCTCTAGTGAGTTTTATCCGCTGTGCCTCTCCACCGGAGAGTGTCGTGGAGCTTTGGCCAAGTTTGATGTAGCTTAATCCGACTCGGGAGAGGGTTTCGAGTTTCTTGCGGATATACGGGATGTTACCGAAGACGTCTGTCGCCTCTTCGACGCTCATTGCAAGGACGTCTGCTATGGATTTTCCTTTATACTGCACCTCCAGGGTCTCTTTGTTGTAGCGTTTTCCTTTGCATTCCTCGCATTCCACGTAGATGTCGGGGAGGAAGTTCATCTCTATCTTGATTAGACCATCTCCCTGGCAGGTTTCGCATCGTCCACCAGGTACGTTAAAGGAGAAACGTCCTGCTTGATACCCGCGGAGTTTCGCTTCTGGGGTCATGGTGAAAATCTTTCGTATTTCATCAAACACTTTTGTGTATGTCGCAGGGTTGCTGCGTGGTGTCTTCCCAATTGGACTTTGGTCGATGACGATGACTTTGTCGATCTCGGTGTCAAACGTTATCTCATCATGTTTGCCTGGTGGGTCGCGTGACTCATGCAGTTTCCGCATCAATCCTTTGTAGAGGATCTCATAGATCAGTGTGGATTTTCCACTTCCTGAAACCCCGGTGATGACGGTGAAGACTCCTAAGGGGATGTCGACATCGATGTTCTTGAGGTTGTTTTCCTTGCATCCCTTGATGTGGATGTGTTGTCTGGTCTGTCGTCTGGTCTCTGGTACTAGTATCGCTTGTTTTCCAGAGAGGTATTGACCGGTGAGGGAGCGTGGGTTACGCTCGATTTGTCGTGGCGTCCCATGGGCGATGATCTTTCCTCCGTGGATTCCAGCTCCAGGACCCATGTCGACGACATAGTCAGCGTTTCGTATGGTCTCTTCGTCATGTTCTACGACGATGAGGGTGTTTCCTAGGTCGCGTAACCGTTGTAAGGTTCGGATGAGTTTCTTGTTGTCTCGCTGGTGTAACCCGACAGAGGGTTCATCAAGGATGTAGAGCACACCCATCAGGTTTGACCCGATCTGTGTCGCCAGTCGTATCCGTTGTGCCTCTCCACCGGAGAGTGTCCCTGCGTTGCGAGACAGGGTAAGATAGTTCAATCCAACGTTGTCTAGGAACTTTAACCGAGCATTGATTTCTTTAAGGATGAGATGGGCAATCTCCTCTTGTTTTTTTGTCAGTTTGAGATTCTCAAAAAACTGAAGTGATTGTTTGACGGACATATCGGTGATGTCGATGATGGATTTCTGGGTGATCTTTATGGAGAGGATTTTGTGTTTTAATCGTTTCCCCTGACAGGTGGGGCAGGGGCTGATGCGCATGAATCGTTCCATGTCTTGTCTGCGGTACTCTGATTCGGTTTGTTTGTAGAGACGTTCGGATTGTGGGATGAGCCCTTCCCAGGTTCCGATATGAGAATAGTGCGTGTCACCGTTTTTCATGATGAAGTTGAACCGGATGGGCTCTGTGGACCCGTACATGATCGCATCATATTGTTGTGTGTTGAGGTCTTTTAT
>DAJP01000060.1:6242-6744 GCA_002496355.1 Euryarchaeota archaeon UBA346 | reverse complement strand
TCGATGATCCAGATTTCGTTAAAGTTATGGGCGCTCATGAGGATCTGGTCGAATTTTGGGTTGTAATCCACTGAGTTCATATGAATCCAGTCACCGCAGAAATATTCACCGAAGTTGATGTCGATCAGTTCAGGATGCTCGCTGACGTTGCCGTAGTTGTCTTTGTCTGGGTTGAAATCCTGGATGAGGTGATCCCAGATGTGCCATTCCCAGACAATCTCGCCGCTCGTTGGTCCGGTCTGATGGACTTGGATGAGGCAATCCGGGCGGAAATCATTGCCAAAGGTGTTCGGGTCACGTCCCATCTGGATGGTCTGGATGCGTGATTTAATTTCTTGCATGATCATAATGACGTCGCCGTTGGGGAGGGGGACGATATCATGACTTGCGTAGGCGCCGCCTCCTGTGTAATGATATTCCCAGAGAATGGTGCCATCGTATGCGATTTTTTGGAGTCCCCCGTTGCCTGAGGCGATCGCAAGCAGGATGGTGCCGTTGTCCA
>DAJP01000060.1:0-5884 GCA_002496355.1 Euryarchaeota archaeon UBA346 | reverse complement strand
GAGTACAGGAAATAACCTTCGTCCCTGTCGAACGGCAGAGACGGTGTTCTCATATCCCTTGGAGTGGTGATGGATTGAGATGGAACAATCACTGTGAGGAAAAAAAAGCTGATTGTTATGACTATCATTTTGGTGTATCTAGTCTGTTTCATGATTTCATCCTTAACTATCTTAATTAAAGGTTCATTCTGGTATCTTCTGATTTCAGAGCAGGTTTTCCTCTTTTAAAGATAATTCTCCTAGCGTTTAAATAATTATTGCTTGAGAATATAAATTTCTTTGATTTAGACCAAAAGCATGAATTGTTTCGTATACTTTTTTTCTTAGAATATGATAACTTTCTGTCTTTTTCTTATTCGTAATTATCATATGATCATATGTTTTTTACTGAAGTTTTTGGTATTGCTTTTTTTTTCAGGGAGCTGTAACCCACGGGATATGTCACGCCACCCGAAATGCTATTTAATTTGCACGGGCAATTTTACGGGAGAAAAACACAATTTTTTAATGATAAATTATAGTTCTGATTTCGATAAGGGTTCAAATCTCTTGGTAAAACATCTATCTTTTCGTTAGGTAAATGTAATGTCTTTGACGATCATATATTGATCAGCATAGGGGGAGAAGTTGACATTGTTTGCTGTCAATATGATGTTATCCCAATTGAATAATGGTACATACGCTATATCATCGACCAAGGCGATTCGAAAACCTTCTTGTAAAAGCTTTAATCGAGCGACAGGAGACATCTCCTGGGATGATTCAATACCTAGTCGATCCACTTCCGGGTTGGAATAATATCCACTATTCAGTGATCCCGTATTTTCGCTGACAGATTGAATGAAATAGTTATACTCCGTTCCACCGTCAACAGTCATACTACCCCCGTAGCCGACTAGATACATCGAGGTATTTCGGTTCACCATGACTTTTTGATCGAAGTCAAGAAACGAAAGATTCGTCAGGGTTACGTTAATCCCAACTTTAGAAAGCTGTTGCACAATAAGACAGCTACTTTGTATATTCACGCCTTTCTCGATATTATCCACGGATATATTGAATCCGTGCGCATATCCAGCTTCTGCCAGCAATCGTTTTGACTCAGTGAGATTATAAGGCAAGCGAGCGATTTTTGGATTATACCCAAAAATAGCGGGAGCAATGAGTTGGGAAAGAGGCTCGGCTAAACCATTGCACGGCCCGTTGATCAGCTGCGTGACATTGATGGCTTGGTAGATTGCTTTTCTGACACGAACATCAGCCGTCGGGTTCGCACCATCTGGGAAGGCATAGCTTTCATTCTTCCGCATATCAAATCCTACAATGAATCGATTTAGGGAAGGATACAAGACAACGGTGATATTTGGATTCTGAGAGATTGCTTGATACCTTTCATCTATAGTATATTGGGCGATATCAATCTCACCAGACAATAGGGCATCCAACCGTGCAGTCGTGTTTTCGATAGCCTTGAAATACACGGTTTTAACCTGTGGAGTCTCTCCCCAGTAGTCTTCAAACCATTCTAATTTCGTGTAGTTTCCAGGGTCAAATGCTACGATGTGGTACGGGCCGGTACCAATGAATCCTTGTTCCGGTGTTGCGTTCTTACAAAGGATAATACAGTCGTACACAAAGGATGGAATAGCTGGTGATGGGGTATGGGTTCGAAATTGGATTGTATAATCGTCGACAATCGTGATGTTGTCAATGGTGTCGTAATAGTAGCTATTTGAAATGTCCTCAAGGGTGAATTTCACATCCTTTGCTGTAAAATCTTCTCCATTATGGAATTTCACACCATGTCTCAGGTTAAAGCGCCACGTCTGAATATCAGGGGTAGACCAGGATACAGCAAGGGCAGGGATCGTTCGAAACTTGTTGTCGATTTCCAAAAGACTATCGTAGATATTTGGAATAAGGGACCAACTATTCTCAATTGTTATATTTAAGGCGTCAATTTGCTCAGGTCTGAGAACCCCCCAAACAAGTGTATCTTTTGTCAATGGCTTGATTTCCGTGATATTAATGCAACCAGAGAGATAAATAAGGGAGATAAGAAATACAGCAGAAATGATTTTCTTGGATGAATTCTTATTACTATTCATGTTCTTTCGATATGTTGAATTCAATGGTGATTTTAATTTAGTATCGAAATCTTTAAATTCAAACTCGCTGGAATTTTACCTTTTATTGAAAAAAATAGGATAAAACCATACTTTTCAATCCTCGGACACTCTTCGAATTTTTTATCCTGTCAATCATTCAAACAAAAATTTATATACGGAGCAGTCTTTTTTATCTTATATTGGGGTAGGAAAAGATGAAAAAACATTCTCTGTTAAGAAAATATTTTACAATTGGTGTCCTCTTCTTTTTCGTGGGGACAAGTATCGTTCCAGCTATACATTCTGAATTTCCTTCTGGAAAGACTGTTATCACTGTGGACGATGAACCTGGTGATGCGGATTACACATCGATAAAGGAAGCACTGAATGCGTCAAGTCCTGGGGATACCATCGAGGTGTACAGCGGGACGTATCCTGAACAAATGATGTACATAAAAAACGATAATATCACGCTTCTGGGTATTGCTCATGAGCTGGGGGGTGGGAATGATACGGGGAGACCTTTCATTGATGGTAATGTGGCGTTAGGTGACGTCCTTCGGATTGAAGCAAGCCAGGTCCTTATCTCTAATTTTCTTATTGAGAATTCAAACGGGTATAATGCGGGGTGTATCGCGTCGAATGATCAAAACAATATTACCATATCAGACTGCGTTCTTCATACAAAAAAAGAAGGAGATAACCCGAATAAAGGGATTGGGATTCGAGGGAATCATATTCAAATTATTCATAATGAAATAAGCTTTTGTAGTCCTGGTATCAGCGCAGTAACAGATTCTCCATTGAGTATAACGATAACAGGCAACGTCATCACCGATTGTGGGATCTATGGTGGAATTGTTCTTACTGGTGATGAGCAAAATATCTCAGGAAATAGGATTCTACGCTGCGTTGAGGGAATTCGGATATTTGGTACAAAGAATGTCATCTATAGGAATGAGATTGATGACTGTCCTATCTGTGTGGAGAGTACCAACTTTGACCCAGGACAGAGAGGGAATATTATCACCCAGAACAATTTCAAAAATTACAGTTTCGGAAATCTCAGTCGGGGATACTGGTGGACGAGAAGTATCCTCGTTACTTTTTATGGTGTCGTCATCACGAAGAAAGATCAATGGGTCGGTAATTATTGGGATACCTGGATTGGGATTGGCCCCATGAGAATACGTGGATTTTTAGTGGTAGGATTCGTGTTTGTTTTTTTGGAAACCGGTATAGGGCTCCCTCTTCCCTGGTTTGAATACGATCGTCATCCTGCAAAAGAACCCTATGACATCCCTGGAACGGATTAGGGGAAGCTTTCCGCCCTCTGTGTCGTATTATTTTCTCAACAAGACATTGGTGAGGATGAAGAGGAACAGAAACTCGTCCCAATAGGTATCCTGTACAAAATCAAGACCATAGGTCTTATCTCTGTACTGCTTATAGAGTCTGTATTGTGAGAGATGCGGTTGGAAGAAGATTGACAGCCCATGTGTTCCTTCCATGTCTGACCCATGAACCTCGGTGATAACCACATCATTAAACATCTCGAGTGCTGCCTCTGTTTTTGTGCATGGGGGGAGGTTCTCAAGGAATCCTCGGAGATCGTACACCTCGAACACCGTCGCCCATTCATCCAAATCAGATAAGAGGAACGTGTTGTCAAACGCTTCTGCCACGTAGCGATAATACTTGAACCATTGTTTGCTGTAATATCTGGTTAAATCATCAATGGCAAGTGCTAATGATTCGATGGCTGAAGTTCGCAATGCGCTGATGGTGAGTTTATTTGTTGGAGGATTGCCACTCTCATCGAAGAACTGAACGATCTTCACACCAATTTCTTCATTTGATACATCTGGTGTATCGGTAAGAAGTTGATTGGTGTCGCCGCAGATATCATCAAACCATGATCCATACGCTAGGTCCTCACTTCCGACAAGAACTTCGACGCAATTTCGAAGTTCATACGCTGCCTCAAGAGAGCTCATCAGACAGGCTAAAAAACAGATGACGTCAACGCCGCCAGTCTCAGTGAGCGCTTTTTGGAAGTTATCCAGTGTCATACCGATGGCGTTGTCTGTTTCATCGAGACACGCACCTTTCCAGGCACCACCATGGTTATACACCCATAAGAGATATCGATCTGCGGGATACTGTTCTTTTCCATAGGCAATGAAATTCTTCAGAACCTGCGGGTCTGCCATGTTCACCTCACCAAGTTCTTCAAGGACTATTGCACTATGGTTTTCATCGATATAGTACATGACTGCAGGTTCGTCTAGGTTGTCTTGAATCACTACCACGTTGACATTCGATGTCGATGCGATTTCATCAAGAAAGATTTCCTGTAAGGCATCGTTAAAGTATCCAGTGTAATCATTATCAAGATAGAACAGAGTTGTCCATGCTTTGTTTCCTGGTTTATTTACTAGATCCGTAGAATTTTTAAGTGATGTTGCTTGTGCCGTGATGAGACATCCTCCCAGGAGAAGACAGATCATGATACTTGCCTTTACTACTCTTTTTTTTACGTTCCGCATATTCTTTCCCTCTTTATGCCTATTTTATAATAGGGGAATAGAACTTAAAAAATTATTCAACAGGAATTTGACTATAACGATAATAAAAGTGAATAAATTTAATTATTCGTTCAAAAAAAATGCTGATTCATCGATTATATAGTCAATATTGGGGAAAAAAATAGGAAAAGTTTTCCCACCTTTCTGAGAATGAAAGATATTCTCTTTATAGGAGAACTTCATTATAAAGGTCGGTCCGGTAGGGTTATAGGTCTATTAAGACTCTTCTTCTGCTTCTGGTGAGAGGATGACACGTACTTTTTTCATAGCTCGAGTCCTTCAGAGATTGTTTTTCTGAGGCTTGGGTTGGTGTTATGTATCCAGGTGATTCCTTTGAGGCTGACTGCGATTTTGTTGCTTGCCTCCAGGTATGTTAGGATGATCATGAGCGTGTTGTGGTTGATTTGTTTTGGGAGGATTTTCTTGAGTTGTGCGACGGTGATGAGGTTTTCGTTCATGGTTTGGAGGGTGTGTTCTACCATAAGGACCGTGTTGAGGGTGGGGGAGTGGTCGAGTCTGTATTCTTGGATAGTTTTTGACATTGTTATCACCAATTATTATTAGTTAATAACTATATAGTATGAACTAGTATTTATACGTATTCAAATGATCATCAGAGTAAGAGAAAGTCTTCCGTTGGGACTTTGATTAAAAATGGGGTCTCTTTGGTCTTCTTTTTCACGTCTCTGACAACGTCATCTGCGTACACTCCGCTGCCGACGATCTTTTTGTTGATAACTGCGATCCATTTTCCTTTGAATTGTTCTAAGTTTTGCTTCTGCATCCATTTATATTCGTCGTTGAAATCTCTCATAATGCTCCATAGAAGAGGTGATACATTTCTTCAGTGTTGATGATAGGGATGACTGTCTGTTGTTTGAGTTTTTTATCATCGGACCAAATCATACTATCTGAATACGCAAGTGCACAGGCGATAAACAGGGTATCATCAGGATCGATGTTTTTTACTATGTCGTAAGCTCTCTTTTCAAAAGGGCGGAGAAGGTGAGTTGGCACGATTTGTACCTTTTGAAGAAGAATGGTAAGTAATATATCGAATTGTTTTGTTCCCATTCCTGATTTTTCTACTAATTCCCCTTTGTGTTTTTCCATTTCATCAAAGATGAAGGACGGAAACAGGAACGTCCCTGCATAGAGCAGGATCATTTTTCTTGTCAGAGAATCTTT
>DAJP01000124.1 GCA_002496355.1 Euryarchaeota archaeon UBA346 | reverse complement strand
ACGGTATGTTCTGAGTTTTTAATGTCCAATATGGCTTGTAACGCAGCATAAGCACAGATACGATCGTCCTGTCCATAGGCACCGATTAATGACCGGTCAAATCCAATGTCACGGGCTTTAAAGGCAGGGACTGCCTCAAGTTCAGCGGAGATAAAATCCTCTTCCGTGATATCGTACTCATCATGCAGTTTTTCAAGGATGGCTGCTTTGATTTTTTCCTTAAAGTCACCTCGCGCAGGGAGACTACCGATCACTATATCGAGGCTTTCTGCTTTGATCGCCTCATCGATTTTCTTGTTATCTTGGATATCATGAGATAAATGCGGTAATAAATCTGGCACTGAAAAGACCGGGTCAAGGTCATCCTCCCCTAAGGTAAAGGTGATCTTCTTACCGTCTTTTTTCACAATCACCCCATGTAACGCAAGCGGGATGACAACCCATTGGAATTTCTTAATTCCACCATAGTAATGTGTTTCAAACAATGCAAGATGGCTCTCTGAGTCCTGGAACAGAGGTACTTGTTTCAGGTCAAGTCGGGGTGAGTCGATATGGGAAATCACGATACGTAGTCCGTCTCGGACAGGTTTTTTTCCTTTTATGATAATGGCTGCTGATTTTTCTTGGTTGACCACGATTTTTTTCTTCTGTTTTTTCGCGGCATCCGCTATCACGTGGATTGCTTCTCGTTCTGTTTTTACTTTGTCGAGGAACGTCTTGTACCCCTCTGCGAACGAAAAAGCAGTGACGAGTTGTTGTTTTGAAAAGAGTTCCCAGGCTGTTTTCTTCTTATACGCGTATTTGCTTTCGCCATCCTTCATAGATTAACCCCGCGGTATGAAAGTCATCTCCTCAGACCATAAAAAGATAACTCAAGAAAAAAAAGAAAAAAAAGGATGGATGTTATTTTATCGCCGGATGATCCATATGATGATGACGACGCCTACGATAATGACGATAGCCAAGATCGCCAGGAACAGGATCATGGTGTTGGAAAGCCCTGAGCCACCATTGGTGCCGCCCTCGGTGGAAATCGTAATGCTCCCGGTCTCACTTACCGTATCATCTGCTTGGTCGGTGACGGTGAAGGTGTAGGTGAACTCGCCTGCTTTTGTGTAGACATGGGTAGGATTCACATCTGTTGATGGATTACTATTATCTCCGAAATCCCAGTGATACTGGTAGGGCGGTTGTCCGGTGAGTGGGATGATGCTCCCGTTAAATTGTATCGTATCACCGACTGCACCAACATTTGGTCCGTAAGCTTCCATGATCTCCAGGGCAGGATTGGGAGCGATATCTGAGAGGTAGACAAAGTCTGTGAAGTCTTCACCTGATGTGGAAAAATTCATTTTCACGAACATGGAGGTGACGCTCATATTGTCATAGACTTCCTCTGCACTAGTCAACGGGAAAGTGATGGTGAGGGTATCACCGGTAACAGTAAAATCCGAGGAAGTAAGGTTCGTTGCCTCCAAACCATTGCTGATCTGACCTGTTTGGTTTGCATAACTAATGGTGTAATCTTGTTCTGTGGTTGATAACGAAAAATCATATTCTACGAAATTAAGGGGACCTAACGAATCTTCCTCATTGTACATATCAATGATCTTTCCTCTGTTCTCAATAGAGCCTCGTACCTGCAAGGTGACAGTGGCCTGTGTTCCAACTTGGCCATAAGTTGCTTTAATAATATCGATATTTTGAACATTGATGTCTGGATGGGTGGTCACAACGGTGGTTTGTTGGTTAAAATCTACGGAGCTGACATCTTCTATGATATCGGTTATGGTTACATCTGCAGCCTGGACCGAAAACGTAGCGATGAGAAGAAGGCTGCTTATCATCATCGTTATGAGCAATAGATTGCTGTGTTTCATTTTTCTTGCACCTCATTTTGGCTGAGAACACTATTTACTTAACCTATTTAAAAATTTTGGAACAATATTTCCCCTTTTATTTTTCGAAAAAATCTGTTTTATTTCAATTTCTTCTTCAAATCAGACATCGTGGTGATCATGTCATCAAGGGTGGATTCAAGGGTTCCAAGCGTCTCATGGATCTTATCGGTGATGATGGCGCCTTGAGAAGATGGTTTTATGATGCCGTCGTGTTCGAGTGTCCGAAGGGAGTACCTAATCACATGTTGGGGTTGACCGGTTATCTGAGAGAGTCTGATGATCCCTATTGGACCGTGATCACGAACGGTTCTTAGGACATCGATGTGTCTGATGAGAAGACCAAGTTCTTTTTCTGCGACATTGGTAATAGAATTTCTATCTCGTTGTTTTTCTGACAATACCAAACCTCCCGGGTTAATTGTTAACAATTAGAAAGCAATGGTGGCTATATAACATTTACGAAGCCCTCTTAAAAGAGAAAAAAAAAGAAAAAGATGGTTCAGAGAAAATTGATTATTTCGATTTCCACAGCCCATGGATATTGCAATAATCACGTGCGGAGAGCTTTTTTGCGGCCACACAAAATTCTGCTTCTGGTTTGTCCATCGGTTTCAAAAACTTCCGGTACACCGCCTCATCGGCATGCAGCTCTATCCACTCGATGTAGTGTTTCTCCTCCATGGGATGTGGAATGGAACCTACTTTCACCTTCACACCAGTAGCGGTCTTTTCGATCACCGGCACATGTTTTTCGTTTCCAGCGTCCTGCAGCTTTTCTGAGAGCAGCTCCATGGGTTTCCCACAACAGACAAGTTGACCATCACCAGCGTGGACGATTTCTATGATATTCCCACAGACAGCACATTTATAGACTTCCTTTAATTTCACCATTTTTTATTACCTCCATCTTACTTCATTTGTTTCTTGTTTTTGTAATCCTTAATCGCCTCATGCAGTGCATCGGCAGCGAGATTCGAACAATGCATCTTCTGTGCAGGCAGACCATCAAGTTCGTTTGCGACATCACCACGGGTGATTTTCACTGCCTCGTCGACATGTTTTCCTTTTGCAAGCTCTGTGACCATGCTGCTGGTCGCAATAGCAGATCCACAACCGAACGTACGGAACTTGATGTCCGTGATGATATCATCTTTTACTTTGATGAAAATCTCCATGACATCCCCGCAGACCGGGTTTCCTACCTTCCCATAACCATCAGGGTGCTCGATCACACCGACATTGTGGGGGTTCATAAAATGCTCCATGACTTTTTTACTATATCCGACGTTTGCCATTCTTAGTTCCTCCATTCTTGAGACATTGGAGAGAGTCTTCGTAAGCGTTGGACGGTCTCATTCGTCGCCTTGCTTACAACCGGGACATCCTCCATTGATGTAGAACGCCCAAGGGTCAGCACCATAGACCCATGAGCCTCCTCATGCTTTAAACCAATCGCGAGAAGAACATGTGACGGCTCAAGTGTCTTTGATGAACACGCAGAACCAGTTGACACCTGAATACCATACATATCCATATTCAACAGAATGCTTTCCCCTTCGATAAAACTGAACCGAAAGCTAGCATGATGCGGTAAGCGTAACGTAGGATGCCCAGTCAGGTAGGACTGATCTATTTGTAGAATTTCTTTAATAAATTTATCTCTGATTGGAAGCAATCTGCTGCTTTCTTGTTTCATCTCTTGTTGTGCGATGCGCGCTGCTTCACCCATCCCAACAAGTGCAAACACGTTCTCTGTTCCTGAGCGAAGACCTCGCTCCTGCCCACCTCCAAGCAGAACAGATTGGATTTTAACACCTGGTTTTACGTATAACACACCAGCGCCCGGAGGTCCATACAAATCATTCGAAGAAAGCGTCAGAAGATCGATCCCCTCGTTCTGTACATCAATCGGGACTCGCCCTCCTGCAGCGACCGCGTCAACATGAAGGAATCCTCCTTTCTCATGAACGATTTTACTAATATCTTTGATCGGCTCGATGGTTCCTATCTCATTGTTCGCATACATAACAGAGGACAGCACGGTATCTTTTGTAAGAATGCTGTCAAGTTTTTTCAGATCTACGATACCGGTCGAATCAACAGGAAGCATGGTCAATGAAAAACCATTTTTCTGCAGTTCCTTCATTGGATTGAGCACGGACATATGTTCTATCGTAGAGGCAATAACCGCTTTTCCTTTCGTGATGTTCCGTAATGCAGCACCTTTCACCGCAAGGTTGTTTGCCTCAGTCGCACCACCGGTGAAGATAATCGTGCTTTCGTTTTCCGCATGGATGAATTCCGCGATTTTCCCCCGAGACTCTTCCACCGCTCGTTTCGCCTCTAAACCGACTGAATGTAGAGAAGAGGGATTCCCCCAAGACTCCCTGAGATACGGTTTTGCGAACTCAAAAACTCGTGAATCAACAGGCATTGATGATGCGTGATCAAGATAGATTCGAGGCATTTATTCCTCCGTTAGAACCACATGGTCGCCCCAGCGTCAAGGGCAAGATCATTTAATGTTCCTGCACCAACAATTTTTGGGCCAGTCATGAGCGTAACATCCAGTAGTCCACACATTTGTTTCGACGCTTCGCATGCGTAAATGGTGATGCCCATGTCCATTGTTTTTTTAAGCATCTCAGCGACGTTTGGGAAACTCCCGAGTTTGATCTTTGCAGCCGCACCAGGAAGAAGGATTTTCAATCCTGTCCCCAGATAATAGACTATCGGTGTGATATCCATCATTTTCGCGGTCTGAGCCAAGACCAATGGCGCATATTGTTTCTCAGGGTTGTCTGTGGTGATCACATATAAAATAGAGTTATCATCTTTCATATTTTCACCTTATTTCGTTCTTTTGATGTAGAAGGTCATCAATGGTCCTTCTTTTTCAAATTTCAGTATCAGATGCCCGGTTCGTTTCGCCCATCGTTTGATGTCTTCTTCTGCAGCAGGGTCGTCAGCTTCTACCTTTAAGACCTGACCGATTTCGATTTTTTCGATTTCTTCTTTTGTCATCGCTATCGGTATCGGACAGTAGAACCCTACACAATCCAATTCTGCGTCAGGAATAACATCGGTGCTGTTACTCAAGATATAGCCTCTTCTTTATTCTCTTTAGTAGTTTTCTATTAACATTTCATAATATGCCTGCGGATGTTGGCATGCTGGACATTTGTTTGGCGCTTCTTTTCCCTCATGAATATAACCGCAGTTTCTGCATTTCCATTTCACGATTTTTTCTTTCTTGAAGACCTGTTTTTTCTCGAGGTTTGCCAGAAGTGCCCTGTATCGTTTCTCATGGTGTTCCTCGACTTCGGCAATTTGTTGAAAGCTTCGCGCGATTTCAGGGAATCCTTCCTTTTTTGCTATTGTCGCAAACTCTGGATAAATCGTTCCCCATTCTGCTTTTTCTCCATCAGCTGCCTCTTTGAGGTTCTCTTCTGTCGTCCCGATGACTCCTGCGGGATACATCGCAGTGATTTCGACCATCCCGCCCTGTAAATGCTTGAAATAGACCTTCGCGTGTTCTTTTTCGTTTTCCGCTGTTTCGAGGAAAATAGCAGAAATTTGTTCATACCCTGCTTTTTTTGCCTCTGATGCGAAGTAGGTGTAACGGTTTCTCGCCTGTGATTCCCCTGCAAAAGCAGTAAGGAGGTTTTTTTCCGTTTGTGTTCCTTTAATACTTTTCATTTTTTCATCTCCATTTTTGATTTATGTTATGGTCCTACGTGGACCATATCCCAATAAATGTCAGCTTGTTCAAAGCGATCCATGCTTTCTTTTTCTATCTCAAGGATTTTGTAATGCTGTAGTTCCATGTCTGCGAAATAGGAAAGGGTGTTGCGGATGGTTGCATCGTTTTTTGTAAACTCATGAGAGAGCGATTGGTAAAACTCATGAGCTGCCTTCTCTGCAGCCATCGCGTTTTTCAGGATTGTACCAAGGGGAGTATCTTCCTCAGGCATGAGGAGGGAGGGGAGTGGCACGGGTGTTGTCTCTGGAATCATGATTTTTTTCTTGGGAAACTTTGCCTTGTACACCTGTTCGATGAACTGACGGTGTTTTTTTTCTTCTTGTGCCAGGAATTTAAATTTATCCTTCAGAAGCCCGTTTTTTACCTGTGTGGCAATGGAGGTGTACACCGCATGGCTTTCTATTTCGCTTTTCATTGCTGCTAGGAGTAAGTCTTCGAGTGTATATTTTTTCAGATCCATGACTCTCACCCGCATTTCATTCTCTGTTCAAAGAGGATTATTCCTTTTTTCTCTTGCCAGCCTCTCGGTCCAACATGAAGAGTGCACCAGTGCTTTTTTCGACCATTTTTAGTTTCTGCACCATAGTGTCAGTTTGGAGTTCCTCTTCGACTTGTTCGTCATGGAACCATTTCAGCATGCTTGTTGCCGCATAGTCTTTTTCCGCTGTTGCGATGTTTGCGAGATTCTCGATCATCGCGGTGACCTTCTGTTCGTGTTTGAACGCCTCATCAAAGGCATGCAATGGTGATTTCCAGGTCGTTTGGGTCACAGCGATCGCACTAAGGATGACGCGCCCTCTGCGTTCAACGATATGGTTGTAGAATTTCATGGCATGTTCAACTTCCTCTTGCGCTTGGACTCTCATCCAGCTTGCAAATCCACCAAGGTTTATTGATTCGAAGTAGGTGGACATGGAGAGATACAGGTACGCTGACCAGAGTTCTGCGTTGATTTGCTTATTGATTGCGTTTTCTAATTTTTTGCTTAATATCATGTTTTACCTCCTTTTATCTTCATTGAACCTTCATTGGAGAACCCTCGTCTCTATTGTTTCTGTATAGAACCAGTTTCCTCCGATTCATATTACAATTTTCATTTATTTATATACTTTCCTAGTGTTGTTTTTTTATTGTTTCTCAAATGCGTCTTTGCCGGCTCCGCAGACGGGGCAGACCCAATCATCCGGGAGATCCTCAAATGATGTTCCTACGGCGATACCGGTTTCTGGGTCGCCTTTTGCTGGGTCGTAGACGTATCCACAGACGGTGCATACATACTTGTCCATTTTTACTTCCTCCTTTTTCTTCTCTGTTTTCTTATCAATATCACTATTGTAGGTTGGGGCGGATTTCGGTGAATACCCGCCTTTTACTTCATGGTAATACTCATAGGTCATAACCGATTCTTTGGTCAGGATATCTGCATTGGTTATTTTCCCGATAAAGATCGTATGGCTCCCGACATCAATCTTATCGATGACCTCTGCCTCGAGGTATCCGAGTGTGTTGTCTAAGATGATCGGAGCTTGTGTTATACCGAGCTTGAAGGTGACGTTTTTGAATTTGTCGATGTCTCGGCCTGATTTGAAACCAAAGGTTCCGATGAGGGGAAGTGGGGTTTTTTTGTCAAGAATGGAAATGGTGAATACGTTGCTTTTCGTGATGTATTCATGGGTGAGGTTTTGTTTGTTGATACTGACGGCGATGGTGGGTGGTTCGGAGGTGACTTGGAATAAAGCGTTGGCGACCTGACCGTTGGTTTTCTCTCCATCCTTTGAGCAGACGATGTAAAGACCATAGGATATCTTATGGAATGCTTTTTTATCCATTGTTGTTCCTTCTTTTTTCCTTCGTATGGCATTTCTTGCAGATGCCTTTGAAATATCCTTGTACTTCTTCGACGCGGTGGCCACCATAGAGGGTTCGATCCATGTTCGGACATGTGATGGCGATATCGAAGATGGTGCCACAGTGTGTGCATATGAAATGGTGGTGGAGTCCTTCGTGAATGTCGTATCTGAGCTCTGAGCCGGAGATGGTGAGTGACTGGATGATCCTTTTTTTCTTGAGTATCTCCAGGGAGTTATACACGGTTGTCCTTGAAAGCGATGGGTGTTTTTTTTTCAGTGAGGAGTAGATTTCTTCGACGTTTGGATGGGTGTGATGTTCGTCGAGGTATCTGAGGATCTCGAGTCGGGGTGAGGTAACCTTGAGGGTATGTTCCTTGAGGATTTTTACGTATTTTTCATACATGCTGATCAGGAGATTAACTAATTATAATTTGTAATCATTACAATTTAGTAGGTATTACAAAATAGTATTTATATTTTTCCGAAAAAACAAAAAAAGAAACATTTAAGAAGAAGAACACATCCCCAAGACCCATGGAATACTCATTCCTGTATCATACCATCATCCCCTTCATCCTCTCTGCACTCATCGTGGTCCTTGTGACCATCATCGCAGAAAAATACGGGACAAAAACAGGAGGAGTCATTGGGACATTACCCTCCACCATCATCATAGCATTCCTCTTCATCGCCGTAGACAAAGGAGCCGATTTTGCCTCAGAATCCGTTGTCATCGTCCCCGCAGAAATGGGACTCAACCTTCTCTTCCTCCTCGTCTTCGCGCTCCTTTCCCAGAAAAAGATCCATATCGCACTTACTGGCTCACTGACCACATGGACGATTCTCACCATCCTGGTCTACTACACAAACCTCACCTCAGTGATCGTTTCCCTCACAGTCTATGTCATCTGTTTCCTTCTCGCATTCCTCATTCTCGATAGAAAAAGAAAGGTCACATCACAGGACACCATCAAGGTCCACTACACGCCACTCAAACTCCTTGGCAGAAGCCTCATCGCTGGCATCGTCATCGCCATCGCAGTATCCTTCTCCAACGTCGGAGTCACCCTTAGTGGGATATTCTCCGTGTTTCCCGCAATCTTCCTTTCCACAATGCTAATCTCCCTCCAAGAACATGGACCACAGTTCACCAATGCCATGGCAAAAGGTATGATCTACGGCAGCCCAAGTGTCGTCAGCTACGCAGTAGGAATCCATTTCCTTTATCCAACGATCGGGATCCTTGCGGGAACCATCGGGGCATTCCTTCTTGGCCTTCTCACCACCCTGGTTCTCTTCATCTTGCGGAAAAAAATACGATAAAGCCCTGGTTCCGATTTATTTCCTTGTGTAACGGTACTCGATATGACAATTTCCTTCGCTGCTCACCATGCAGGGACCTATAGGATTCTCTGGGGTACATCCCTTCCCAAACAACGGACATTGCTTTGAGGAAATCAACCCTCGCAGCACATCCCCGCAGAGACAGCCGGTCGGCTCAGCGAACTCCTCTTTCGCAATCATCTGAAGCTCATCTTCGTATCTCTTCCGTGCATCATATGACTCGTAGTTCTTGCGAAGGCGTAACCCGGACTGAGGGATCAACGGAAATCCCCTCCATTTGATGTCCACTGGTTCGAAGACCCTCTGCAGCACCTCCTGTGCCTTTCTGTTCCCCTGCGGCTTCACGGCTCGAACGTACTCGTTCTCGACCTCCGCCCTCCCCTGTTTGATCTGTTGAACCAGCATCCAAACCGCCATGAGAAGATCCAGGGGCTCAAAACCAGCGATCACCTGAGGGACATGATATTCTTTCGAAATGAAACCATAAGGGCGGGTCCCGATAATCGTGGAGACATGCCCAGGTTCGATGAAACCATCGATCTTCAGTTCACCCATCTGAAGGATCGCCTGTAACGCGGGCGGGATCATTCGATGACAACACAGGACAGAAAAATTCAAAGGTGGATCTTGTAAGAGGACTGCTGCAGTGGTAGGTGCGGTTGTCTCAAAACCAACCGCCATGAAGACGATTTCTTTTTCTTTATGTTTCTCTGCAAGACTCAGTGCGTCTTCAATGCTATAGACCGTGCGAACATCACAGCCTTCTGTTTTCATCTGCTGCAACGATGAGCTGACCCCAGGGACGCGTGTCATATCTCCAAAGGTCGCAACCGTCTTCCCCTGTTTCGCAAGCAGCAAAATCTCCTCGATTTCCTTAGGGGTCGTAACACACACCGGACAACCAGGCCCCTGCCCAATCTCAACACCACATTTCTGTAATAACACATCCAATCCATGTTTCATCAAGGTATCTTGATGGGTGCCGCACACATGCATGAATCGAAGATGCACCTGTGCTTTCGTAATCTGGGAGATGATATCATCAGCAAGTTGTTTATCACGCAGGGAAAACATTATCGGTCCTCCTCCTGCAATGACAACATCTCTCGAAACAATGCCAGTGTCTCTTGCGCCTCTTTTTCATCAAGGACTTGGATGGCGAACCCGGCATGAACCAGAACATAATCACCGATCCTTACTTGAACAAGGGACACGTTCGCCTTCCGTTTCGTTCCACTGCCATAATCAACGGTCGCGTTCTGTTTCTTCTTGTCAAGCTCGATGATCTTTCCCGGGATTGCTAAGCACACGTTCTATCCTTTTTCTCCCCCGTATTTTCTGCACTATCCACCGAAGACAACCTTGGTGACCCACATGATAAGAATACCACAGATGAACACACAAAGCGTCGCCATATATTTTTTCATGTTCAACTCTTTTCTAATCTCTGGTACGAGATCGGTCGCTGCGATATAGATGAAACCTCCTGCCGCGAACGGGAGGATGAACAGAACAATGTCCTCAATGAGGCTTGAGACAAAATACCCGACAATCCCTCCAAGGACTGCGGTTAACGCGACCACAAAATTCAACATAATCGCTCTTCTTTTCGAAAAACCTCCATAAAGTAACACCCCAAAATCACCAATCTCCTGGGGTATCTCATGAGTGGAAATAGCGATGGTTGTTGTAATACCCAGAGGGATAGAGACAACGAAACTCGCAGCCATGATCATCCCGTCAATGAAATTATGAATAGAATCACCAACAAGATTCATATATTGAAACGTGTGAACGTCACATTCTCCTTTGTGGCAGTGACGCCAGTGGAGTACTTTTTCGATAAGGAAGAAGATGATGAACCCGATAAGGACAAATAGATAGACATCAAGACCTGTGGTTTTCTCGACAGCCTCTGGGAGGAGGTGAAGGAAAGCACCCCCCATCAGAGCTCCTGCGGACAACCCGATGAGAACCAGTAAGATTTTGTTCAGAATGTTCTCTTTTAACGCAAGACAGATAACACCGACGAATGAAATAAGGGAAATGAAAAATGTTGCCAAGAGAATATATGCTAATTCTTCAAACACGCCATTCACCGGATAAACTTCTTCTTAAGAAACTCTTCTCACCCTTTTGTATTTTTTGCTTTATTTCTGATAGGGGATCAAGCAGAGAAACTTCAGCGTCGTGCTTCCCCTGTTGATGAGTTGATGCCACTCCATGGGTTTAATGAACAGGACATCCCCTGGTTGTAAGGGTTTCTCAGTGGTCTGGTCTTTCACAAACCCGCCTCCCTCCAGGATGAACACCTCGTGTTCCCATTCATGTTGATGCATCGGAGAGTTCCCCCCGGGCTTCATTTCAAAGAGACGCATCGCGAAATTCTGTGCGCCATCTTTCTTCGATATCAACCATCGAACCTTCATGTTTTTTACATCTGCTTCTTGGGGATGTTCTAAATCAACCTCAGTGTAATGGACGTGTTTCATATGGGTCACCGTCTTGTTCTAGATAGCATCCTGTATCTTTAATGTTGCCATCAAAAAAAATAGATATAAGGGAGATGTATTTACGAATCGAATTCAGGCAGATATCATGAAACTCAAAGATATCAACATCGCAGTGATAAGAATCGAAGGGACGAACTGTGAACAGGAGTCCTATGATGCATTCAAACGATTAGGGGCAAACCCTGAGTTCGTCCATCTGAAACAACTGCTGAACATCGACTGCAATATTGATGAGGTTCGTAACATCCTTGATTATCATTGCCTGATGATACCAGGAGGGTTCTCCGCTGGTGATTACATCAGGGCTGGCGCGATTTTTGCTGCACGGATGAAAAGCCAGCTACAAGCACAACTCAAGGAGTTCATCTCCCAGGACCGTCCCATCCTTGGTGTCTGCAACGGTTTCCAGGTGCTCACGGAACTCGGACTGCTACCCGGTTTTGAGGAAATCATCCGTCCGGTCCCTGACGCATGCCTGTATCTAAATGATTCGAATCGGTTCGAATGCCGACCAACACTCCTGAAACATGAGAACAGGGGAACCTGTGTGTTCACCTCGAATATCCCAAAAAACGACATCCGATTAATCCCCAGTGCCCATGCAGAGGGAAAACTGTTGTTTCCTCTAGAGAAACAAGAGCAGTACCTCAAGACCCTTGAGGAGAACGACCAAATCGTGTTCCGATATGTCGACCCGGAAGGAACCTACGCGGGTTACCCATGGAATCCAAATGGGTCTCCGATGAACATCGCAGGGATCTGCAACCCCCAAGGAACCGTATTCGGGATGATGCCACACCCAGAGCGGACGTATCACAAGCATCAGCACCCTGATTGGACTGCAACAGGACTCGGGGGGAATATCGGTGATGGCCGGGCGATCTTTGAATCGGTTCTTGCCTATATTTCGAAAAAGTTCTAACCTATGGTTGTTCGAAACTCTTTTATAGATATAACCTCCTTCTTTACAGTAGAAAAGAATGATAGGGGGATATGAAGATGAAAAAACACATCGTAATCTCAATAGTGTTCTGTAGCCTGTTGATACTGTGTTCGTTTTCCGCAGCGGTGCCATCCGCTACTGCAAGGAGCGCACCGGATTGGCCTGATGGGACATTCCAGGGGACCTGGGACAGACAAAAGGATGGTACCATGGGGTCGTTGTGGGGTGAGCTAAATCAAGGTCGTCGAGCGACACGGGGGACATTCATGGCTGAATGGAACACATCTATGGGTGCTGAGAATGGGACAATGACTGGGTTCTTCACAGGTCTGCTCATTGTTGGGCGATGGACGGTGGCAGGGGAATCACCATCTACGAACATGATGGGCGTTCTTCTGCTAAATGATACCTCATTTTCTGCACGCGTGTTTGTTATTGGCTCTGGTATGATGAAGATATCAGGTACTCATGATGCCTCATTTCTCCCAACGCTCACAGGACCCTATGGTGTCGGGGTTCAATCCATACATCTTGTTGATGCGGATCGACCAGAGTATTTCACCAATGACACGACCGATGTCCGCGAATTCATGATGCAGATCTGGTATCCGATTGAGAAACACCCTGAGGGAACACGAACCCTCTACATGGATTATCCAACATTCCAGTGGTTGAAGGGGCGTTCCCCGATTCCCTTAGTCACCATCCCGAACGACGCGTATCTCTTTGTTCGTCCGCATGGACGCAATGCATCCCCTATCGCATCAGGAATCTTCCCAGTGGTTGTCTTCTCACCAGGCTATGACGGGGTATATCAGATTTATACTTCTTTTATCGAGGATCTGGTGAGCCATGGATTCGTGGTCGCATCGATCAATCATCCGTATGTCTCCGGCATCACCGTGTATCCTGACGGTCACACGGTCGGTCCTGCAGAGGTGCCAACCGACCCGGCGGCGCGGTCAGAGTTTTTTAACATGTCGCTGCGGACTATCGTTGAGGATGCAAAATTCGTTTTAGATTCGATAACAGACCTGAATTCTTCAGACCCTGAATTCTCTGGTCATTTCGATCTCTCACACGTGGGGATGTATGGTCATTCCTTTGGTGGAGCCAACACCGCGGTCTGCTGCTACGAGGATGCTCGTTTCGATGCAGGACTGACTCTTGATGGGGTCTTCTACCAACAGTTCATCCCAGGAAACATCACGGTCCCCTTCCTATTTATGTTCGCAGAGAATCGCCTTGCTGACGATTCGACCATCGGTTACATGTGGAATCATTCTGCTGATGATACCTTTAAAATGAGCATCGCAGGCTCTACCCATTACGCGTTCACCGATGTTGGAGTTCTTCTGAGTCATCTGGTCCCCCTGATCCCACCACGGCTCCTTACCTTTGGTTCGATAGCACCAAAACGAATGGTGAACATCACCAGGACCTATGTGACGGTATTCTTCGAAGTGACCCTGAAAGGGGAACCGATGGAGACGCTGCTGAACCTCTCTGATCAGTTCGATGAGGTGCAGCTCGACTACAAACTCGGATGAAAAAACAAGGAGGTGGTGACAGATTCCACAGGTGGTGACCTGTCTCTTAGAGCATGACGGGAAGATACTTATTCTCAAACGGAGCAATCAGGTTGGGACCTATCGTGGCCTCTGGGGAGGGGTCGCAGGATATGTCGAGGAATTCGAAGATCCCTATGATACCGCACTTAAGGAATTAAGGGAGGAGGCAGGCGTGGATCTGGCGGATGTTGAGCTTGTCCGCAAAGGAACTCCTCTTGAGTTTTCCGATACCTATGAAGGAAAACAGTATAACTGGATTGTGTACCCGTTCCTGTTTCATCTCCAATCAAAAGAACTTGTTCACACCGACTGGGAGCATGAGGAGTACCGCTGGGTACATCCTTCAGAAGTCAAAAGACTTGATACCGTGCCTGGTTTGGATGAGGTCGTTAAAGAACTGTTAGGGAGCACAGATATTTTATAAGAAAAAGAACTGACAATAGCAGATTCCGACCTAGGCTGCTGGTGTCGTGTCAAGCCTGTCCAGTATCTTTTCAATCTCATAGTAGGTCTGTTCGACCGACTGGCTGGTATTGATGATATGCCAGCCTTTCGCAAGATTCAATGCTTTTGATCGCACCTTTAGGAATGCATCTTGTGTCTCGAACATCTCTGTTTCACTACTCCGCTGTTTGACTCTTTGCACGAGCTCCTCTGGTTTGGCATCCAAGAAGAGCATATATCGTGAGGTCGGGACGAGTTTTTCAAAAAAATGGTACCCGGTTCGTGTCAATCGTTTTGGGAGGTACGCCGTTCCCATCAAATATCGTACCATAATTAAGGTATCGCTTGTGGGCTTGCGATAGTAATGACGTATTGAATACAAGACGTCCATCGCATAGAACAACGAGGCTTTCAACTGGTTAATTTTGCCTTGACCAAGTAATGCTTTCTTCGCAGTCCTCCCGTAGAAATTATCTGACTCGGGATGGGACCGAATGATGACTTTTTCCCCTTTCGTCTCATAACGCTGTTTGATAAGCTGAGCATGGGTGTCTTTCCCGACTCCATCAAGGCCATCTACGATGATGAATCGCATATCACCCCACCAAAAAGAACCAGTACATCGCGGCAGTGATAAACGGAACAGAGAGGTTATCAAGACCAAGGGGCGTGATGCCTTCTACGATGGTTGCGACTCCTGCCATACAAAACAAGTATGCAACGGTACGTACGGTGAGCGGTTCTGAGTAGAATAGGAGAGCAATGATTAGCAACAAGAACGTGCAGATGAGCATCGCAAGCGAACCGATGTAGCTTTTAATATCTTTAAACACCGTGTATTTTCGTCCTCCGTACTTAATCCCGATCAATGATGCCAAACCATCTCCATAGGACATGGCAAGTATTCCCATCGCGATGATCTCGCGATGATCGAAAAACACATACGCAAGCACCGTCCAGGTAATCGCATAATACACAAGCCCCAGCCCATGCCCGGCTTCAGAGGTTTTTCCCCGCATGGATTTTATCGGTGAGTACGGGCTCATGAGGAACGTGAACAAGATGAACGGACCTGCGGCGACAAACACCATGATCTCCCTGGTCTGAAACAAGGGGAGGATGAAGGCGATATTCCCGGTCATGATATGTAAAAACTTTCTGCTTTGCACCGGGTATCTCTTTGAGAATATTTTCTCGGTAAACAAGATGAGTACGATAACATAGATGTAGACCGCGGCAACCCCAAGCAAATCGTTCTGATACATGGCTTACCCTCCGATTAATGCTCCAACAAGGAATGCAAGTAACCCGATGAAGATAGCGGCAAGCGTGTACTTTCGATGGAACTTCATGTTCGGCTGTTTCTTGAAAACCAGTTGAAGGCTAGTACTCAGTAACATTGTATCTGTTATGAACACCAGGATAAAATAGCTTATGCTCCTATAATACACCCCGAAATCAACAGAAAAATACGGCAGGAAACTCAGTACAATCGCAAACAGGTAGAAGAGTGATGCGACTCCATTGGATGCGCGGATGCCGATGTATCGGGGGAACGATTTGACCCCCTGGATTTTGTCTCCTTCGAAATCCATGACATCCTTCATGATCTCCCGACCGGCTCCAGCGAGGAACGCAATGAGGGCGATAACGTAGATAGCTGGATTGATTGTGCCTAGTGTAACGGTGGTATTGCCTAGGACAGTCGCTCCACCAAACACAAAGGGGATCGCCATGATGTAGGCGATGTAGAAGTTGCCGATGAGTTTTATTTTCTTCATTTTCACATCATATAAGACCGATATCAAGGCGGTGATGAGAGCGATGACGAAACAGGTCATGTTCACAAAATACGAGCAGATAAGACCAAGAGGGAACAGGAGATAAAAGATGTTGAGTGCTGTTTTTGGGGAGATATCACCTCGAACTAATGGACGGTCGGTCCGTTTGTTGATTCGATCGATTTCAAGGTCATAGTAGTCGTTCAACGCGAACGTGCTTGCCTCTAGAAAAAGCGCGGTGAAGAACGTTAGGAAGATATTCAGCATCGGTAGGTTCAGATTACCGTAGAGTGTTTTTTGGGAGATGAGGGAGCCGATAAGGATGGCAAGGAACAGCATCACCCCGTGTTCTAATCGCATGAGTTCCCAGATGGCCTTGAGTTTTTTCATCGAAGAAGAGAATAAAATACTGTGTTATAAACCTTTGAGAAACATGATTCAATGTTCCCATATATCGTGAGCGGTATTCAGAAGGGTTTACACCATTTCATTAATTGTTATTACGGTTTGAGAATGATTTTCATGGAGTCTTTTGCTTGTGCGACGAGTTGAAACCCTTTTGCTGCTTCTGTGAGTGGAAGGATATGGGAGATCATATCATCGACAATGACTTTCTTTGACCGGATCAACTCTATCGCCGAGGTGATATCCTCCGGGCTTCCTGCATAGGTTGAAATCATGGTGACCTGTTTGTTCCATAAATCAAAGAGTGGAACTGGGACATCGACTCCTGGTTCGGTGGGTGCAAAGAGCAGGATAGTACCACCAGGTTCAACAGAGCGTAATGCCTGCTGTACCGCTGGAAGCACCCCAGTAGAGAGGACGACGAGGTCTGCAAGTCTTCCCTCGTTGTGTTTTTTAACTTCCTCAGGGACATTCTCCTTCGCATGGATCACGACATCTGCACCAAACTGTTTTGCAGCCCTCAGTCGAAAGTCTTCAACATCGGTTGCAAAGATCTTTGATGCACCCCAGGCTTTCGCCAGCTTAATCTGAATCAACCCAGAGATACCGCTTCCGATCACCAGAACGGATTGCCCTGGTTTCATCCCGGCGGTCTTTAAACCTCGTACCACACAGGCTAACGGCTCGATGAACACCCCTTGCTCATAGGTCATTTCCTTAGGAAGGATGAACACCCCGCGATCGACATTAATCTCTGGGACACGCAGATATTCAGCGAACCCCCCGGGGTAGAAATTCGTCGTATGCAAGGTATGACACAGAGTCTGCTGATTGTTTGAACAAAACCGGCAGGTGAAACAGGGGACATGATGGGAGACGAATACACGATCACCAACCTTGTATTTCTTGACGCTTTTTCCGACGGCAACGATATCTCCAGTGATTTCATGGCCAAGGACATTTGGTGCTTTCTTGATGCGGTACCATTCCATGACGTCACTGCCGCAGATGCCACTTGCTATGACCTTCACCAGCAGCTCTGTTTCCCCAATCGTTGGAACAGGTTGTTCCTCAATACGCACATCAGTATTGGTGTAGTACATCGCGACCTTCATTGTTTTCATACCTTCTCATGTCCTGGTTATAAAAAGGCATTTAATAGAGTTTATTACGCTCGGATTTAGTTTGTGAGATAAGATAGATTTATATGAAACCGGGAAATCCTCTCCCCCATGAGTCCCTCAGTCGGTCAGTCGTATATCCCAAATCCTCTCTCGTTTTTTAAGAAAAAACAAATAGACGTGAAACTGCAAAAATACTCATACACACCAGGGGAGATTATCAAGGGGACCGTGGAGCTGAAATTAAAACGACCCGTACAAGCAAAAAAGCTTTCGGTCGCACTCATCGGACGGAGGATTGTCCATCAGGGCAACATCGCGGTTGGACCCATCCGAGTAGGTAACCAAGGTCAACAGACCCAGGTGTACACCATCTATCATTTTGAGATACCACTAGATGAAGAAGCGGTCTATTACCATGAATTGTACCCTTTTGACATACAGATTCCACCAGACATCCTTCAATCGGCTCAGCAGAATTTCAATACAACTCTCACAGGTCTTGGGAAGACGATTACAGAGATCGCTCAGGTCATGAACCAGTTAAGCACGGCAGGTTCTCGGGTGGAATGGTCGGTGGAAGCGCGGTTGAACATCCCTTTGAAAATCGATATCATCAACTCGCAGAAAATCGTTCTTTCTGAGCAAAAATAATGAAACGTTTTTTAAGGAGATCATCTTACTAATCCAGAGGGTTTTTGTGAAACGAAAGACCTAAAAGGGAGTCCGTGTTTATTGGAGCACGCTATGTTAATTAAAGCAATCAAACTGAAATCAATCGAAGCAAGACGCTATGTGGAGCCAGATGATAAACCTCGACAGATCCGCATTGATCATAACAGCCAGATCTCCCAGGTTATCAATAACCAGGAGAATAACCTCATCATCGAGTTTCAGTATACCTCGAGCTATGGTTCGATTGGGATGATTAAACTCGAAGGTACGATTCTGTCTGAGGACCCGGAGGCAAAACAACTGGCGAAGGAATGGTTAGACACCAGGAAACTGCCTGACCAAGTTGCTAGTACCATACACACTGCGGTGATGCACACATGTGTCCCTGAGGCGGTTGGGATCGCAAAAGATCTTGGGTTACCACCACCCATACCGTTGCCACAGGTGCGGCTAGGGGCAGACCCGAAGAAAGGTCAAAGCCAGAGCGGTGTCGAAATCGCGTAAGAGTCCTTCTCTGTGGTACGTTTATATAAATCGAAATGATACGCTCTCTAATGAAAACCGTTGTGGTATCCATTGGAGGGTCCGTGGTTCTTTCTGACGAGGCAGATGCGCTGTTTCTGAAAAAACTTACCTCTCTTTTTAAAAGGATTTGTAAGGATTACAAGCTGTTCGTCATTGTCGGTGGTGGGAAAATCGCCAGACGTTATATTCAGCTCGGACGGGAATTGGGGTTTGATGAGGACACCTTGGATTTGATTGGTATTGATGTGACCCGGGTGAACGCGCGAATCATCATGAACCTCCTTGGTACCTCGAATAAAGAGATTCCTCATACGACTGATGAGGCACTCAGACTCGATTTGTCGATTGTCGTCATGGGAGGGACAGACCCGAAACATAGTACAGATCAAGTTGGTGCGGAGCTTGCAGAAAAGACCCATGCGGTCCGCTTTGTGAACGCGACCAATGTCGATGGTATCTATGACAAGGACCCGAACAAATACAAGGATGCTAAGCAACTCAAGGAAGTACCCATCGACCAATTGATTGTCCAATATGGTACAAAATGGGGTGCAGCAGGGAAGAACATCTTCATGGATGAGCCAGCTCTCGAGATCATTCAACGAGCAAAGGTACCAACCTTTATCGTGAACGGAAAACGCCTTGACCAGCTTGAAAAAGCACTCATGGGTCAACCATTTGATGGAACGACCATATCCGTCTAAAGGTTAACTCCCAAAAATATGTTGTACCATCCATTCAGGGTTGAATGTGATCTGATCTTTGTATTCCTGCCCGACTCCGATGAAAAGCAATGGTTTTCCTATTGTGTATGCGATCGAAAGCGAGCTTCCTCCTTTTGCGTCCGCATCGACTTTGGTAAGGATGACTCCGTCGATTCCGACGACCTCGTTGAATCGTTTTGCTTGCTCCACCGCATCGTTTCCTGATAATGCATCTCCGACGAAGATAATCATATCAGGTTTTGCGACCCGTTTAATTTTCGCCATCTCATCCATCAAATTCGAGTTTGTCTGCATCCGACCAGCAGTATCCAACAGCACCACATCCCGATGTTTTGCTTTCGCATGTTCAATGGCATCAAAAGCAACAGCAGCAGGATCGGATCCTGACCCATGCTTCACAATCTTAACTCCGAGATTATCCGCATGAATCGTGAGTTGTTCGATCGCCCCGGCGCGGAACGTGTCACCCGCTGCCATCACGCAGGTTTTCCCTGCTTTCTGTAACATGAAAGCGATCTTTGCAATGGACAGTGTTTTTCCAGTCCCATTCACCCCGACGAACATGATGACGATTGGTTTCTTCCGTTCATCGATGAAGCGGTTAAAATCAAAATTATTGGCCTTCAGCACATGCCCGATCGCGTTCTTTAAAACCGTCTCAACCAGGCCTCCGGCTTTGCCTTTATCAAAAGGGACTCTCCGTATTTCCTGTTTGACGTCTTTCTTTATCGAGTCGATGACGGAATACGCGACATCGGCTTCAAGCAATCCCATCTCCAGATCCCAGAGCAGCTCATCGAGTTTCTTCTCATCAATCGTCCAGGTGGGTCTCTTCTCCACTCCAACGGTCTCTTCGATGCTTTTCCTTGTCTGCAGGGCTCGTTGCAGCTCGCTTTCGATGCTTTCTTCGATCTGTTTATCGATCTGTTTCTCCCGTTGTTTTTTCTCCTCGCTGACCGGTTTCTGAATCCGTAACGCGCGTTTGCGTGTCACCACAGGTTCCTCTGGTATAACTGGTGCAGTGGTTGGTATTTCTACGGGTTTTGCTGGAGTGGGCACCTGTTCTGGTTGCTTCGGTGGCTCCATCTGAAGTTTTTGTTCTTTCTTCTCTTCTTTTTTCAGTTCTGATTCGATCTCTGCTTCGATATTCTTTTCAAAGAGTTTCAGCTTCTTTTTGAGAAAATCAAACATGCTTCCCCTTTCAATATTACTTTTTACTGTTGAGTTTCTTCCATCATCTGTTGTGTCTTATGGGACAGTTCTTCTGCATCAGATTGGATCTTCTGCCCAAGGGATGCCATCTTATCAAGGTTATCCTGAATTCGTTTTATCCGCTCATCCAGTTTTCCCATCGCTTCGTCAACCGGTTTTTCGACGACGACCCCTGCACCAACCCCGATGAGGACGTTTGATGCACTCTTCAGAGAGCCGTTGACAAAGGTCCCGGCACCAATAGGGATGAGAATCTCAGAGTTGTCATCCACTGCACTGAGTTGTTCCACGGTCATTTTCGCCCGTTGATAATCCATGAGCGTCGACTGCAGATACTGCAGCTGCATCTCAATGGATTCAAGCTGTTGTTTATAGTACTCAATTAAGGTGAGGTTCTTGGTGATATCTTCTTCTTTTGTCATAATGTCCCTTCGATTACTGCTATGAGAAATGTATCCCCTTTATCAAAGAAGGTGTTATTAATATCTTTCTTGAGAAGCATCGATGCGACAAGACAAGGTTGAAGCGGGAGGAGAAAGTAAATTATTTATACAAACGATCGATTTACTATTTGAAGGAGAAGGAGAGAAGGGACGAACCCATGAAGCTCAGTAGAGAATTTACTGAAAAATTCTCAGAAATATTTTTAAATGAGAACATGGCTGACATTCCCCATAGGGAATAGGACAGCCGATAACCCTCTCTCTTCATTTTTTTTTTCTCAGGGATACCCCAGGGTGACAATATTTTTAATCAATATCCTCATTCTGCAGGCTCATGAGGATTCTTGCTGTCGCAGATCTGCATGGGGCGCAATACCGCTTAAACATAGTGTTACAGAATATTGCTTCATATCAGCCTGATGTCGTCATCGTCTGCGGGGATATCACTCAATTCGGACCAGGGGAGGTCGCGACGAACTTTTTGAACCAGATCCCGATCCGAACACTCGTGGTCCCTGGGAATATCGACACCTTTGACGTCGATCAGGGGATTACTGCAAGTAACGCGACGAATCTTGATAAAAGACAGGTGGTTTTCCAAAAAGTTCCCTTTGTGGGGATTGGACGAGAAATCCCTTCCCAGCTTCCAGATATATTGATTGATGATGGGACAAACAAGAAACCGTTGAAAAAACTCTTGAAGACGACCAGCGTCCTGGTCACCCATTACCCACCATATAAAGTCCAAGATAAAATATTCATAGGAACTCACGGCGGAAGCAAAGAATTACGAAGCCTTATTGACACCTACAAACCTCGATTGGTCTTATGCGCGCATATCCATGAGGACCCCGGGGTGACTACCTTAGGAAATATAACGGTAGTGAACTGCAGTATGGGGAAACGGACCGAGGGAGCATTGATAGAAATATCTAATATTCTCAAGGTCTCGATACTTGATTAAAGAGAAAAAAACGGTGTAGCTTTTATTGGATTTGAACCGATGCCAGGAGAACTTTGTTCGTCTCCTCTTAAAAAACTATATATGTTAGGAGAGAGTTCCTTTTTGCAAGGTTGGTATGACCTATCAAGGTTGATATTATCGGCGCAGGTCCCGGAGGCCTAAGCACAGCAACCTCGATAAAAAACCATAACCCGAACATCGAGGTTGTTGTCCATGAAAAATATAAAGATATCGGATACAACCATGAGGGGCGTCGATGCGGGGAGGCTCATTCGGTTGAACGCGAATGGAAACAATGGAAACCAACTGGAAAAAGTATTTTTAACAGGATCCTCACCGCAGATATCAGGATAGGGAAGCGCCATTATGTTTCCGAGCAACCTCCTGATGTTATTTTTATCCTCAATCGACAGGAATTCATCTGCCAGTTGGCGCGGGAAGCAGAGAAAAAAGGTGTGTTAATCCAAACGAATGATAAAATACGATCGTTGAAAGTCCTCGATGGTGACGTGATTGTTGATGCCTCAGGCTGCCCAAGCAGAATCAAACAGGAACTGAACCTAAAATTAGGATACATCGGGAAAACTTATCAAGAGACACTCGAGAATGCGAATTGTTTTTTATGTGATACCATTCGGATTGTTTTCTCGCGTTTCGGGGGGTATTACTGGATTTTCCCCCGAAACCCGGAAAAAAAAGAGGTGAACATCGGGATAGGCATGTTTGGAGATTACGGGTATGACCTCCGAGAGATGCTTCAGGTGTTCAAAGATGAACAGCGCATCACAGGGACAGTAAATTATGTGATCGGGGGATTAATCCCCCTAGGATTGCAACGTCCGTTCCTTTACAAAAATATCCTCTTTGTCGGTGATGCAGGCGTGGGGGCGTTCCCTTTCTCAGGGCAAGGGATCTATCGAGCATTGATGAGCGGTGATATCGCCGGGCGATGCATCGCAGAGAACAAAATAAAAAAATATCCATCTCTCTTACGGAAAGAGTTCACAGAATGGGAGCTGATTGGATCGACATTTATCAAGACTAATTTGGTGTTTCGAAAGATTAACCCTGTGTTGTTTTACTATTTATTGAATTTTTTTGCCAGACAAGAATTTAAGCTGCTTTCCCATTGATTAGGTGTGGGGTTGATTGACCATGATGGTCTGGGTTGGGAAAGCAAGACCGATTTTCTCCTTTTCAAAGACTTCTTTTATGGCGTAATTGATGGTTTGCTGGGCGTCGAGGTATTTGACATAATCCGGACTTCTCAGTAGATACACGACCTCGAAGTTAAGGCTGAACGCCCCGAGTTCCTTAAAATGAACCCTGATGAACTCTACATTGTCACATGATTCAACGATTTTTTTAAGAAGCAACGGGATTTTTTTTAGTTTCTCAATGGGGGTGTCATAGGTGACTGCGATGGAGAAGGCCACCCTGCGGTTCTCCATTTTC
Source organism: Euryarchaeota archaeon UBA346 (assembly GCA_002496355.1). Classification (GTDB taxonomy): domain Archaea; phylum Thermoplasmatota; class E2; order DHVEG-1; family DHVEG-1; genus SM1-50. The sequence goes on along the minus strand of DAJP01000124.1, from coordinate 5,748 downwards.
TTGAAGTTGCGAAGACTTCCACTGGTGATTTCCTTGTTTGAGACAACAAGTTCCTCTCCTTGAAGGAGTTTGAGACGAGTGGATTTCATGCTGATATTGGTGACGGTGCCTTCATAGTTGCCGATAATGACGTAGTCCCCGATTTCAAAGGGTCGGTCGAAGTAGATGGTAAAAGCACTGAATGCATCTCCAAGGATACTTTGGAGGGCAAACGCAATCGCAATCCCGGTGACTCCGAGTCCGACGACGGCACCAGACAGATCGATCTTGCTGACATACAGGAGGTAGAGGAACGCGAAAATATAGACGAACACATGAAGGATTTTTTTGAAGACGAGCAGGATATTGCTGCTTAATGCTTTTTTCCCGGTTTTAACGATTCGTTCGGCGTACCAAGAAAGAACCACGTTGATAATTCGGGTGATGATATAGGCGACAAGGAAGACTTCTGCGACCAGGAAGATTTGTGTTACATAATATTCATATGGTTTGAGGATGGTGAGTTGGTCGATTGCGTAGTAGAATCCGACGACGATGACAAAAAAGTATATCGGTCGTTTGGTGTTTTTTATGATTTCATCATCAAGGGTTGTTTTTGTTTTTTTCGCCCATTTGCTGAAGTAATGTTCGAAGATGTGGTAGATAATCCATCCGATGAGTAAGGCTGCTACGAAGAGGATGAATGCAGCGATGCCTTCGCCATAGAAGGAGTCGAGGTTGATTCGATTGTCTCTGAAGAGTTGATTTATGATGTCACCTAGGTTGAGAAGGACGTTCATAATATATCCCACCACCAGGGGAATCGATTGAATATTTTTTAATGTTATGTTCGTTGGTGTTTAGGTGAGGTGCTCTGCTTTTAAGAACAGGAGGTTTTGGATGAGCAACGAGACGAATTTTTCCAGGGAGGTCGATCGGTCTGAGTTGAAGAAACAGATGATGCTGGTGTTGTCTGCTTGGTTTATGAACATGCGGGTGTGTGCCCCTGGGATATCGCCGCTGTGACCGATGTACGCTGTTTTCCGAAGAGGTTTTTCGATAATCATCCATCCAAGTCCATACCGGAAGTTTTTGTAGATGTTTCCCGGTGGCTGGACAGTATGCATGAGGGAAACTGTCTCTTTTTCAAGGATACGTGTGCTGTTGTAAACCCCGTGGTTCATATGAGCAATAAGGAAACAAGTAACATCATCCACGGTTGTCATTAATCCTCCGATGGGATAATGGAGGAGCTGGTAGTGAGGGAGTTTTTCGTAGGTCCTGTTCTGATACAAGTAGGGGAAAGCGACTTCTTCGATAGGCAAATCTGGTAAGCGGAAACCTGTGCGTGTCATCCCAAGGGGTGTGAAGATATGGTCGTTGCAGTACTCGTGGAAGGGTTGTCCGGAGAGGAGTTGAACCAGATATGCTGCGATATCGAAGTTGATGTTGGCGTATTGCATGTATGCTCCTGGGCGATGGGTAGTATCCCATATCTCCGGGGTGTAGTATGCACCATCAGGGAGAAGATACTCCTGCAGCCAGGGGCTGGGGTACCCGGGGATGGGTGGTGGACTGGAGAAGTTGAACCAATGATAGGAGAAGGGGTCTGTGGTGAGGCTGGAGGAATGGGAAAGGATCATACGGATGGTGATGGGGTCATCGGGATAATTCGGGTTCCTCAAAGAAAACGGAAGATACACATTGACGTCATCATCGAGCTGAAAGAGTCCTTGGTCGTAGAGTTGCATAAGCGCGGTGCTGGTGATGGTCTTGGTGATGGAGGCAACGATGTAGATGGTCTGGGTGGTCGCTGGTTTGTGTGTTTCGAGGTCTGAGAAGCCGTAGGCGTTCTTCCAGATGACGGTGGTATTGTGTATGATACAGGCGGACATACTTGGGTAATGACCGATGTGCAGTAACATGATGATGAGACGGTCGAAGGATGCATCATCGAAAAAAGGTGGGGTTTGTGGTTCTTGTTGGCCTATCTTTTGTTGGATAGGGTCTGCTGTTGAAAACATTGGCGAAAAAAGAATGATACAGAGGAGGAGACTCAGCAGTTTCTTTTTCATATGAGATTCTAGATATTATTAATGACGGTAGAAATATATTATGTTTTCCTGGGCTAAGAACCATACCTATGCTTGGTACAGAACGGCTGTACTCTCCTCAGGCATTAGGATGGGAGCGGATAAGGTTGTTGTGCTGGTAACCAATCGATTTCAATCCAATCAATCTTTGTAAAGCTTATTTTGTCGTAAGTATCTGTTTGGATATAGAGGAATCCAGGGATCATTCTCGGAAGGATGCTTGGTTCTCCCCAGTAATTTCGGCTCCAGCGGGTCCCGAGGAGTTGACCAAGAAGGCCTACTCCTTCGTATAATACCTGTTGACCATTAGAGATGAAATTATTATTTATGATGGTTGTAAAACTTGTTAAATTCATCATCAACCCATACTGGTTATTCTCGATGGAGTTTCCTTGAATGATGTTCCCTTTTAATATATCAAAGGAAAAGAGGGCTAAATCAGTGATACCAATACCTATCTCACAGTCGGTGACTCTGTTGTTTTTTACTTTCGTAAAACACGCATCAACAACGATTCCGTACTGAGCGTTTTGAACCATGTTGGAAGAGACGATGTTTCCTCGACGGTATTTTGGATACGTGGGTTGTTGATAGGGATGAGTTGGGGTCAGGCTGATGCCGAGGGTGGCATTCATAATCGAATTATTGATTATCTTGTTCCAAGAGCTTTCAATAAGGATAGCGGCCGCATCTGAATCAGAAAGGATGTTGTTTGTGATATTGTTGTAATCACTATAATCGTCCATGACGACACCTTGAGAACAGGCGGTGAACTGACAGGATGAGACACTATTCTTTATACTCGACAAGGTTAGTCTGATTCCTTCTGCGCAATTCAAAAAAGTATTTCCAGAGATATCTGAGGTTGTCGTACGTGCCAGATAAATACCATTGGGAATATCTGTAAACGTTATTCCTTGAACCTTGATGTTTTTACAGTTGACAAGGAGGACCTGCGCTGCATTTGAAATCGTTTTATCCTTCTGCCCATCGAGATAGACGATTGGAACATTATCTCGCGTATTGTCGAAGGCCAGATTATCAACGGATTTGTAGACTGTAAAGCCACCGTCTTCAAAGGTATTCCCACAGATCGTGTTGTTATTGGACTCATAGAGGTCGATGAGACAGGTAGCTGATAAGGTGTTGTTTGAGACTGCTGTGTGGTCACTCCTCCATACTTTTATCCCATATCTCCCGGTGAATGTGTTATGGTCGATTAGACAATCTGAACCACCAATGGTGATATCCTCCTCTACGTTGAGACCAAACGTATTCTCCGAGACGACACAGTCGTGTGATTCAAGGAGCCACATACCTCGGTAAAGGGAAGAGAATTCGTTGTTAGTGAAAGAAGAATAATTGCTCACCGCATAGATACCCATGGAGGCATCCTGAATTGTAGTATCTGTTATGACAAGAGAATCTGCAAGAATGAAAATCCCCCTGTCTGAATGGGATGGACTGATGCCTTGGATCGTGAATCCTTGTATTACGACATTGTCTCGGTGAATTCTGATGATATCTTGATCTTCTTGTCCTTTGATGATGGTTGTATCCCGGTTCTCCCCAAGCAATGAGATTGACACATTAATCCAAAGCGTTTCTTCGTAAGGAGAAGAATCATCATAGACAAACACGATATCTCCGTCCGTAGCGCTATCGATCGCTTCCTGGATGTCGCTGAAGTTTCCTGGACCAGCACCACCGACATAAAGAATTGTTTCGGTCCGGGTACTTTGGTATGGACTGAGAATTGTAGGAGAACTATGTACTACTGGGAACTGTACGACTATCAGCAATAGTGCCAATAAGAGAACGCCTTTCCTCTTTTTCATGAATAATTCAATCCATTGTCATTATAAAAATATTTTTACTACGATGAATTGGTCTTTTATGTGTTAATTTCGGCTCTTGATTATTCATTTTAGGGAATCAAACATGTTCTTAGGTTCTCTGAATAAAGAGGGAAAAAACATGTAAAGACCATTGACTGATTCCAATACCGTAGTTTCACAAAACACTTTTCAGGAAAAAATTGGCAAGACCGAAATGGAAAATGACACATATAATTTCTTATTCGAGTAATTGTTTCTCATTGATTATATCCAAGGAGAGAACGAAGTATCGGGCACGCATGAGGGAACCGTTCAAGCAGCCATTCAAAGAATCTGAAATGCGGTGGTTCATACGAAAATGGCATTGTAACTGATAATGTTGCATCAAGGCTATTTAAACCATATTCATCCTGTGCATGCGCTTTAATTGTATAGGCTCCTTTCTTACTCCAGGTATGTGAAACTATTACATCTACGCCTGATGGATTTAAAGCGGTTGAATCAGTTTTACCATCACCCCAGTCTATGAAATATTTTACTTGGTTACCATTTGGGTCAACTGCATTAAATGTATAGTCATAGGATATTCCTGGTTTTCCACTAGCTGTACCATTAATTTCCGGTTGGTCTGGTGGATTATTATTGTATATGTAAAGATAAACTCCCTCTCCTAATACAGTAAATAAAACATAATTTTCATTCAGATTCCAGGGTTGCACAAGATTAGAACTTTCGTAAATCAGTATTTCATCATTTGTAGTTAAATTATAGAGACAGAGACGACCATCTGGTACGCTATAAACGATTATATTGCCAAATATTTCTGGAGAATTAGCTGTCGGTTCTTCTCCCGTAAATATGGTTGTCTCATCCCCACTAGCGATATTGTACATTTTAAGTCCATATAGTATTGTCCCATTTACTTTATCATAATAAAAATAGCTAAACACAATAGTATTTTCATAAATTGAAGGAAAAGTTTCCGATTCAAACTGGGAAGTATTTGTTACTTGTGTATAATTTTCACTTTCTATATCATACATAAAAATGTCAGCGAGGGGGCCTTCTATCAGTTGCCAAGCAATGATATTTTTAAAGATACATGGATTTTCTGGAAAAGCTTCACCAGGACTATCTGTTAACTGAATATTTTCTCCGGTAGCGATATTATAAAGAAAAATTTCGGTGCTATATTGATCTGAATTAGTGTTTTCATAGGCTATATAATCGCCGTAGAATTGAAAGTCATCCGAACCTCCACCTGGCCAATTCGTAACAATCAGATCTGTTTTTTCACCAGTGGTTATATTATACATTTTAAAACCCATATATAAAAAATCATAATATACAACCCTATTTTCTGAGATTTTAGGAAAGACTACATCTCCACCCACAAGAGCAGTATCAATCTCTCCTGTTTTTATAGTATATATGTAAAGAGTAGAGCCGACGGCATATACCACAAACTCATTATTAAAATCACAAGTTGCTTCCTCATCAGTGATTTTTATAAAATCTTGATCACCTCTCAAATCAACAATAGTGTTTGTGACACTAGAATCATTTTTTACAAGATTTTTTGCAGTTGTTATTCCTGTAAAAATACTAGTTAGAAAAAGTGTGCAAATCAATAGACTTATTATTTTTATTTTCATTTTATTCAGCCCCATTTTATTCCTCTTTACTTTTTATAGCTGACACATAATATATAAAAGTTTGTCTTAAAAAATTCTACAAATACAAAAAAAAATTGAATTTTGTATATATTAAAAATCTTGGATTTCACCAGAAGAAAATTCGAATTCATCCTTTCTGAAGGATGGTAGTGGGCCAGGCCG
>DAJP01000091.1 GCA_002496355.1 Euryarchaeota archaeon UBA346 | reverse complement strand
GGATCATCTCCTGGAACAAATATGCAGAAACACTCCTAGGGATGAACAAGGAGGATTTATTCCTCAAACCCGTCCGGGACTTATACCCTGATTCTGAGTGGAAAAAGATAAGGTCGCAGCATATCCGCCAGAAAGGAATGCATCATCACCTTGAAACAAAAATACAAAAAAAGGACAATGAACAAATCGATGTGGACATCTCCTTAAGCGTCCTGAAGAACCATGAGGACCGGGTCGTGGGCTCCATTGGGGTCATGAAGGACATTAGTGTACGAAAACGCATCGAAAAAATCCTTGAGGAATCCGAGAAGAAATTCAAGCTCCTCTACGAAAAAGCACCAGTACCCTATCATACTTTATCGCCCGATGGTCACATCACTGATGTCAATGAGAAATGGTGTCAGGCATTCGGGTTCACAAAAGATGAAGTCTGTGGGAAATCCATCTTCGATTTCGTCTCAGAAAAAGAAAAACCCTCTGCTCAAACATCCTTTGCTCAGAAGATTTCAGAGGGAAAAATATACACCGGTGGACGAGAACGGGAATATCTGACAAAAAACGGAGAGAAAAAACTCTTCGTCGCCCATGATTTCTTTCTATTTGATGAGAACGGCAAAGTCATCTCCGTGTACACGACGATGGAGGACATCACTGAGAACAAGCAAGCTGAACAAGCGTTAAAAGAGAAGATTAACGAACTGGAGCGATACAAGACCATCACCGTGAACCGAGAGATGAAGATGATGGAATTAAAAAACGAGATTAATGAATTGTACGTCAAACTCAATCAGAAACCAAAATATTAACACCGCCAGCGAAGACACAAAGAAGCGTTTTCCTTCAGATCATCATGTTTTACTCTTTTGGATGTGTCAGGAAGAAATCCCATATCACGGTATTCGCATTGATATCGTGTGTGGTCCTCCCGACAAGGGTTTCAGGGAGATATTGTAATCCATCTGGCCAGGTATGACCACCGTTGTAGACTGTGTAGAGAACCACCTCGGTGTTGTTCCACCCGTCCGTGTAGATATCTCGTTGAACCCAGGTATGATCCTTTGGGTCGGTATCTGGGAGAAGAGTAGTATTTGGTATGGTCGAACAGTTATCATGCGTCACCCAGTACAACACCGAGTCCGGTACAGATAGTACGATTCCACGGGGGTTCCTTGGAAAACCAACTAAACCGCCTTCCCAAGGCACCAGTGGGTCCTGGGTCCCACTTAGGACGCAGACCGAGACTGGTACATCTGAGATGTTCACGGGAACTAGATCGATCGGGAACGCGCCTGCGACTGGGGCGATAGCAGCAAACTTCTCTGGTAACTCAATAGCGAGCCGATAGGACATCATCGCCCCATTTGATATCCCCGTGGCAAAAATCCGATGAGGATCAATATGGAATTCCTGAGTGAGGTTCTCAATTAAGACGCTGAAGAAACCGACATCATCGATCTGTTGTTCGTGGGCTGGGTCACTGACGTTTTTTCGTCCGTCATTCCAGTTCTTCTCAATACCATCGGGGTACACCACAACAATATTCTGCTCCTCTGATAATACATTGAACCCCCCCAGGGTCAAGCTTCGCTCCATTCCTTCCCCTGTACCACCACCCCCATGTAGGACAAACAGCAACGAAGGAGTGCTATTCTCTGGTAAATCTGGAGGGATATGGATTCTATACGTACGCAGGAGTCCATCAGACACAATAGTCCTTTCAACCGTATGAGGATCCTCCGGAATTTTCTTCAGACATCCGGTGAGAACAATAGGGAGAACACAGAGGATTCCAATGAGGATCACCGGAATTATCGATACAGTAGTATTTTTCATACGCTATCACGTGTTCTGATCTTTAATTTATCACACAATCAATATTTATATTTTTACCCAATTCACACCCTATTTTCCCTTAAATTATATGCTCTTTTCAGGTAGATTTCTTAGATACAAACCTGTATTCACAGAGTTTTTTTCATGCCAATCTTTCATGTGATTGTCATTGATTCTGAAGCATTAAGTTTGTGAGACATCGATTGAAAAAAACCTGATTATTATAATTTTTTCTACAAATTATGAAGCAATCCTCCCTTAAGAAATATATAAATAACATAATCGAATTATGTTTATTTGGAGGAATCCATGAAAAAGATACTAATTAGCGTTTGTATGCTGTTTTTGGTCTGTGCAAGCACAATCCCTCTTTCTGCAGAAAACGAAACTACCACTGGGAACAATACGAATATTTCAAATTCTACATCCGGAGAAATTGAAGTCCTAAGTAACGATCTCCTTCGTTATATTGAAAACAAGGATTCTGATAGTGGTCGATTCGCTGATCCAAGCCCTGGTTATTATGATACCAGCGAATATCTCATTGGGTCTGTGGGAATCGGTCTTATTTTTTTGGAAAGTAATGGAGCGATCGATCCGAGCACAGAAAACTGGAATTCGACAGAAACCACAAATGTGCAAAATCAAATAACTCAAGCGATAACCTGGTGGGCAAATCAATACTACTATGCTGGGGTGAGTTATGTTCTTGATGTTCACACTGCCGTTCCCACGAGTTATGAGCCGATCATTCATCCCTCCGCGATGACCGATCCTACCTATGAGAAACTCTGGGTAAGTGAAGCCATGGCCTCTCTCGGATATAGTTCCGGTGATTGGATGAAACGAACACGGGATTATGTCAACGCGATGCGAACAGCAAAAGGAACCGATTGGGGATTAACGGTGTTCCTGGTAGATAGCAGCAATGACATTGGTGGAGATTTCTCCGATGGTTATTTTGCTTATGCGTACATGGGTGGTCCGTATATCGTCATGACCTATGATAATGATGGATGGGGGATATCTTGTATGAACCAGGTGATGGCTCATGAAACCGGTCATATCTTCTGGGCGACCGATGAATATGATGGATACACTGAATACAGTGGGTACCTGAATGCTGCCGATGTTGAGGGATCCGGCTGTTTGATGGATACGGATTTCCTTAGCCTTTCTACCGGAACTCGATTACAGGTGGGCTGGCGAGATACCGATGGAGACAATATCCCGGATATCATTGATACGAATCCGGAGACGGTTTTGAACCCCTATCCAGTTGACCCTTCACCGCTTCCAACACTTTCCTATACTGGGACAGCAACAGAGGTTCCCTATCAGAATAACAATCCTCAACCAGGGTGTGCTGGCAATGATGTCACCATCAACAAAATCGTGTGTGTGTTCTGGCGGTTCGATGGGGGCGTCTGGAGTCCTGCAAATCCAAGTGACGGGATTTACAATCAGGCAATGGAATCCTATTTTTTTACAACGGTTCCACTTCCACATGGGACTCATCTGATAGAGACGTTCGCATTGAACAATGTCGGAAATACTGATACAACACCGGCATCCGATACCGTCACTATTGATATTCCCCCAAATATCCCAACACTCACAGGGATTGTCGAAGGAAAACCCGGGCAGCAATACAGGTATAATGCCTCAGCTGCTGATGCCGATGGCGACCCGGTATCCTACTGGTTCGACTGGGATGATGGGACAAATACCGGATGGATAGGGCCATTCCCACCTGGTGCGCCAGTCAATGCGAATCATACCTGGTCCGTAAAAGGAGCCTATGAAGTGAAAGTAAAAGCAAAAGACTTCTACGGAATGGAGAGCTCCTGGGCGACGCTCGATGTCACGATGCCACAGAGCATGTTGTTTGATGGCAGCTTCTTCCAAATGTTTCTTGAGAACCATCCGTTCCTTTCTTTCCTCTTCTCTTTTCTTTTCGACTGATGAGCTAATATTTTCACAGATTTCCTCTTGAAATTTTTCTGTGGGTTACCATTGTCTCCTATTAAAAATAAACAATCGTTTGAAAAAATGATAAAAACATTTATTAGGTCTTTTCTTATGAATGCATCATAAGATATGTTGTCAATGGGGGAAAGAAATGACACATCACAATCTTATGACCGTAAAAAAAACTGATATGAACACAGCAGTTGCTATCGCAAAAAAAGGGACGCATTGCGGCATGTGTCGGATTGATTTTCTGGGAACCGGTTTATGTCCTTCCGGCAGAAAACATGGGTTTTTAGCGTACTGGCCACAAGGTCGTATGGAGTTGATAAAACATCTTCATGATGGCACAGTTCAACCCACTGAGAAACTCATTGAAATAGCAGAGTCCTGCTCATTATGTGGTATCTGTGATAAGCAGTGTAACTTTGCGACACAACTTCGACCTGAGAAGGTTGCCCAGGCGATCAAAGACTATGTGGCATCTCTTGATAAAAGGACAATACAGAAGGTGAAAGAGGATGCTATTATTACCGGTCTTAGGCAGATTGTCGGAGAGAAATGGGCGACGAATGATCCGGTGATCATCTCCTCGTATGTCCGCTCGATCATCCCACCAAATGTCCCCTTGGATTTTTATGTCGTCATGCCAGAGACTACCGATCAAGTATCACGGATTGTTCATTTCGCAAATACCCATAACATCCCCTTCCTCCCGCGAAGCGGCGGGACTGCATTATCGGTGGCATCCCCGACCGTGCTTGCTAATGCGACAAACCTTGAACGAGGGATCATCATCGACCTGTTACGGTTGAAGAAACTGGAGATACATCCGGAAAGCAGCACCGCTGTCGTTGGTGCAGGGGTCACCTCCTTTGAACTGCAGAAAGAAACCTATAACCATCATCTCCGAGCGAATGTCGCAGAAGCTGGAGCGCATGTCTGTGCAAACATCGCGACGACCGGGATTGTCACCACCTGGGGGAATGCCTATGGGTGTTTCGCAGATAATTTCATTGATCTGGTGCTCGTGGACAATGACGGAGTCATTAAGACGCATCATGACCTGGAGATAACAAACCCGTACTCCGTTGACAATGGATTTGCGAATATCTCCTTAAGTCCCCCCTATATCATTACAGAGACGACGGTGAAGCTCTACCCTGTATTTGCTGATGAGGAAGCGGTGATGGTCCCATTTGATAATCTGAAAGATGCCCTGGATGCGGTCCTGGAGCTAGGGCAACGTGGGGTTGGGTTGTCCCTTGCAGTCCTCTCGTATAAATATCTTGCAGAGTTCATCTGTCCCACCCGTCAGATTGCAACAGACTTCGAAGATGTGTGTAAGAACTATCTGAAGCTGCGGTATGTACTTGATGTGGTGTGTAAAAAAGAGGATAAGAAGATCGTCGAAGACGTTGTTGGATACACTATTAATCAATCGATGCTTCGGACCTTAATTCTTGGTTCACCGAAGCTTGCATCTTTAAAAAACAGTGAATTTATGAAGATACTCTCAGAGGAAAAAGATCCCCTCAGAGCGATCTTTGCTGGTCCAATGAAGAAACATCTTGAGCAAGGGTTGGATGCGACGCCAGAGAATATCGCGAAAGTCTATGATGCTGATCTGCAAGAGTTTTTCAAAAAAATTTACTCCAAGCCAGAGTTTACGAACGTGGTCTGGTTACATGCATTCCGGATTTTGCCTTCGCGACTTATGCGACAACGTATGGCGATGGGACCTGGAGGAGCAATCTGGGCTGGTGATAAAGCACATATCCTGAAATGGATCAAGATGTTTGCTGATGTTGGGGATAAATATCAGTTGGAGCACGCTCTTGGTTTTATCAGCCCCTTAGATAACGGGAAGTTCATCTACATTGAATATGATTATTTCTATGACCATAATGATACGAACGCAGCGGGGCGGATTAGTAAAACATTGCTAGAAACCACAGAACAATCCCTAGTCCTGGGTAATGTCTTCACACTCATTAATTATCTCTTTAAAGGTATTTACCGAAAGGAACATGTGTTGTATCCATTGCCGAAGGGATTGACCACAGAGGAGGACGCAATATTCAGAGACGTGCTTCATTCGTTATTAGGAGACTATGAAGAATGGTAAAATTTTTGTCAGAGGAATGGATAGAATATGGGAAAAGATACATCCGCAGTAACCTTGATCCTACAAAAGACCTTGGGAATCTGACTACATCCCTCATTGGTGTTATTGAGCACGTCCCACCGCAGGATACCACCACGAATTTCTACCTTGAACTCCAAAATGGTCAGTTAAGCGATTTCATCCTGAGTCCTGGTGAGACAATTACAGAGAAAAACCCTGTGTTCGTCATCACCGGTACCTATGGAGCTTTTCGAGATATCTTCGAAGGAAAAGTCGGGACCGCGATGGCGATTCTCAAAAACAGGATCAAATTGAAGGGAAGCAAGTTAGAGGCGTTGAAAATCATCAAACAACTCGATGGACTTATCGATGCGTTGCGGAAAGTCACCGATGAATTTGAAGAATAAAAAAAAAGAAGAGGATTCTTAGGTGTCTCTAGAGATTTTTGAGTTCTGGTAGAACTGTTGGGAATCGTTTGATGAATTGTTCCCATGACCAGATTGAACCGCCGAATGGTTTTCGAAAATACGTCTTAAAACAGAAATCATCCGGGTTGAAACCACCGTGGGTAAAATTCGTCCATACAGAGACTTCATCTGGTTTTATCCATGCTTCTCCGCCAGAGTAGGTGTCCTCATTGTTGTAAAACCAACAATAGGCATTGGTCTCATCACCAGCACTGCCGGAACAGACAATAAAATAGGTGCTCCCTGGAGTCACCGTGATATCCTCAAAATCAAATAGGACCCATGTACCGGTACTTTCGATAGTAATGTCGCTAGCATCGATTGTTTTCGTCGCTAGATTGGAACTTGTGAGATTTTCTCGAATGGACACTGTTATTTGAACTCCTGGAGGTGCCCCGTATTTAAAAATATGGAGTCGAACCGCAGTTAGTTTCTCTTTTGCTGGTGTGAACCGTTGGGCATACGTCCAAGGGCTGGTAAGGATTATACCATGTCCACAGTTCTCGGTTTGTTCTTGATCTACACCCCAGTTTAACAAGATAGGTTGAAACAACACAGTCTGCGATGCTTTCGTTTGGATTTCAGTCAGATTAGTCGTTGTCGCCGACACCAATGGGGCGGTCATCAGCATTAAAATAAGTATTCCGATGGATTTCTTTCTCATGGTTTCTTCCTCCCCCAAAACATGGGTTCATTACAGATAACAATCTCCTATACTATTTATATCTTATCATCATAATTTATTGTCATGTATTCGATTTCTTTAAAGCATGCTCCGGGTTCGTATCTCACGTTTTATTGGTTCTCTTTGTTATTGACCGCATAAAAGATACAGAGTCAACAAGAAAAGAGAACATATGACAATCATGATTGACCCATGAATCATGGTCTCAACTATGGAAAGAATATCATAAATCACTTGTGAATTCGTGTACCACGTGATTCCTGAGAAGCTGTACGAGACACAGAACAGACTAGGGATTGCTAAGGTAAACGTCCTCCCAAAACGCTCGATAAAAAACAGAGGGGTGCCCGCCATGTGTTCACGAAAGATATCAAACCAGCTTAAAAGAAATAATAAGAGTGGTAAGGCGAAGATGAATTTAATGATATTATTGAACGGAAAGAGTCCCTGTGTCAGGAATTTGACAAACTCGATGTTTGATTCACTGTTGACAAAAATCTTGGTATCATAGACATAATAGTTGTATGATAAGATGAGATCTACCAAAGCACACAGTAACAAAGCGGTATACATGAGTAACGATATTTTTATCGTTCTTTTCTCCGTTTGGTTCCCTCCACAAGTATCATCTATTTACTCCACTGTATTTAATATTTTTCTCACCCTTCTATATGTGATGTTTCTTGTTATGATGTTTTTCAGTTAAAATGTGGGTATTTAGTAGAATCCTCTGACGTTCAGAAGTAGGTCAAAAGCCTGGAGGAACAGTCAAGATTCTCTTTTAAAGGGTATCGAAACGAATCGATTTCCCCACACCGTAAATAGTGATTGATACTACCACGTTTCATCTAATTTTTGCACGAATGGAAAAAAAATACAAAAAAAGTAAAGAGATATCCATAATCGTCACCAAATGTTTTTTAGGCAACACAAACAATATATCTATTGGGGAGTCACTTGAAGATAACAAAGAGATTTCTTTCATACCGTTCTTCTCTTCTTTATCCTCCTTTCTCCTAGACTCCCCATTTTCGATTCATCAAAAAGAAAAGAACTTATATGAATTTTTTTTTTAAAAAAAAAAGAGGAAACGAAAAAGTTTCGTTTCATTGGTTTTAATCTGCAGGATTGTATTTTATATGATGTCCAAAGAATGGAATCTTTCCACCTAACTCTATCGGTGCGTAGCCATCGTCGAATGCTATCTTGATAAAGGTGAGTCGAAGGACTTCACCGTCGTTGTCTCCGAAGATTACGAATCCTTTTATTTCAGAATTGGCCTGGTCGATCCGAATCACGCCGATCGCGGAGAGTTCTTTATCATAATCCGCGTAAGCGCTTACGACTGGAAGAACCAGTGCTAACACCAGCCCGACAAACAATATGCCGATTATTTTTTTTCCCATATTATTACCTCAAACAACAGAATAGTATCCTACTACAAAAGATTATTTTTCAATTTCTTGTACAAAAATAAAAAAAATTAGATTCATATTAGTTGAATGTTCAATTTTCATGTTTATTTAATAAATGGGTTCTTACTTGTTTCTATTTCTGGATGATATGATAAGCGAGAATGCAAGGGTGGCAAACCAGATGAGAACCCGCACGGACATCCCACCCAGCGTCCATTCAAGGAACCAAGGTAAACAAGAAATGAAGAAGAGCCCTGAACATACAAACTGGTTATTTCTCCCGATAATGAAATGGTGGAGCTGCTGTGCAGTAAGAGATGCTTTATTTTCTTTAATTAGAATATGACAAAGTGCAGCTGACATCGCCATCAAAAACGCCATGTCAATGGCATACAGCGAGGATGACAAGGGAAACAATTCAGCACTCGCATTAAGAATATTCAGCAGGTACGGCTCGATTGCGACAAAAAACAACAACACAATGTTCAAGAGAATAGTGACCGGGTTACCCTGGTTGATTTTGGACATAATGTCGCTGGTTCCCCACCAGATGACAACTAAGATGATGAAGCTGAGACTAAACAGGACAAGCCCTCCAACAACATCAGCGATCGTCTCCGGGTTTGCTTTCGTAAGAGACAGTGCACCAACCGCAAGGGCGAATCCAAACACCGCTGTGGTCAATTTCTCAATTGGAGTATCATGAAGCATATCTTTCCCATATCATGTATTATATGTCGACCACAAAAACTTTATCACAAATTCTATACGAAATGAGAAACATTTTTTCTGTTGATTTATAAAGAGATGTCGGGGGTGGACATAGTACATCGGGGTTACAGTTCACCCCGTATACTAACCATATTTTTTGTACGAACCAAATAAGACAAAAAAAAGTAGGCGGAGTTTATTTTACTCCGATGACGAAAAACAAAAGGATGGTCCCTGATGCACTTGCATCCACGGTTCCTGCACTAATCCCAATACCGGTCCTGCCAAAACCTATCACTGAGTCTTTTATAGTGACTTCTTCTCCAACAGCCAGCGTATAAAGGATCCCAGATTTGGTTTTTCCAGCAAATATCAATTTTCCATCAAGTGCCATTGACCAATCAATATCAGTGAGATTGATGGTCCCTACATTTTTAATGGTTACAGAAACACCCAATCCACCTTTAATCGTTATCGTGATCGCTAATTGGGTCGTAAAAGTATTGTGTTTCTCCGCTTCGACGTTCCCTGCGTTATCCACGGAGTAATAGTACACGATGTGGTCCCCAACAGCAGTTACTATGATCGGCGCGTTATACTCAATCCATGCACCGTTGTCGAGTTTGTATTTCGTGTAATCCACACCGGACATGTCATCTGTTGCGGTGAAGGTGATAATCGTTTCATAAGTACCTGTTATGGTACAGGTCGTCACTGGCGGTATGTTGTCTCCACCAGTCACTTCAACGTCATCGATACACCATTGATACCATATTCCATCGTTTTGAGGAGATACGACATGCCAGGCGAGTTGTATTATCTGACCTTGATACGCTGCTAAATCGATTACATAGGGGCTAGTGTAAGAATTCCATCCTTGATTTGGTGGGAATGAACTCAGGTCAAAGAGCTCGGTCCATGTTACTCCATTATCCGTTGATATTTTTACATAGTAATGGTCATTGTAGGTTGATCCTTCATAGCCGTAGGACCAAAAGGTAAGTATCCCATTAGGGATCCCGACGAGATTTATTTCAGGAGTTATCAACCACTCATCTTGATGTTGGTAATCCCACCACACATATGCTGCCTTTGTTCCGTTATGAACAACATCTGAAGATTGATTCCAGTGAGCTGAGTATTGCGGATAACTATCACAATATCCCGTGTTTGTGATGATTCTTGTCCATCCTGTTGGTGGAAAATTCCCTTCAAAACCTTCAGATAATAATACTTCTCTGTTTTGTGTATCTTTTTGTCTGATAGGATCCTGGTTTATCATCGATTCATGAGTATATTCGATCTTTGAATCCTTCACCAATGGTCCATTTGCGGTCACAACGATAGATGATAAAACCATCAATGATACGATGAGCAAAACACCGAATTCTTTTAAAAGTGTTTTTCTACTTCTCATATATTTTCGACTTCCCCTTTTAACACGTCATTGATTAATATAATTTGGATTCATTTAAATGTTTTGGAAAAGATAAAAATACTGAGCAAGAGCATCGACGCGATTGTCTGATAATTTTTTTTTGTGTGAATCAAAAGAAAAATACGTTATGGCTGTTCAATACCCTAACAGATGTCGTAGCAGAGGAAACGCATGCTGGAACTCTTGGAAAAAATGCTTAAGAGCCCACTGGAACGATAGATCCAGACATAATGGCGTTTTGAGATATACGGGAATTACCTCGAAATCCGTGGAATTGTCTTGGTTCTCTATTCTCAGTTCACCTTGAAATTCCGTATTTTTTTCATTTGGAGCAATAACTGATACCTGTACAGTCACTTGCCCCTCCTCTGGAGTTAAATCTTCCCCCGATGCTGGAAGGAAGGACCATGTTCCCCAGGTGATTGAAGAGGCATCAACTGTCCAGTTCAACCGGGAACCTGCATCCCCGATATTGTGAAGCTGAAAACTCCCCACCACGGTTGCACCTGGATCAATATCGGTCCATGAAAGAGTACCAACGCACTCAAGATCAGGGGTATTGTTCTGTGGAGGCTGCGGAGGTTCTTCCAGAGGGAGATAATCGATTTTAAACACATGGTTCTGAGATGGGTTCGGATAGGGGTTGGTATACTGCCACACCGTGGCTTCATCAGGGGTGACTTCGAAGAACTTTCCCGTCGTACCACCACAGATAAGGGTATTGCCGTCCTTCAGGCGTTGCGCACCACCGAAGACGGTGGAATAGAATGATGTTGGTGGAGACGCAGTATAGGTCCATGTATAGTCCTCCGGCCCATATGCAGAACCTGGTTCGAGATAATACTCTCCATTGGAATCCTTGGGTGGAGCAAATTCATCTACTGAAGAATATTGCCCACTCGGACGGTTGTTGCCGTTGTTGAAGACAAGGATATGTCCTTCACCAGGATATCCGGATGGTATCCATGACGCACCATGCTGGAAGAATAATTTTTGATCATTTGCAACCCCGGCATCGTATGCCTCTGGATTGCCCCAACGATACAAGAGATCGCCTCCATTCCCACTATTTCCGCCGCTGTGACCCGCGGCCTCCTCTGTCGTCGTGCTGTGATCAACAACCCAGACTTCATTGAAATTATGGATGTCGATGAGTATTTGGTCAAATGTGGAGTTGTAATCAACCGAGTTCGTATGGAGCCAATCTCCGACAAAAAAATCACCATAATTGATGTCAATTAATTCCGGGTGGTCTCCCACGATACCATAATTTGCTTTTGACGCATCATAATCCTGGATGAGATGGTCCCAGACATGCCATTCCCAAACAACCGTCCCGCTTGTCGGACCTGTTTGTTTGATCTCGATGATCTTATCAGACGTAAAGGTATTTCCCGGGATGGTATCTGGGTTCCGTCCCGCAGCGATCGCCTCATTACGTGTTCGTGTTTCCCACACGATCATCAGCACGTTTCCATTGGGGAGACATTTAATGTCATGATGGCAGGTACAACCGCTGACGGTATATCTGTAGTCCCATGCGAGTGTTCCGTCCCATAAAATTTTTTGAATCCCACCCCCGCCTGAGCATATTGGACGTAGAATAGTCCCATTCCCTAACCAATACGCTGACGTGAAAGGTTGATATGAGCTTGGCCATGTATGATTGATAGC
>DAJP01000022.1 GCA_002496355.1 Euryarchaeota archaeon UBA346 | reverse complement strand
AAAAGATAGCGTACTGCTCCTTGCTGCTCCCCCACCCTGCTGGAGAACTTATCACATAGTCATAGGAGGGTAATTTCCTTGCCAAGGATTCAACCGCCTGCGAGGTAGGATCCTGAATCTCCTGAACCACAAACACATCATAACAAGCAAGCTTCTCTGCATAGAAATTGAGAAGAGACTCATTCCCTGCTTTCACTGGACCAAAATTCTGCAGATTCCAAGAGGCAACCGAAACCGTCCCAACGGAATCATCCGTCGAAGAAGAATCGACATCGGCAAGCAACAGATACACAACAATACCAACTGAAAGAAGAACTAGGACAATAAGCAGGAGAAACAATACCAAGAGAATCCGTGATGCTTTCAACCTCATACTCCCTACATCCATCGTATCATTTTAACGAGAAGTACTGGGTTACCCCACATCTGAATATTCGGATTGAACGGCAGAAGAAGCCCGAGAAACCAAACCCGCAACCCATCAAACCGAAAACGAAACGGCAGAACGACAGGGTCAAAATACTGAGTTCCATTAAAACTTTTCTCAGAGATAATTCCCCAGTGCCCAACCGCAAAACTCGTACGCACAACAGTCCCTCTCCCAAAAACAACAGGTTTTGCCTGACAGACATTCATTCCAACAAGGAGAAGAGACATCAACCCAAACATGATGAAGTATTTCCGTATCATTTTTCCTCAAGATACAAATTAATAACAACCAACTCCTTAAGAAACGTATCTGTATCGAACAAGCTAGGACGTGAGGTTATTACTAAATGGTTTTTTGGTATGAATCGAATGATTAAAAAAGAAAAAGAGATGAGATAGGTTGTGTCTTCTATTTGATTATTGAGATCATGGTGTATAGTTGGTTTCTACTAACTCCCATTCATAGTGTGCGGCGGGTTTTCCAGAAGTATCATAATCCATATCAAGATATTGTTTTCCAAAAAAACCTACTTCGGGTACATAGTACCGCCAACTGTGAGAATGCCCAGCACCATATTGTAAATCTATTGAAACGTTGTAGGCGTTATAGGTTCCTGCCGGGACTGTGATATTCGCCATCTCACAATGGTAATGTTGTGAGCCTGCAGAATAAGATTTTACAGGATTGTCAATAAGTGAAATAAGCCCCCAATAGAGCGAACACTTCTGTTGATAAGTGTAAGAATATCCAGGTTCATTGCCCTGTGTTCCTGCAATCAATGGAAACGGGAGAATAACAGCGGCAGGAGTATAGACAGATCCCCAAGTCCGTTTATACTGCGCAGGAATGGGAAGACCTTTGTTCCCAATTAACCAGAACACTACTCCTTTTTCCTGGAAAAATTGACTCATATCAGCAAGATCTGTTTTTCGGAAAACAAATTGAATGGTTTCCTTGGTGAACGAAGTAAATTTCAGATGATATGAACCAATGGTCACATTCCCCACCATATTTTTTGCAGTCACCTCCATCGTATAGTTATCTCCGGTGGCATCGGTAACAGTACATGTAGCTCTAACAGTTTGATACAATAAAAACCACAAGGTACCATTCTGTGTGTATCCATATTCATTTGAATACATGTTATATGTCCATGAATCTCCTACCTCCCACACGGGAACATCAACCCCAACTGATATCGGTTGACTTTGTTCTTTCACAGCAATATTCGTTGCAGATACCACGGTCGTGGCCACCAGCATCAAAATTACGACTCCTACGATTTTCTTTCTCATTTTTTTCCTCCTTTTCCTTTCCGTAATATTCCTTTTTTACCTCTGATTTGTCTTGAGAGCGGGAGTAGCAGAATTTTGGAGATATACTAAAGGGATAATATGATTAAATCCTGCCAGCTTCCCTTCCTTTTTCAGGCTATTTTTTCCTCCTCTCAAGGACATTTTTGTTCAAGATATGACGACTTGAACACTGAAGATATCCCTTATTTCACCATTGAGAATATGATGAGCTGTGTTCCTGTGGCCGTCTGTTCTTCGTCAGCTACTTTTGCAACGATAGAGATGATACCGAATCCTAGAAGCATTCCTGTCTTCACAGTAACCGATTCCCCTGCGGGGATGTCGATAGTTCCATTCACTGTTTTATTGATCTTCCCGAGAATGCCGCCTTCTACATGGATCTGCCAGGGGACATCATTGACATCTGTTGCTGCTTCATTTGTGATGGTTGCTTTGACCCCGATTCCTCCCGAGATGCTGAAGGTTAAACCCTTTTTCGTGAAAACATATGCTGACCCAGAGTTTGCTCCGTTATTATCATCATGCCATGATGTGATAATCGCGGAATTACCATCTAGAGCTAGAGAACCAAACTCATCTGCAGATGCTCCATCAGATGGTATCAGTTTTTGCTGTTCTATCCAATTGATGCCGTCTGTTGTGGAGAAAACGTATGCTGATCCAGAATTTGACCCAACGACGTCATCTCCTGGTGAGCCAACAATAGCCGTGGTACCATCGAGAGCAACTGCATAAGCGCTAAATTGGTCAGTTGTTTGAGCATCTGATGCGGTGAGTTTAGCTCGTTCTGTCCAGGTCGCACCAGAGCGTGTGAATATATATGCTGCTCCAATCTGGGTTGCGTTTGGTCCATACGTTGGTGCTCCGATGAGTGCGGTGTCACCATCGAGAGCGACTGCTTGACCAAATTGGTCATTTAATGTGCTATCTGAAGCGGTTAGTTTTTGTTGTTGGGTCCAAGATTCTCCTGACTTGATATATATGTATGCCGAACCGGTATCGATACCTTTGTCATCATCTAAAGGTGCTGTAATAATAGCAGTATTTCCATCAAGGTAGGAGGTATAACCAAAATAATCCCCGGTCTGGCCATCTGGTGCAAGTATTTTTTGTGTCTGGGTCCAGGTCGTGCCGGTACGGGTGAACACATATGCTGAACCAGAGTCAGCTCCGTTGTCATCATCAAGGCATGCACCGATGATTGCAGTATCACTAGAGAGAGCAACCAAACCACCAAAATGGTCGGACGCTGCACCGTCTAATGGACGAAGTTTTGCCTGCTGAGTCCAAGTACTACCAGTTCTGACAAATATATATGCTGATCCGGAATCTGTTCCATTATCATCATCAAGAGATGCTCCTATTAATACAGTGTCTCCAGAAATGGCTGGAGAACCAAACATGTCTCCTGCAGCTCCATCATCTGGCAAGAGCTTTGCTTGCTGAGTCCAATTATTACCGGTACGTACAAATACATACGCGGAACCCGCATTGGCTCCGTTTTCATCATCATGGTTTGCTGGGATTAGTGCGTAGTCGCCATCCATGGCAATCAAATTCCCAAAGCAATCACCGGCTGTTCCATCGGAAGCAAGAAGCTTTTGTGTCTCAGTCCAATCTCCCACCATGGACACTTCTGAAGGCATCATTTCGTTGTTTTTCGGAGTGGAAGATACATCTAATGGGTTCCTGAAATAGGTTTTGAAACAGAAATCCGCTGGACTTGTCGATCCGCTCGGCCATTGAATCCAAGACGAGCCTACGGTTGCTTTATGCCACGCTTCACCTCGAGCATACAAATCTTCAGAACTAAACAACCAGCAATAGGCATTGTTCGCATTACCAGCATCACCAGAGCAAACAATAAAATATTTACTCTCAGGAGTAACAGAGATATCTTCAAAATCAAACAGTATCCATGTCGCCGAAGTTATGGGAACGACACTTGTGTCTATTGTTTTTGTAGCAAGATCTGAGCCTGTTAAATTGTCTCGTATCGAAACCGTTATGTTCACCTTATCTGGAGGGGTACCTGCACCAAAAAGATACAATGAGACGGCGGTGAGTTTATCCTTTGTTGGTGTGAAACTTTGGGCGTTTGTCTCAGGTGGTATAAGTGTGATACCATATCCACCTTGAGTTGTTTGTTTTTGATCGACACGCCACCATTCAAATGGGGCAGGTTCATAGGGTTCAGAATTCAACCGTATATTGTTACTTTCCTTCACATTGATGTTTGTTGCAGATACCACCGCAGTGGCCACCAGCATAAAAACTACGATTCCTACGATTTTCTTTCTCATTTTTTTTTCCTCCGTTTCCTTTCCGTACTATTCCTTTTTTACCGCTGATTTGTCCTGAGAGAAGAGTGGCAGAAGTTTTGGAAGTATACTTCAAAGGGGATAATATGAAGAAAAAATATTTTCTGCCAGCATTCCGTCCTCCATTTCAGGTTGTACTGCCTCCCTCTCAAAGACCTTTCCTTCAAACAATATAGATAAAAAATCTTACGACGTTTGTTTCCTTTCTTTTCTGCCTCCCTCGGATAATATAAGATGTATAAGGAATTGAATCTCCTTGTATATAAATACCAGACATGTGAAAAAATTGAAACAAAAGTTACAAATAATATTCTAATAATCGGAAAAATGGGTACCAATAAAATAAATAATTTCAATATGAACGTGTTGATAAAAAAATATATTATATAACAGTCATCCCGACTTCACTGCCAATTCCAGAAAATACATAAAAATACACCTTTAGAACACCATTCAAAGGATACGTAGTGACATCGTTCTAAGACCCATGGTTCTTCGATTCATAGAAAAAAAAGAGTATTTCATTAGAAAATTTTCCAAACAATTACCGAGGTGGCATAATGATTCCCCTGGCCATCAGAGGCGATGGCCTTAATCATCCTTCTCCCTGAGGCTTGCTCACTCCAAGTCCACTGAAACGGTGGGAGAGTCACCGCTGCCATAAAGACATCATCGATGAAAAAATCCATGCGAGTCACATTCTCATTGTAGGTTTCGGCTTCGATGGTGATCTCACCAAGAACAATCGTTTTTTCTAACGTCGACATTCTTTTCGTATTAGCGACATAGATACCTTTGAAGGGTTTGGTGATCTCCGTGCTATTTGCGACATTCCTGTAAATAATCTCAACATCATCATCATTAAGGATATCATCCCCCGGTACCCACCAAGGGAAACTCCATCCGTTCTGATCGATATCAATCCCTTGATGATAGTACGCTGCCCAGAGCAATTCCATGCAATAGAATTTATGGGCAATTGGAAGGGAAAGATTTGTGTTGGCCATCTTCAAACCAAACCAAGGGGGTCTGAAAAAATGCTGATAGGGGCTCCCAACCTTGCTTGCGGCCCATGCCGCAGCTGCTTGCCGTTGAGATTCATTCGCGGTTTTTACACGTAAAAAAACATAATTTTTCTGCAACGAATAAAAATGAGAATAATCCCGTGATTTCACAACAGGAACAACAGCATCAACGAAGGTATTATTCCCCACATAAATCGCACCATGGTCATTGTACGGACCAGGAATCCGATAATAGATGAACTCGACCCAAGGGAGATCCAGTAACAAGAGGTCTCCTACCTCGACACAATCCGGTACGGTTATATTATCGCATGGGACCCGCCTATCACTCTGCAGGAGAGATGACGATTCATTGATTTTTTCAGAGGAGCCCTGCAGATTTGGAACAAAGCACACACCCATGAGCAAAAAAACAATCATACAGACAATACTTTTTGTTATGACCATGATATTCATTATTTCCTTCTGATTACAAATTCTACACTGACGTTTGTTAATCTCTGAATTCATTTAAATGTTTGGAAGTGATAAAAATTCTAAACAGATGAAAAATCTTAGTGTTCATTGTTTTCTTTATGGTCAATCAAGGGAGAAAAAAATCATACAAAGTACATCATCGGATTATTGTAAAAAAGAAATAGAGGGAATCTACTGGATGACTTTCAGCTCTTCGAACTCACCAAGCTGCTTGTTCTTCATGACGTTATCATAGGTGAAGTACCGCCCGTTCATCGCAACATACACCCCACGCGGCAGCGATTGAACAAACGCAAGGGCACTCCCAAGGTTGAACAGCCCATCGGAGCTGCCGAACCGATACGGGATCATCGCACCAGTCAGGACAATGGTCTTATCTTTTATAGTCTCACCAAGCTTCTTTGCGGTCTCGACCATGGTATCGGTCCCATGGGTTATTACGATGTGATCCTCGTC
>DAJP01000103.1:11690-13995 GCA_002496355.1 Euryarchaeota archaeon UBA346 | reverse complement strand
GTTTGTTTCTCGACCGCCTCGATGAGTACTTTTATGAATCGTCGGATGACATCACTTTTCTGTATTTCAAGAACATTTATTGACTTACTCTCAATTATGATCGTTGATTGCATTAGCGTTAAATCAACATCCATCTCCTTCAGGAGTATTCTATCACATTCGATACCAATTTTTTCCCGTGTCTCCCGGATGAAGAAAAACCCTGCGGTTTTTCCAAGAGAACCCATTATTTTAGCCACTAGCTCCTTTAAGGCCCTTCCGACGTCTTTTGGTGGGATATCGTTAAGCGAATCTTTTACTGATACGATGCCTTCTAATTCTAATGAGCGTGAATTTTTTATTTGCACATCACGCAAAAACGAATACTTTAATTGAATTCTCTTGAGAAGATTTTGTATGGTTATCACTGCATACTCTTGTGACGTCTTTCTCCCAATGATGTCTATGATTGTTTCGATGAATTGTCGAGTAACATCAGCAGTTTCCAGCATAAGATCCCATCTCATCCCTCTTATGGTGGTTTATTTGAGTGGTTTCCATCTCCACCGATACATAATACCAACGTTCTTTAAATGTCTTGCTTTCGAACAACTTGCCTTCGGCTGAGTCGTCTAGCATTTCAGAAATTCCCACTTTTCTCAATAGATGAAGAGCTGTATAATTTTGAAGAATAGAAAAAATATCATTAATTTTATATACTCAATATGAGTTGATTACAGTGGATGGTAAAAACAATACTTGTCGTAGATGATTATATTGATATCGTTGTCTCAGTCAAACAAGTCTTAGAGGATCCAACAGGAGAATTCCGAGTCATTGCTGCGGATAGTGGGGAGAAATGTCTACAACTTTTAGAACAAACAACCCCTCTACCCGATCTTATTCTTCTGGATATCATGATGCCTGGGATGAGTGGTTGGGATGTTGCAGCACGGATAAAACAAAACGATCGGTGGCGGAACGTCCCGATAGTTTTTTTAACAGCGAAGGGAGATGAGATGAGTATAGGGATTGGCCATCTTGCCTCAGAAGATTATATCGTAAAACCCTTCGATATCATAAAATTGAAGGAATCAGTCAAACGAATCCTCCAGCAACCCCGTCTCTGAGGAATTTCAAGTTTCTTTTCTGATTTTTTCAAACCGATTATTTCTAGAATTAAGAATAACGCAATCTACACTTAGTAGATTGGAATAAGAAAAGCAAATGAACTAAAAAAACCGGAAAACGATATTTATATATGGGAGTACCCTGTATATAGTAATAGAAATATAATATTGCAGGAAATCTCGTGATAATCTTTCCTGCACTATAGACTTTCAAGAAGAACCCAATATATTTAATTCATCTTGATAGTCAAAAAATGATAAACTTTAAGAAATGCGTTTCCATCAGTTAATGGGGGATATTCGTATATGAAGAATAGAATTCCTATCTCGAAAAAAGGCTATACGTTCTGTGTGTTTTTTACACTGATGCTCTCCATAGGACTTGGTGGGTTTCTCACCGCACAAGAAATAACCAACGATACTTTACCATCAATGGTTGTTACTGTTCCGCTCTCTGAACCAAGTGTCCTTTCAGATATTATTCAAAAACATATTACAATTCTTGAGCTTAACCAAGTAAAAACTTCAGTCGTTGTTTTAGTCTCAACAGAGGAATTCACTTGGCTGTCCTCGATGGGTTACTCACCAGAAATTGTCCCAGACCTAGTAGCAAAAGAACATGGATGGATCTATTCAGCTGAATTCAAACGTGATTTCCATTCCTATTCCCAGATGACCGCTGAACTTCAAAATATCGCGGCTACTTACCCGGACATCGCTCGTTTATATGAGCTTGGACAG
Source organism: Euryarchaeota archaeon UBA346 (assembly GCA_002496355.1). Lineage (GTDB taxonomy): Archaea > Thermoplasmatota > E2 > DHVEG-1 > DHVEG-1 > SM1-50. Next base: position 12,145 of record DAJP01000103.1, on the reverse strand, counting down.
ACTGTGCAAGGGCGTGTCCTTTGGGGATTAAAGATAACAGACAACCCTGATGATGAGGAGAACGAACCAGAGGTGCGTATTTGTGGGAATCATCACGGTGATGAATACATGTCTGCTGAATTGCCATTGAATCTCGCATTGTTGCTTGTCGAAAACTACAGTAGTGATCCAACGATTACTGAAATGGTTGATAACCGGGAGATATGGATTATTCCTATGGTGAATCCGGATGGACATGAGGCAGACACTCGTTATAATGCTCATGGTGTCGATCTGAACAGGAATTATGGGTACATGCCGGAAAGCGCGACACCCTATTCGGAGCCAGAAACTCAAGCGATGCGGAATAACGCAGTGCAGAACAACTTTGTCCTTTCATTGTCGTTCCATTGTTCAGGTAATATCGTCAATTACGTCTGGAATTATAAAACCCAGCCTGTAGCTGATAACCCTGC
>DAJP01000103.1:0-11319 GCA_002496355.1 Euryarchaeota archaeon UBA346 | reverse complement strand
GGTGACATTGACTGGACAATTGAAGTTCAATCCTCCGGTGAAGAACAAGCATGGAACCTGAACCGGGACGCAATGCTGGAGATCATCGATGCTGCTGATATAGGTCTTACTGGTGTGGTAACTAATGCGAATACGGGACAGCCGATTCCTGCGACCATCTGGGTGGAGGAAGCGTTTTGGCCGTGTTTTGCAGACCTGGAAATTGGGGATTACCATAAGATCCTATTGCCCGGGAGTTACACGGTTCATTATCAAGCCAATGGTTTCCAGGAAAAGGTATTTTCTGTCGATGTGGATGCAGATGAACCAACTGTTTTAGATGTCGCCCTGATTCCCTATCCACAATACTATGCCTATCAAGTCACCACCTGTGCGTACTATGCGCCATCTGATAATTATCAGAACAATCCGACAGACGGTATCGCATGTCTTGGGATACCTGATGATAACTGTGCATCGCTTGGTGTTGGTGGTTATATCATCCTTGATATGTTGAATCCTATTGTCGATATCCCGGATGCAAATGATTTGAAGGTCCACGAAGGGGACGCATCGAGCGACGGATACCAAGTGTATGTCTCAAGTGATTGGCAAGGACCCTGGGTGTCTCTCGGGTCTGGGATGGGGACTGCAGAGTTCGACCTTGCGAATGGGTCTGTCGAGTCAGCTCGTTATGTAAAAATAGTTGATGATGGAAACGGGAATCCCTCTGAAGTGAGACCTGGTGTTGATATCGATGCGGTGGAAAATCAAGCGACAGCGAATCAAAATCAACCCCCGGGTAACCCAACGCAACCAGATGGTCCGACAGCTGGTGGGACGAACATTGATTATACATATACGACTTTGACGACCGACCCTGAATCACAGCAAGTGTACTACCAATGGTCCTGGGGGGACATCATTGGCCCCTGGCTTGGTCCGTTTAATTCTGGTGCTACTGCTCAGGCGACTCATCGATGGAACGCTTCCGGTGATTACCTTGTGATAGTGAAAGCAAAAGATACTGAGGGTGTCGAAAGCGGATGGTCTGATTCTATTACTGTTCATATTGAGGATGCACCTCATCTGGAGATCGGTGAGATTACTGGTGGTTTTGGGAGTATTACGACAAAGATTCAAAACACTGGTGCTGGTGATGCGGTCAATGTCTCCTGGTCGATTTCCCTGCAGGGGGGTCTAGTTCTTCTTGGTCGGCAGACAACTGGAACAATTATGAAAATCATACCTGGGTTGAGTCCTAAGATTCAGACGAGTTTTCTCTTCGGCCTTGGTAAGGTGACCATAGCGGTGACTGCGGATACCGCTCAAAAAAACGCGTCTGCATTCCTTCTTGGCCCCTTTGTTATAATCCAACAATAATGTTTTCATCTCTTCTCTTTTTCTTTTAATTTTGTACTTAGGTTTTAAAGAACTCTTTCTAGAGAAAATAGCTAAGATTTTGTTCAGAAACCTCCTGAAGGAATATCCTGTTTTAATGGAGTGATAACTGTTTTTTTGTGGACTGATTTGTTTTCATAGGGTCGATACATATATAAATACGAATTTTGTTAGTGTTAATTAGTAGTAGAGTACATACTAGGGGATATGAAGAATGACATGGAATAATAGGAAAAAAATAATTATTCAAGCAACTGTTGCGCTGGTCCTCCTGTTTTCAATCGGAGTAAGCGCAGTGCATACAACACCATCGGCCTATGATAACACTGTGGAATCGAGTTTCCATCTTGGGGACCTCCCCTTCATTACAGTCACCATCACTCCACCATTACCTGAGTTTGGTCAACTTATGCTTGCAGGACAGACCTATGCTACAGTGCAACTCCCTGAGGAAGGCGTCTCCACTGTCATAGGTGACGCACAGCTCCCAATGATCTCCCGGTTTTTTGAGATCCCACAAGGTGCAACTCCTCAGCTTGTTGTCGAATCTATCTCGTGGGAGACTGTTTCATTGGAATCATTAAACTTGCCATCTATCGTAGCTCCGGTGCAGCCCTCGTTGATTAAAATCGATGGAGCGACTGTTCCATTTTCTAAAAATGATGTATTCTATACGATGGATGCATCCCAGCCAAGTTCTATAGCGACCGTCAAAGCACTTGGGGAGTTACGAAGCAGGCAGATAGCGTTCCTGCAGGTATCCCCTATCCAATATAACCCGGTCTCTGGTGAACTACGGATTATGACTCAATGCGTGTTACGCATTGATCTGCCTGGAAGCGATCTTGTGAAGACCGCTCAGAATATCGATCGGTATACCACAGCGTCATTTGATCAGTTGTTCGAAACATCGTTTGTGAACTATGGGGATTTAAAAGGAACTGAACAGCTCGGTCCACGACAGGAAGGATACCTCATCATCGTTCATGATGATTTTGTTGATGCAATCCAACCATTGGCTGATTGGAAGGATTCTAAGGGTTTTGACGTCACGGTAACAAAAACATCTGAGATTGCTGGTAGTCCAACCAAGGAGAACATTAAGAACTACATCGTTGATGCGTATAACACCTGGCCGATACCACCGGCTTATATCTTGTTAGTTGGTGATGTGGCACAGATTCCAAGCTGGACTGGTTCGGAGACAGGAACTTGTACAGATTTATATTATGTGACCATTGATTCAGGGAATTATTTTGCTGATGTTGTGATTAGCCGGTTCCCTGGTGCTACTGCTGAGCAGGTCACTAATATGGTCGATAAGACACTGTATTACGAAGGAGGCACCTTCCCTGATGACGCATGGATTAAGAAAGCAGCGTTTCTGGCGTCCACTGATAACCATCAGGTTTCTGAGGGTAGCCATAATTTTGTTATTGACACCTACCTGAACCCGAATAATTACACCTGCGATAAGATCTATTCATATTATTCAGGGAACACGACACAAAAGGTGACGAATGCGTTGAATGATGGCCGCAGTTTATGTATCTATTCTGGGCATGGTGGAACTGATTATTGGGCAGATGGTCCTGTCTTTGATCAAGGGAATGTCAATGCGTTGATTAACGACGGAATGTATCCGTTTGTCTGCAGCCACGCTTGTCTTACAAACCAGTTCACTGTCGGTGAATGTTTCGGGGAGACCTGGTTGCGTGCACCACATAAAGGTGGTATCGCCTTCTGGGGTGCGACGACCTATTCTTACTGGGATGAAGATGATATTCTTGAACGCCGTATGTTCAAAGCCTGGTGGGAGGATAACCTTGTGACCATCGGTCTTATGACCAACAAGGGTCTGCTTTACCTCTATGAGTATTACAGTGGTGGAGGGATGTCGCAGTACTATTTCGAGGAGTATAACGTGCTTGGTGACTCCTCCGTGGAGATCTGGCGAGGCCAGTCCCCTGGGGAAAACACGCCACCGAAGACTCCAGCAAAGCCAACTGGACCAGTTTCTGGTGAGGCTGGTTTAGAGTATACCTTTACAACCAGTACTACTGACCCGCAGAACAATGATGTGTATTACATGGTCTACTGGGGCGATGTGATCAGCGAATGGCTTGGTCCCTATAACTCGGGGGATACTGTCAGTCTGACTCATACCTGGAATGCGGTTGGAGACTACACGATCATGGTCAAGGCAAAGGACACATTGGATCTGGAGAGCGGCTGGTCAGATCCCGCTCAGATCAGCATCATCGCGTTGCCTCGGCTTGAGATCGGGAACCTTACTTCCAGTTTCGGAAGTATCTCTGCACAGATACGCAACGTTGGTGCTGGGGATGCGACGAATGTTGATTGGTCTATCACACTGGATGGAAAACTCGTGTTCCTCGGCAAGGAGACCACGGGGACCTTTACCAAGATCATGCCTGGGTTTAGCCCAAAAGCAAAAACAGGGTTTGTGTTCGGGTTCGGTCGAGTGGATGTCCTTGTGATTGTCGGAGATATCCAGAAAACAGCGACCGCTACCTTGTTCGGGCCAATGGTCTTAAAGATAGTGGAATAAACCCTATCTCCTTTTTTTTCTTTTTTTGTTTTCCTGTGTAATAATTTTATTAAATCTGCAGAATTTTAATAATATTGATTATTCAATACAAGAATGGCACATATCAAATAAATTATGTTCTTCTTGAATTTGTATATTCTTGTTGAAGTCGTGTTTTTTGCTATTATTTTAGATAATCGTTATTATTTATTATTTAAAGAAACATATATTAAGGAGTATAAGATATATTTATTAATTCGTTGGGGGAATCGATAATGAAAATACAAACTAATTTTTGGAAGAGAAGGCTAGTACAAACACTATATCTGTTGACTACATTACTGGTTGCTGCACTTTTTTTCGGTAGTGCGGCATCAGCAGGTATCGCACAAAAGTCAACCATATCAAATGAAACAACACAAGCCTCTGAGGCTACAAACATAGAAGATCCGTCATATTCTTTACCTCTTGCTCAAACAAGAGCGGACCATGATTTGGTGATTGAAAGCATCGATGCACCAAGTAGTGGCAACGCTGGCTCGATCGCACCACTCGTGACAGTCACAAATGTTGGTGATACCGATGAGTACAATGTGCCATTGAATGTAATCATTGGGAAACGTGAAGTGAGTGGAACCATTGAGAATTTCGAAGCGACGAACGGAGGATATGTTGGATCTGGTACACCCTCAGTTGTCTGGGAATGGGGGACACCGACTCAATCCACAGGTCCTAGCGGTGCTCATTCTGGTGTGAAGGTATGGGGAACTGACCTTGATGCGAATTATCCTGCTTCATGTAACAATAAGTTAGATACGCCTTTGTTCGTTGTACCACCGTACGCGGAACTCGGATTCTGGCACTGGTATGATACGGAGGCATCCTATGATGGTTGTAATATTAAAATATCAACCGATGGGGGATCAACTTGGACTGTTCTGACACCCGCGGGCGGGTATACAGGGACTGCCAACACGGCAAACCCCTTGTATCCTGAGCCGATTTGGACCGGTCATGTCCAGAAATATTGGGAGGAAGAAACCGTTGATTTGAGTGCCTATAGCGGACAGGAAGTGAAGATTCGTTTCCATTTTGGATCTGATACCTCGGTGCAGTATCCCGGATGGTTCATCGATGATGTTGGTATCACCTCAAGCTCATGGATCAATGAATACGACCAAACTCAATACCTCGATATCGTTTCTGGAAGCACTGTCCAGGTAATCATGCCATCCTGGACTCCGGGGGATATGAATGTACAAGAGAATGTCGACATTGATTATCTGGCTGAAGCACTAGTAACATTAGGAGGTGATGCAACACCAGCTGATAACTACCTTAATGCACCATTCACATTACATTTCGGGTACTTCCATGATGTGGCAATCACACAGATTGTATCACCGACCGATGGGCAAGCGGAGACAAAGACACCGGAGGTTGTTTTGGCGAACAATGGACAAAATGACGAGGCTGTCGATGTCAACATGCTTATAGAGAAAGCTCAGTACACCTTATACTTAGAAGAGTATTTTGAAGGGACGTTCCCGCCAACAGGATGGACCAATCAAATCATACAGAACCATGGTTGGGTGAGAAATGATCAAACAGTTGATGCACGACCGAACTATGCTGGTGGATCAGGATACTGTGCTGATGCTGATGCAGACGATATTGGTTCAAGTGGACCTTGGCCGATGGATTGCGCGTTGATTTCACCATCAATGGATCTATCCACCGTTTCTAGTGCGATTTTTTCATATACGGCCGCATTCAATTCGCTGAGCGGTGATTATGCAGATGTCGATATCAGCATAGATGGTGGTGCAACCTGGACGAATCTTCAACACTGGACAACCGATCATAGTCCGTCTGGTCCTGGTGAGGATGTCCAATTTGATATCTCACCGTATTGCGGGAACGCCAACGTCCAAATCCGTTTCCATTATTTCGCAGATAGCTGGGATTGGTATTATGAAGTCGATAATGTGAAGGTTTACATGGTTGATTTCATTCAAGAATATGATGAAACAATACCGGTGGACTTAGATGCTGGAGAAACCACAAACGTGGTATTCCCAGACTGGACCCCCTCTGATATCACCCTTGGTTTTGACCTTGACTATCGAGTAACTGCGACCGCATCACTTGGTGGATTCAACACCATTGGTTCAGAAGGCTTTGAGTCCTATATCGCCGGTCATTACGAGTTTCCCGCAGGGTGGACCGTGACACAGTCAAATCCTGCTTCAACATGGTTTGTGTATGGAACAGGTACGACCCACACATCGAAATGTGATGAGGTTGGGTCACTAAATCTTGCTCAAAATGAGTTACTCACCTCACCATCGTATAATCTTAATGGGATGAACACGATAAAACTCCAGTACTCTGCGTATTTCTACCGAGCAATCAGCAATGGCGACTCCTACGTGGAGGTCGTTGGAAGTCTCGATAACGGGGTGTCCTGGCCGCAGCTCATTACGACCTATACTGCCACCGGCGGAGTGAGTTATTCTGAAAACATCGATATCTCCGCATGGGCAGCAAATCAACCAAGTGTCACCATCGGATATCGATTCGTCAGTGACGCAGACAGTAACCTTACTGATTATTTCTACTTTGATAATTTCTGGATTGGAAACGATGTCTCTGTTGCGACAGAGAGCTTTAGTAGCTACTCCGCGGGTTATTACAATATCCCTGCTGGGTGGACCGTGACACAGTCAAATCCAGGGTCGACATGGTTTGTGTATGGAACAGGTTCAACACATACATCAAAATGTCAGGAAACTGGTTCGTTGAATCTGGCTCAGAATGAGTTCCTGACATCACCGGTGTTCAATCTGGTTGGTTTGACGGTGGTGAAGCTTCAATACTCGGCGTATTTCTATAGGGCGGCCTCAAATGGTGATTCCTATGTTGAGGTTGTTGGTAGTATTGATGGTGGTGTGTCGTGGCCGACTCTTATTAAGACGTATACGGCGACCGGTGGTGTGTCGTATAGTGAGGATATTGATATCTCTGCTTGGGCGGCTAATCAACCTTCGGTGCAGATCGGGTACCGGTTCGTCAGCACCGCTGATAGCAACCTTACTGATTATTTCTACTTCGACGGTTTCTGGATTGGGAATGAAGTGCCGGTCGTCTCTGAATTCTTCAATAATTACGTCGCAGGTTATTATGCACTTCCAACCGGTTGGACCACGCAAATAACCAACCCTACTGGGAAATGGTGGATGTATCAGTCAGGAACAACGGTGTACCCCAAGGTCAATGAATCAGGGTCTAATGCACAAGCCCAGGATGAATGGATTATCAGTAAAACAATTGACTGTTCCGCGTTGACCAACGTCTCGCTCCAGTTCACGAAATACTTCTACCGGGCAACCACTGGTGGAGATTCCACTGGTCAGGTCCGTGGTAGTATCGATGGTGGTGCGACATGGCCGATTTATATCGTCAACTATACAGCAACATCTAGCACCGCAGAAAACAGATATATCACCTCATGGGCAGCGGGTCAAGCCAACGTTAAAATCGCGTTCCGCTTTACCAGCACTGCTGATGCCACCCTCACGGACTACTTCTACTTCGATGACTTTTTCGTTGGAGCCATCTGGGGGCTCTATGGGAACAACCCCCCAACAGGGTGGGCGATTGCAAACTATGGGTCACAATCACCACAGGTCTGGGATAATAATGACTGGCATCGGTACTCGACAACTTCGTATCCTGCCCAGGGTCAATTCGCACGGGTCTATTATTCACCGACAGAAACCCAAAATGAGTGGTTAATCAGCCCCAGTATCGACTGCTCTGCATTGACGACGGTCACCCTTGAGTTCTGGCATTACTTCTACCGTTACAGTGCGATCTCTAAGGGATTTGTCAATGGAAGCACGGATGGTGGTGTAACCTTCCCCTATGTCATTGCGTATTACAACGCAGCTAGTGACGGTCCCGCGGTACGCACCTTTAACATCTCCTCATGGGCTGCAGGGCAATCTAGTGTCAAGGTCCGCTTCCAATATATGGATAATAACGGGATGTATTGGTACGTGGACGATTTCAAGATCAAGTCCGGGGCTACCTCCATTTATACACAGAACTTCGAGGGCGTGGGATACATGGAAAACTTCGCAACAAATTATGTTCCCGCAACCTGGGGTCCCCTCGGCTGGCAAGTGACACCCACCGGTGACACCCATTGGAGTGTCGTCAGTTCAGCAAACGCAGGAGGCGCAGCACCGGAAGCGCGATTCTATTACTCTCCCGCGGTAACAGGTAACATCAGCCTCGTCAGCGGACTAATTGACACGAGTGCTTATACTGCCTTAACCTTATCCTTCAAACATTATGTAGATTGGTCTACGAACCCGTTTACATTGAAGGTTGAAACCTCCATAGATGGTAGCGCGTGGGGTGCTGTCTGGTCGATTTCGCCGACTGCTGATATTCCTGCTTCGACGGTTGCTATCCCATTGTCCTCGGTTGAGGGTATTGGGTCCTCTACGTTCCAGATGCGGTTCACGTTCAGTGGATATAGCTACAATATCAATTATTGGTATATCGACAATGTGAAACTTGGGACGTTGGTGACGATCTTTACGACGACTTTTAATGAGAACTGGGTGCCTCCAAGCTGGGGGCCATTGGGTTGGCAGGTCTCCCCGTCGGGAGATACTCATTGGAGTCAGAGCTTAACTGTTAACGCTGGTGGGACATCACCGGAGCTGAAATTCTCCTATTCACCGGTGGTTACCGCGAATCTGAGTTTCTATTCCGGTCCTATCGACACAAGTGCCTATACCGCTTTGACGCTGTCTTTAAAACATTACGTGGATTGGTATGCGAACCCGTTCACGTTGAAGGTTGAAACCTCCATAGATGGTAGCGCGTGGGGTGCTGTCTGGTCGATTTCGCCGACTGCTGATATTCCTGCTTCGACGGTTGCTATCCCATTGTCCTCGATTGAGGGTATTGGGTCCTCTACGTTCCAGATGCGGTTCACGTTCAGTGGATACAGCAATAATATCAATTATTGGTATATCGATGATGTCAAACTTGGAACATTAGTAACAATTTATACGACGACTTTTAATGAGAACTGGGTGCCTCCAAGCTGGGGGCCATTGGGTTGGCAGGTCTCCCCGTCGGGAGATACTCATTGGAGTCAGAGCTTAACTGTTAACGCTGGTGGGACATCACCGGAGCTGAAATTTTCCTACTCTCCGTCTATGACGGGAAATTTCAGTTTCGTCTCAGGCTCGATCGATACGAGTGCCTATACCGAGTTGACATTGTCCTTTAAACACTCTGTTAACCATTACACGACACCATATACATTGAAGGTCGAAACATCATCAGATGGGATAACCTGGGGTACGGTGTGGTCTGTTTCACCAACCGCGTCTATCCCTGCATCAACCGTTGTTATTCCGTTATCAACCGCGAATGGTATTGGATCTGCGATATTCCAGATACGGTTCACCTTCAGTGGATATACGTTTAACATTAATTATTGGTACATTGACGATGTAAAGCTCGGAACGCTGATAACGGTATATACCACCACCTTCAATGAGAACTGGGTACCGACCAATTGGGGACCAGCCGGATGGCAACAAGTGATGGTCAGCGGCTCAGATCCAGATAATGAATGGGACGCTGTCACCACGAGCTCCTATCCCAGTGGAGTCCTCCCCCCTGGTGGAACACATATGGCACAGTATGATTCCTATTATATCAACAACGGCAACAGCGCTCGGTTATACCTCTCCAACCCCATTGACTTCTCAAGTATTGAGTCCTCTACTATCCAAGCGAAGATGTGGATGTATCACGATCCTGGATATTCAACTCCTCCATACGACCGTGTAGAGGTTCAACTTTCCACCGATGGATCAACCTGGAACACGATCGGCTCTGTCGACCGTTACGCCTCTGTTGCGCATTGGGAAGAACACACCTTTGATTTCTCCGCCTATGCAGAGGAAACCTCGGTGTACATTGGGTTCCTTGGTATAAGCGAATACGGCAACAGCGTCTACATGGATGATCTCTCATTGGAATACTATGGGTTGATATCTGATGGGAATCCAATCGATAACGAAATGGTCAATTGGATTACGTTGACGTACATCCATGACACCGGTGTTTCTCAGATTACCGAGCCTACAGGACCTAGCGGGAACTGGCCCCCAGGTACCTATGCGGTCGCTGGTATCGTGAATAATTATGGTTCTTTTACTGAATACGATATCCTGGTGAACGCAAAAATCTGGAAAGTCGTAGGCGACGACGATATTCTGTTCTACGAGTCGAATGCGACGATACCTGTACTATCCAGCGGGTTGTCAACCGATGTCATCTTCCCTGATGTCACCTTTGAAAATACTGATGAAGGGGAATTCAAAGTCGAAATGAAAACGATACTGCCGGGGGATGATTCTCCGAACAACGATAAGAAAACAATGACATTCGTGATTCAAGCACCTGATTCAACTCCTCCAGAGACCACAGCGGAGGTTTCCGGAACCATCGGACAGAACAACTGGTTTGTCTCAAATGTCATGGTGATGCTGACGGCGACAGATCCCGCAGGTAAATCATTCAAAGGCATTGGTGGTAATAAATGGCCGATGGGTGTCAACCACACCTATTATAAAGTCGATGACGCCACTGACTGGACCGTCTATGATACGCCCATTATTGTGAACACCGATGGTGAGCATACGGTCTATTTCTACTCCGACGATAAAGCAATACCGCCAAACATCGAAGAAGTAAAGAACGTCAGCTTTAAGATCGATAAGACCGCACCGACAATCATTGAGTACACCGCGACAGCACAGAACGCCTTGAAGAACAAATGGTTGCTCGAGTTGACCGCTGAGGACCTTGTAAGCGGAATCGTGCTTGTCGAGTTCTATGCTGATGACGCCCTTGTTGGGACTGCTACAACCGAGCCGTACGAGTTCTTAGTAGATGGGAAGATACAGACATCACAATGTATCGTCTATGATGCTGCTGGAAATTCAAAAATGAGTGATGTCGTCACCTCGTACGAAGCAGGTTACCAAACTCAGTACTATAATAACGTGCAGGTCCTGCAACAGAAGCAGCAGTAGAGGAAAACCACCTATTGGAGTGAAAGATCCTTCACTCCACTTCTCTTTTATTTCTTTGTTTTAAAAATGAACAACTTTTTTTCTTTGCTAATTCATGCCAGATATTTGTTTTATCCAATTAGAATTCGATGTTCCTAATTAATCGAATCTAATTCATGATATTATATATTATAACAACGCTGATCATGGCGGTATAAATAGTCCAATCGATGTTTTTTTCACCGGTTTTCTGATTTCTAATATGGTTAATATATA
>DAJP01000036.1:2970-3329 GCA_002496355.1 Euryarchaeota archaeon UBA346 | reverse complement strand
ACCGATAACACACCACCGAGTATCCCTGAAGTCACCGGTCCAGCAGAGGGAAAACCAGGTAGCCCGTACCTGTTCAATATGATCACAACAGACGGTCAGGATCAGAACATCTATTACTTTATTGACTGGGGTGACAACACCACGACCGAGTGGCTGGGACCGTATCTTTCAGGCACCATGATCCATCAGACTCATTCCTGGGCTGAAAAAGGGTCTTACATAGTGAAAGTCAAAGCAAAAGACTCCATGGATTCAGAAAGCGACTGGGGAATATGGACCATTGCGATGCCAACGGAATATAAATTCACCCTGCTGGGGTTCTTCCAGCATCTACTGGGGATGTTCCCGAACCTGTTTCC
>DAJP01000036.1:0-2594 GCA_002496355.1 Euryarchaeota archaeon UBA346 | reverse complement strand
TTTTTTTAGCAGATCTAACTCAAGGACTTGCGTAGTTATTTTTCAAAGAGTATTGTAGGATTGGATAAAAAATAAAAAAAAAGGAAGAAGATTTGTTTTCTTAAGGTGTCTGTGGTTTTGGCGGTTCTGTTGGAGCCGGGAGGTTCTCAGGTAATGAGAAATAAGAGACGATCTCAAGGATTCTTGCCACGATGATGATGAAAAAACCTATGACGATGATCAGGGTTGCAGCGCCAATGAAATTGACTAATCCTGTGGTCTTGAAGAGATCTACTTTGGTATGTTCCGCGATGCTGTTGTAGCTTTTTCTCAGATATAGTGCTCCTATGAGCAGCATGACCCACGCGACGACCAAAGCAAGGGCGCAGCCGACAAACAGAGTGCCGAATGATGACCAAAATGAATCAAAATCAGTGAAATCCTTGCCTTGTAGGGCGTTGGCCCAGGACATACCCCCGGAGACACCAAATGCCATGATCATGATGCCGATCACCGCACCGATGGCGATGATATCAAAGATGAAATTCATCAGGTAGTTGTGGAATATGGCATGGTCTTTTGTTTCTTCTGCAATGTACTTGACTGCGATAAACACCAGGATCAGTCCAACAAGACCGATGATGAACCCGATGCTTGGGACCACTACTAAGAGCGATAAGAGTGCCCCTATTCCGCCTAATACTTTTGCTTGACCTAATTTTGACATAGCTTTTCTCTCCTCTATCTTAAATATTGGTTCAGAAACAACGTATGGGACTTAAATATTGCGCTACGGAGGGGTAGGTTTTTATACATCTATCTCTTATAAATCTGTGGATATGGTGATAATCATGAAGAAAAACAGAGTGTTATGTTGTTTATTTGTGTTCATGATGCTGATGGTTCTACCAGTAGTCTCATCATCTACTGTGGTTTCAGAACAAGAACCTGCCGTGGCTTCTGTTGTTGAACAGCACACATCCGATTTGCAGGATACTGCAGCGCCGTTGATGTTGACCGGATATCTCCTCATCCATGTCTCAGTCTATACCCCCGGAGAGGGTTTGCATCCTTACATGGGAGCCAATATCAGTGTGAAAGGATTGTTCTATAAATATAATGGGCAAACCGATGAGAAGGGGGATTGTCTGTTTCAGGTTCATACCAGGCTTCTGACGACAAAATTGTATATCATCAAGGTTAGTATCCCCCCGGAAGATTGGTTGCATTCAAAAATAAATTCTATCTATATGCAGTCCGGACAGATCGTGTATAAGGATTTTCTGTTTATCGTCCTATAATGATACGAAGAATAATTGATTCTTTCGGACATACCATCTTTGATAGAATGTATGTTTTCTTTCCGTTTTCAGACCGAATATAAGGAAAAGAAGGGTCTTGCGTCGATTTCTTGTTTTTTTGTCATCTGCAAAATAAATATATGAAATATTTCATTTTGTCCAATATTTCTTTAAATATTATTATTAATCTGATAAGATTTGTTGTATCTAGGGGAATAAACATATGAAAATAAGTAAGAAGAATATCGGAAAGGCAGCTTTCGTCTGTTGTATCGCCTTTGCTCTCATCCTACCAGCATCGGCAATGAACACAACCACAAGAACAATTACTGGGACGCAGGTCGGAGAAAATGCGTTCGCAACGGACCGAGACGTCCTGTTCTCGGATAGTTTCGAGACCTACGAGGACTTCATCGTCGATGATTTTGCACCATGGACAACCTTCGATGGAGAAGGCGGTCAAACCTGGGGCATGGAGGGTGTTGACTGGCCAAATGAGTATTACACCGGGTCTTACATGATCTTTAACCCGACGCAAACCACACCACCACTCGATGAGACCTTCAATGCGCATACAGGTGTGAAATACATGTCCTGCTGGGATACCGTCACTGCGATGGCTCCCAATGATGACTGGTTGTTCACCCCACAGCTCGCGGCAACAACCTTTGATACCGTGTCGCTCTGGGCACGCTCATTAGACGATCAGTACGGACTGGAGGATTTCGAAATCGGTGTGTCGACGACCGATACCGACCCGGCGAGTTTTACGATTCTTCAAGTCAATAACGATGCGCCCGTGACCTGGACGCAGTACACCGTTGATATCTCCGCATATACAGGGCAATCCATCTATATCGCCATCCATGTCTTTTCCTATGATGTGTATGCATTCTTCATGGATGATTTCGAAGTGACGGGAACCGGTGGCACGGAAGATACCACACCACCAGTCACGACCTGTACACTGGAGGGAACATTGGATGGCGACATCTACACAAGTGATGTCACCGTGACATTCAGTGCGACAGACGCGCAGTCTGGCGTGAACGTTACAAAATTCAAACTCGACGATGGCGCATGGACCGATTATACCGGAGCTTTTGATGTCACCAACGATGGCTCTCATACGGTTCGCTTCTATTCCATCGACAATGCAGGTAACCAGGAAACAGAGAAATCAAGCAGCTTTACGATCCAACATGCCTTACCCGTGGAGATCACCATAAAGGGTGGTTTTGGCGTCTCAGCAACGATAACGAACACGGGAACGACCGATCTATCCAATGTCGGTTGGACAATCACCCTTGACGG